>PBYF01000020.1 GCA_002729515.1 Deltaproteobacteria bacterium
GGATTTCAACCTCATCGCAGGCGAGGGAAACTGAGGCATGGATTTCAACCTCATCGCAGGCGAGGGAAACTGAGGCATGGATTTCAACCTCACACCGCAGGAAGAGGCCTTTCGCACCGAGGTGCGCGCGTTCCTGGACGAGAACCTCCCGAGCGGTGCGCTGCGCACCCTCGAGGTCGTCGCCGAGTTCCAGCGCAAGGTGCGGGAGAAGCGATGGGTGGGCTTTTCCTGGCCCGAAGACGTGGGCGGGGGGGGCGGCTCGCTCATGGAGCAGGTGATCCTCAAGGAGGAGATGGCCCGACACCACGCGCCCGCCCTGGGTACATGCTTCATGGGCCTCTCCTGGGTGGGACCCGCGATCGTCCAGTACGGCACCGAAGCGCAGAAGCAGAAGTTCGTTCCGGACATCCTCGATGGCAAATACCAGTGGTGCACGGGCTATTCCGAGCCGGATTCGGGAAGCGATCTCGCTTCGCTCAAGTGCCGCTGCGTTCGCGATGGAGATCATTACGTGGTCAACGGTCAGAAGATCTGGACTTCGATCGCCATGTGGTCGAAGTGGATGATCCTGCTCGTTCGCACGAAGGTCGACGTAGCGGTGAAACACGACGGCATCACCTGCCTGCTGGTCGAGATGGACAGTCCGGGTCTCACGGTACGCCCGATCCGGAACATGGCCGGCGGTGAAATCTTCGCCGAGGTGTTCTTCGACGACCTGCGGGTCCCGGTCGAGAACCGGCTGGGCAAGGAAAATCAAGGTTGGCAGGTGACCGTCTCGGCGCTGGCTCACGAGCGTTCGAGCATTTCTGAGGTCGTCAGTTTGACGCGTACGCTCGAGGCCGTTCGCGAACTCGCCGACCGCTGTCACAAGAACGGCAGGCCGGCTTCGGAGGATCCCGACGTGCGCCGCCGGATCGCGCAGTTCGACACCCGAATCGAGGCGATGCGGCTCAACGGCATGCGCTACCTGACCAAGCAGCTCAAGGGCGAGCCGGTCGGAAGCGAGACCTCGGTGAACAAGCTGCTCCGTGCGCGGCTCGAGATCGAGGTGGGCGAATTGGCGCTCGAGATCGAAGGGGGCCTGTCGGTGCTGGGGAAAGGCGACGTCGATTCGCCCGAGGACGGGCGCTGGCAGCATATGTCGCTGGCCTGGCCCGAAGTCGTGATCGGCGGCGGTACGCCCAATATCCAGAAGAACATCATCGCCGAGCGCGTGCTCGGGCTCCCCAAGGACTGAGGTCCGTGGACCGCCGCGCGCGGATCGAGGCGAAATTGCGCGAGGTCCTCGACGCGACCTACGTGCTGGTGCTCGACGAGAGTGATCAGCACGCGGGACACGCCGGTGCGCGCGGGGGTGGCGGGCACTTCCGCGCCGTGGTCGTGTCGGAGCGCTTCAGCGAAAAGAGTCCCGTCGAGCGTCAGCAGATCGTCTTCGCCGCGCTCGCCGAGGAGATGGGCCGCGACATCCACGCGCTATCGATGCAGACGCTGACTCCCGCCCAGTGGGGGGAATAGGGACCCCGGTCCGCAGGGCCGTAGCGCCGCTCTGCGTCAGCAGACGAAGTCGTCGAGCCAGGTCTGCAGCGAGACGCTGAAGCCGGCGGCGTTGCGGTGTCCGCCTCCGCCAAAACGCTCGGCCACGCTCACCGCGTCGTCGTCGCCGATCGAGTAGATCGTGGCGTCGACCCGATCGCTGCTCACCCGGTACACGAGACCCCAGGCGCGGCCGAAAGCCCGGCGCTTCGCCAGTTCGTGGCCTATGAACGAGCGCCGGTTGCGAGCGTTGACTGCTTCGATGCGCTCCTTTCCGATCGCGACGGGATGCGCGAGAGAGATGGCGCGCTCGACGTCGATGCCCTGGGTGCGCAGGATCGGGACCCCCTCGTCGGCGAGCTCTTCCACGGGCCGGGCGGCCAGCCGGCTCCACGAGTCGAAGTCGTGCGGATAGGATCCGATCGCAGCGTTGACTTCTTCGGATCGGGGGAGCTTCCAGCTCCACAGGTCCTGGTCTTCGACGTAGCGAAGCAGGTCGGGGGGCGGGGTGTCGGGATGGAAGTGCCGCCATGCGAGGATTGCACCCGAATGCTCGAGATCGAACTCGATGTGGTGCGGGATTGCCGCCAGTGCGTTTTCGACCCCCGGGTCCGCCTGGTAGCGGTCTCGGGCGCTCACGTGGTGGTCGAGGACGACGAGCCGGGCGGCGGATTCGGCCAGCTCCCGGATGGCTTCGTTGGTCGGCGCGATGTCGACAAAGCTCACCCAGTGGCCTTCGTGGCGGCGGCTGTCGACCGGATCGTAGTGGCCGCGGGCCACATAGCGGCCCTCGTCACCCCACGCGCGCCACGTGGCCCAGGCAGCCCCGAACCCGTCCGGACAGCCGGCGTGAAAGTAGCAGACGCGTTGCACGAGAAGGAGGATACAGTTTCCCCTTTGGAGAGTCCCATGGCAGATCCCGCCGACACGCTCCGCCTGGCCTGGCGACCGCTTCCGCCGGAGACGGAGCCGCTGCGGGCGTTCGAGGCGCTGCGTGTGCAGCCGAATCCGTGGCTGCTGGACAGTGCGCTTCGAAGCACGCGGCTCGGACGCTATTCGTTCGCCGGTGCGGCCGCGCGCCGGGTTCGGGCCTCCGACTTCGACGCCATGCGCCGCGTTGTACCGCGTCTCGACCCCGGTGTCGCCGCACCGCCGGTTCCCTTCATCGGCGGTGCCGTTGCGCTGCTCTCGTACGAGCTCGGTGCGCAGATCGAGTCGGTGAGCTGTGGGGGAGTCGACGATCTGCGGCTTCCGGAGGCAACGCTCCTGATTGCAGACAAGGTACTGGCGTGGGATCACGAGGCGGGGTGTGCCTGGGCCTGCGCCCTGGGGGTCGGCGCCGAGGCCGAGCGGGGGCTCGACGAGTTGGTCGGTTGGCTCGCGGTGCCCGTGTCCGCGGCGCCGCGCCGCCGTCCCGCCGAAATTTTCCGCAACACGCGGGCCGCGCCGACTGGATTCGACGAGGGCGCGTACGTGAAGGCGGTCGATCGGGTGAAGCACGAGATCGGTGCCGGAAACGTCTACCAGGCGAACCTGAGTCAGCGGATGGAACGTCCCTTCGACGCAGACCCCTGGGGACTCTACCGAGCGCTGCGCCGCATCAACCCGGCGCCCTTTGCCTGTTACGTCGAATTGCCGGAACTCGCGGTGATCGGAAGCTCGCCCGAGCGCTTCCTGCGCGTCGATCTCGAGCGGTGGGTGGAGAGCCGGCCGATCAAGGGGACGCGCCCCCGCGGATGCCATGCCGTCCAGGACGCGGCGTTGCGCGCCGAGTTGGTTGCCTCCGAGAAGGACCGGGCCGAGAACCTGATGATCGTGGACCTGGTGCGCAACGACCTGGGTCGAGTCTGCGAGACGGGCAGCGTCGGAGTGCCCGAGCTGCTGGCGATCGAGGAGTATGCGACGGTCTTCCACCTGGTCTCGACGGTGACCGGCCGCCTGCGCAAGAGCTGCGACGCTCTCGATCTGGTTCGCGCCGCCTTTCCGCCGGGGTCGATGACCGGCGCTCCGAAGATCGCCGCCATGCGATTGCTCGATCGCCTCGAGCCGGTGCGCCGCGGACTCTACGCGGGTGCCATCGGCTATCTCGACGCGCGTGGCTCGGCCGATCTCTCGGTGGTGATCCGAACCCTCTTCGCCCAGCGCGGTCGCGCTCTGGTCCACGCGGGCGGCGGCGTCGTCGCCGATTCGGACCCGCACGCCGAGTGGCGCGAGTCGCTCGACAAGGCGCTGCCGCTTCTGGCGGCCCTGGAAGACGGGGCGGAGTCGTGCGGACCGGAGGAGGAGACATGGAGACCGGTGATGCCGGCCGGGAAAGTGAGCTGACCGATTAGATCTTCCGCGAATGACCGCGGTGGTACGCCGAGGCGACCGGCCATGCGCTGGAGCGGAGTCCGGGCAAAGAGCAGCGGCTCCGGGTGACGCTCTTCCGGGCGATGCAGGACATCAGTGCAGTCCTGCCGGGTTTCGTCGTCCGGTGTAATCGGGACCGAAGTGAAAGGAAAGCCGGTGGGGCGGAGAAAATTTCCCCGCTGCTGGAGCGGGGTTCGTTCGAGCGCTGATCTCGGTGCGAACGCGACAGGCGGAGGGGCGAGCCATCTCGTCAGCTGGGGTATGCTGGTGCGCCCGACGAGACCAGGAGGAACACGTGGCGGGTCCCCTCAGCGGTGTGAAGATTCTCGAGATCCAGGGCATTGGCCCCGGTCCGTTCGCAACCATGATGTTGTCGGACATGGGGGCGGAGGTGGTCCGCATCGACCGCGTCCAACCCGGGGGCTCCCCGCTTCCGACCGATGTGCCGGCGTTCGATTTTCTGGCCCGGGGCCGTCGCAGCGCCGCACTCGACCTGAAGCAACCCGACGGCGTCGAGACGCTGCTTCGCCTGGTCGAGAAGGCGGACGTGCTGCTCGAGGGCTTTCGACCGGGTGTCATGGAGCGGCTGGGTCTGGGGCCGGATGTCTGCCTGGAACGAAATCCGGGTCTGGTCTACGCGCGCATGACGGGCTGGGGCCAGGATGGACCCCTGGCCCACGTGGCCGGTCACGACATCAACTACATCGCCCTGGCCGGTGCCCTCGCGCATATCGGCCGGGCCGGCGAGCCGCCGCTGGCGCCGCTCAACCTCGTCGGAGACTTCGGCGGAGGCGGCATGTTGGTCGCGTACGGAATCGTCTGCGCCCTGGTCGAGCGCGCCACGTCCGGCCAGGGGCAGGTGGTCGATGCTGCGATGGTGGACGGAGTGGCGGCGTTGATGTCGATCATCCACGGCGCGCATCAGTTCGGCTGGTGGCACGAAGAACGCGGCACCAACATGCTCGACGGAGGAGCTCATTTCTACGAGGTCTACGAGACGAAGGACGGGAAGTACGTCTCGATCGGCTCGATCGAGTCGCAGTTCTACGCCGAGCTGATCGAAAAGACGGGCCTGGGTGGCACGGACCTGCCGGAACAGATGGATCGCACTCAGTGGTCTGCGATGAAGGAGCGACTGCGGGAGGTCTTCGTGCAGAAGACTCGAGACGAGTGGTGCGAGATCATGGAGGGAAGCGACGTCTGCTTCGCACCGGTGCTCTCGATGCGCGAGGCGCCGCTGCACCCGCACAACCGGGCACGGGGAACCTTCGTGGAGAAAGACGGCACCTGTCAGGCCGCCCCGGCGCCGCGTTTCAGCCGCAGCACCTGCGAAATCCAGGGTCCGCCGCCGCGCGCCGGAGAGCATACGGACGAGGTGCTGTCCGAATACGGCTTCAGCGGCGCAGAGGTGGCTCAGCTGCGCGATGCCAAGGCGGTTTCCTAGCGGGAAACGGCCGGCGCTCTAGCGCTCTGTCGGCTCGGGCTGGAGCAGGCGGCGGACAATGCGCGTCAACTCATGGCGGTGCGCTTCGATCTGCTCGGGCGTCGTGGGGTCGAACCCGGTGTTCGCAAAGATGCGCGGCATGGCCGCGATGAAGAAGAAAGTGGCGCCCACCACAGTGCTGGCCACCTGGATAGGGCTGCGTTTCTCGAAGCCGGCGTTGATGATCTCGGAGTTCTCGGTGAACTCCCGGCGCACGAACTCCTCGAGGGGCCCCGCGCGCTGCCACGCCGCGCTCGTCAGGCCGGGTGTCGTGTTCGCGATCTCGCGCAGCAACAGCCGCGCCGTCGCGGGACGGCCCCCCACGTAATTGGCCCAGGCCGCGACGATCGCCTCGATGCGGTCCAGCGGCTTCGCGGGTCTCGGCGTCAGGGCCTGTTCGAGCGTGCCGTGCAGACCGTGGAGGACGTCGGCGATGATCGCGTCGTAGACCTCGCGCTTCTCCTTGAAGTAGTAGACGATCGACGCGCGACGGATGCCGACCCGCTCCGCGATGTCCTCGAGGCGGGTGGCGTCGAAGCCGCGCTCGGCGAAGAGTTCCTCAGCGGCCGCGAGAATGGCGTTCCGGGTCTTTTCCGCACGAGGCTGACCCATCGGCATGGGATAAATCTACCTGCACGCAGGTAGATGAGTCAATCCCCCCCAATTGCTCCCCGCGCTTACCCCGCGTCACCGGCGGCGATTCTCTCGGCCAGCTGGGCCCCGAGGCGCGGCTTGTCGATCTTGCCGCTGTCGGTGAAGGGCAGCTCTGCCGTGGCTGCGAAAAAGATGTGGCGGGGCACCTTGTAGGCCGAGAGCTCCTCCCGGAGGCGTCGCCGGCAGTCCTCGGCAGAGAGGTCCTGACCTGCGTCCAGTACGATCGCGGCGGCCACGTTCTGCCCCCGCACGGCGTCGGGCACGCCCACCACGAACGACGCCTGGACCTCGGCGAAGCCATCGAGGACCACCTCGACTTCGCGCGGCGCCACGTTGGCCCCCGCCGTCTTGATCACGTCGCCCAGCCGCGCCCGGAAGAAGAGGACCCCGTCCGTGTCCAGCAGGCCGCCGTCGCCGGTGTGATAGAAGCCGTCGGGGTCGAAGACGTCCTCGCGTTCGACCTTGTGCAGACCCTGCATGAGGTTGTAGCCGCGCACGCATATCTCTCCTGCAGTGCCGGCAGGGAGAGTCTCCCCGGTTTCCGGGTCCACCACTTTGTGCTCGACGCCCTCGGGCGCACGGCCGAACGAGCCGCGCAGCCGCTCGGGCAGATCGACGTCCATGCGGTCGATCGAGTGGGGCCCGCAGGTTTCGGCCATGCCGAGCGAGTTCGAACGCAGCTCGGGGTCCTGCGGGCGCTGGTCTTCGGGCAGGATCTCGTAGAGGTTGCCCGAGCGAATCGAAGAGAGGTCGCGCTCGCGAAAGCTCGGATGATCCATCATCGCCTTGGCGTAGTGGGGCCAGCCGGCCGCAATGGTGACTTTCTCGCGTTCGAGCAGTGCCAGCGTCTCGCCGGCGTCGAACGCCTCCTCGCAGACCATCGACGCACCGGCGTGCATGCAGGCCATGAGCGTGAAGACGAAGCCTCCGATCCAGAAGAAGGGCATGGGCGAGAAGACCCGGTCCTCGGGCACGAGGTCGCGATAGCTGTTCAGGTTGAAGGAGTGGCGGATCAGGGTGCCGTGGCTGTGGAGGACACCCTTCGGGTCGGCGGTGCTCCCCGAGCTGTAGATCACGATCATCGTGTCCGATGGACTCACGCACGCTTCGACCGCGGTGAGAAAGGCATCGTCGAGCGAGGGCTTGGCCTTCGCCGCGGCTTCGAGATCGTCGTGGCTTCCCGCCCAGCTGCGGTC
Organism: Deltaproteobacteria bacterium; assembly: GCA_002729515.1. Lineage (GTDB taxonomy): Bacteria > Myxococcota_A > UBA9160 > UBA9160 > SMWR01. The sequence goes on from PBYF01000020.1 coordinate 7,219, forward strand.
GCACTTCCCCCACATGATCACGGCACGCAGGTACGGGAGTTCGGGTGTGACCAGCGCGCCGGCTTCCTGGCCGGCGAGCTCGGGGACGGCGGTTTCGAGGCGCGTGACGTAGTCGTTGTTCAGCAGGCTGGGCACGCTGAGCAGTGTGTGCACGTCGGCGTGCTTCAAGACCCATCCGAGCTCGCGCGGCTTGTAGAAGGTGTTGAGAGGCACCACGACTGCGCCGATTCGCGCCGCCGCGAGCCATGCCACCACCCAGTCCGGGCCGTTGGGCATCAAGAGCCCCACCCGGGTGCCCTTGGTGATGCCCGCCGCGAGCAGGCCCCGTGCCAGCCGAGCCGACCGCTCGCCCGCTTCGGCGTACCCAATGCGGTCGTCGTTCAGCACGGCAAGTGGGCGCTCTCCGAAGCGTTCTATACGGGTTTGCAGGAATACGGGAAGCGACGGTTCGTAATCGGGAAACGGCATGGGGAAGTCCTACACCAGCGGCCCGTCCCTTGGGAAGCTCCACCTGCTTCGGTGCGCGAAGCGCACGGTTTCGATTGCCTTCGTGAAGTGTCTGATTTACGGTCGGATTTTCGCTGGGAGGCGGCGTGGAATTCGGCTGGTCAGACGAAGATCGCGGGTTTCGCCAGGAACTCGCCGAGTTTCTGGCCGAGAACCTTCCCGACGACTGGTAGGAGCGGTCGAAAGACGGTCCGGGAAGCGACGTCCAGGCGCGTTTTTCCCGCGAGTTCTGCCCCAAGCTCGCGGAGCGCGGTTGGCTCACACAGAACTGGCCGCGCGAATACGGCGGCGCGGCCGCTTCGGCCTGGCGCCACATCATTCTGGGAGAGGAGATGTGGCGCGTCGGTGAGCCCCGGAGCTCGCAGTACATGAACGTGAACTGGGTTGGGCCGACGATCATGCGCTACGGCACTGAGGAGCAGCAGCGCGAGCACCTGCCGCCCATCGCGCGCGGGGAGGCCTTCTGGTGCCAGGGCTTCTCCGAGCCCGAGGCCGGGAGCGATCTCGTATCGCTCAGGACCCAGGCGCGTCGGGATGGCGAGCACTACGTGGTGAACGGCTCGAAGATCTGGACCTCCTACGTGAACCACGCGCAGCACTGTTTCCTCGTGGTGCGCACGGATCCGGAGAGCAAGCGACACAAGGGCATTTCCGTGCTCTTGTGTCCCATGGATCTCCCCGGTATCGAGGTCCGTGAGATCCCGTCGGTGGTCGGCGAACGCTACTTCTTCGAGGTCTTCTTCACGGACGTCGAGGTTCCGGTGGCGTGTCGGCTCGGCCCCGAAAACGAGGGATGGGACGTGGTGACCTACTCGCTGGCTTACGAGCGGGTCGGAGCGGCACGCTATGCGCGGGCAGCACTCACGCTCGACGAACTCGCCCGACGGGCCGAAGAGCGCGGCCTGCTCGACGATCCGCGCATCCTCGAGAAGCTGGGCGAGGCGCGGGCGCTCTGCGAGGCCTCGCGCCTGCTCACCTATAGGGTGATCGACCTGCGTGAGCGCGGGCTGCCGCCTTCTGCGGACACGAACGTGGCGCGGGTGGCGGGAACGACCGCCGAGCTGGCTGTGGCGAATCTCGCACTCGAACTCTTCGGGCCCGAGGCGCTCGAGTACGGCCACTTCGCCGAGTCGCACTTTCGGTTGGCGATGACGGCCGGGGTTGCGGTCGGGACCACGGAGGTGAACCTGAACCTCGTGGCCAGCCGCTTTCTGGACCTGCCCCGGGAGTAGTGGCGTGGACTTCGAGCTGAACGAACAGCAGCGGGCGATCGTCGAGGCGGCGGAGGTGCTGCTCGCACGCCACGCCGGCGCCGCGCGCGCCGTGAAACTCGACGCCGAGCGCGAGGCGGATAGCGCGCTCGAGGCGGCGCTCGACGAGGCGGGTTTTCTCGACGTCGCCCTGGGTGACGAGACGGGTTTTCTCGAGGCGGCGCTCGTGACCGAGGCCGTCGCGCGGGCCGGGGGGTGCATCCCGATCGGAGCCCGGGCGCTCGTCGCCCCGGGGCTGCTCGGGCGCGGTGTCTCGGGACCGGTGGCGGTGGCGAGTGCTGCGATTGCCGGGCCCGTCCGCTTTGCCGCCGAGGCGCGCACGTTGCTCCTGGATACGGGGGAAGAGGCCCGCATCTTCGCGCTCGAGTCCGGCGACGCGCAGCGGGTGCGCTCGAACTTCATGTTCCCCATGGGCCGGCTGCAGGTCGACGCCGGGCGGGGCGAGGCGCTGGGTCCCGGCTCGGGCGAGAGGCTGCGGGCCTGGTGGCGCACCGCCGTTGCCGCCGAGGCGGTGGGAGCGATGCGGGCGGCACTCGACGTCACAGTTGCCTACGTGAAGCGGCGGCGGCAGTTCGGCCGGGCGATCGGCTCGTTCCAGGCGGTCCAGCATCGCCTCGCCCATTGTGCGGTGCGGGTCGAGGCAGCGCGCTGGCTGGTCTACGAAACCGCTTACGACGGGGCGCCCGCGGCGGCAGCGGCCGCAACCGCGGCGTATGTCGCCGATGCCGCGGAAAAAGTACACGCAGAGACCCATCAATTGACCGGCGCCATGGGCTTTACCCGCGAGCACGACCTTCACGTCTGGAGCATGCGGCTCCAGGCGCTGCGCCTCGAAGCGGGCGGTTTGGCGAGCCACCGGATCGCTGCGGCGCGCGAGCGTTGGGCCTAGCCGTGTCGCTGGGCCTCGACCTCGCGTTCGACGATGCCCAGGAGGCGATCGGCGCCACGCTGCGCCAGTTCTGTGCCGACCGATTATCGGATGCCGCGGTGAAGGCCCAGGCGGCTGGCCTGCAGCGGGAGATCTGGCGCGAACTCGCCGAACTCGGCGTGCTCGCACTGGCCACACCCGAAGGGGAGGGCGGTGCGCTCGAACTCGTCGCGGCAGTCGAGTCGCTCGGCGCCGCGGTCTTCCCCGGCCCGGTGGCGGCGACCTGCTTTGCGGCGCAGGTGTTGTCCCAGGCGGAACGCCGGCGGGTCATATCGGGTGAGGCGCTCGTCGCCGTGTCTGACTCGGCCGCGGCCGGGAGCGAGCCGCGGCTCGTTCCCTTTGCAACACAGGCGGATCTCTTTGTCGAAGTGGCGGGGGACCGAGCCTTTCTCGCCGAGCCGGGCGGGGCGGTCGAACCCGTCGATACGCTGGGTGGCGAAGTCTGGGGACGTGTCGTGCTGCGCCGCGGCGCCGAGCTCGCCGGCGTCGCCCGCGCTCGGGTCGTGCACGACCTCGTGCTCGCCGCCTACACCGCAGCGGCGGGGCTGCGCCTGGTTGACGACACCGCTGAACACGCGAAAGCGCGCCGACAGTTCGGCCGTTCGATCGGTGAATTTCAGGCCGTGGCCCATCCGTTGGCCGACTCTTGGATGCAGCTGGTATCGGGCCAGGAACTGGCGCGAGCGGCGGCGTTCGATTTCGATGCAGGTGATCTTGCGAAGGCCCGCCTGCGAGCCGGGGCCGCGCGGATCGCTGCGGCGCGCGCGGGGGTCGAGACCGCCCACACCTGCCACCAGCTCTTCGGCGCCATCGGGATCACGCTCGAAGGCCCGGTCTTCCGCGTTTCGCGAAGGCTGCGCCAGTTGGCCTCGCAGCCGCCCGACGACAGTCCGGCGCGCGAAGCGTTGCTGGCGGACTTTGGACTGTGAGGAGTACGAAATGACACGCGGCCCCGTCGATCTCTCCGGTCCCCTCGACGGCGTGTGCTACGAGCGCCGCTCGGACGGGATCGCCGTGATCAAACTTTCGCGCACCGAGCGCGGCAACTCCCTGGCCCCCCACATGCAACCGATTTTGCGCGCGATCTGGGGCGAGGTGCGCGACGACCCGGCGATCCGGATTGCCGTCGTCACCGCCGATGGGGAACGTCATTTTTGTACCGGCTTCGATGTGTCAGAGGCCGAAGGGGACGAGGCCGACGAGATCTTCAACGATCGCCCGCTGGCCGAGGCGGTTCATTGGTCGCCGCACCAGAACCGGGTGTGGAAGCCCGTGATCTGCGCTGTACAGGGCCTTTGCGTGGGGGGTGGGCTCCACTTCGTGGTGGATTCGGACGTGGTCGTGGCCAGCCGAAACGCGGCCTTCGTCGACACGCACGTGAACGTCGGCATGGTCGGAGCCCTCGAGAACATCGGGCTCGCGAAGCGGCTCCCGCTCGGGACGGCGCTGCGCATGACGCTCCAGGGGCGCGACTTCCGGCTGCCGGCCGAGCGCGCGTGGCAGCTAGGCCTCGTGGACGAACTCGTCGACACGCCCGCCGACGTTTTTCCGGCCGCGCTGGAGATCGCCACCTCGATGTTGAAGAACTCGCCCCAGGCCATGGCTCGCTCGAAGCAGGCTGTCTGGGGGAGCCTCGAGCGGGGCTACGGCGAGGCGCTCGAGGCGGGCTGGGATTTGCTGCGCGGTCACTGGCAGCACCCGGACTTCACCGAGGGTCCGCGAGCCTTCGGCGAAAAACGCGAGCCGCGCTGGAATCCGGACCCGGATGCGCGGGAGGAGGACACGGATTGAGGTTCGCCTTCTCGGCGGAAGAAGAGGCGTTTCGCGCCGAAGTCGTCGAGTTCCTCGCGGACTACCGTGACCTCGACGCCTTCTTTCTTCAGGGCCACAAGTGGGAGCAGGTCCGGGAGTTCTTCAGCGCCATGGGTCGCCGCGGCTGGCTCTCGATCGGCTGGCCCCGGGAGGCGGGTGGTGCGGGCGCACCGCCGTCGCACGAGTACATCTTGTGGGACGAGGTCGGCTATGCGCGCGCGGCCCGCAATCCGCTGGCTTCGGGTGTCGTGGCCAAGACGATTGCACGGTACGGAAGCGAGGCGCAACGCGATCGCTGGCTGCCGCCGATCCGGGCCGGAGAGCTCCACTTCTCGCTCGGTTACTCGGAGCCCGAGGCGGGGAGCGACTTGGCCAGCTTGCGCTGTCGCGCCGAACTCCGGGGAGATGTCTACGTGGTGACCGGCCAGAAATGCTGGCAGTCCTATGCGCAGGATGCGGAGCAGCTGTGGTTGCTGTGCCGGACCGGGAGCCAGGAAAGCCGTGGACGCGGGCTCATGCTTCTCATCGTGGACCTCACCGCGCCCGGTGTGACGGTGGGGCCGCTGCCGACGCTCGACGGCGACCAGCTGAACGAGGTGCACCTCGACGGTGTCGAGGTCCCGGTCGACCGGAGAATCGGTCCCGAGAACGGCGCCTGGAAACTGATGGGTGCAGCACTCGCCGACGAGCGACACATCCAGTTTCCACCGAAGAGGGTCCGCCGTGATCTGGAAGAGGTCGTAGAGTGGGTGTGCGGGCAAGGCCTCGAGGGCGACGTCCATGTACGCCGAACGATCGGTGAGTTGGCGGCACAGGTCCAGCAGGTCGAGGTCACCGGGCTCCGTGTGCTCGACGCGATGCAGCGCGGACGCCCCGGCGTGCTCGAGGCGGCAGCCAACAAGGTCGTGCACACGGTCGTGTGCCAGAACATCGCGCGCGCGGCGCTCGATTTTGGTGGACCCGAAGCGTTGGTCGGCGGTTCCCGCGTCGAGCTTCTCTACCGCCAGAGCATGTGGGAGACGATCGGTGGCGGTACGTCGGAGGTCATGCGCGGCGTGGTCGCGAAGCAGGGGCTGGGGCTCACCGGGAAGGCCTGAACCGCTTCCTCGTCGGTCATGCGTCCTCCGTTCTAGCGTCGCTTCGGGTAGTCGAAGTCGATCAGGCTGGCACGCATGGGTCGCGCGAGGCGCCAGTCGTCGATTGCAAGCTGCAGCCGAATTACACCGCAGCTCGGAACGTCCTCGATGCCGGCGTTTGCCATGCAGTTGACGAAGTCCGTGATGCCGGGGTTGTGTCCCACCAGTGCGGCGTGCGTGTGGGCCGGGTCGAGACCGAAAAGGGTGTCCAGCAGCGTGTCCGCACCAGCCAGGTAGAGCGCCCGGTCCCACACGATCTCCGGCTCGGGCTCGAAGCTTGCCGCGATGGTCTTGGCGGTTTCGGCGGCGCGCTGTGCAGGGCTCGCGACGAGCACACTGGGGGGATCTGGCAACTCCGCGAGGCGCCGGCCCATCTCGAGCGCGTCGCGTTGACCGCGCCGGTCGAGCGGGCGGTCGAAATCGTTCGTCCCCGGTCTGTGGGGGCCGCTGTTCGCGTGTCGGATGACGGTCAGGAGCTTGGGCACGGGTGGCTTCACCCTACCGGGACGGCGCGACTGAATCCATTCCCCCGTGTTTGCGTCCATTGGGAGCGGGAAAGGCATTTCCGCCTCTGCCCCGCGGGAGTGTTGACACGGCGTGGCCCACACCGCATCTAGGTGCGGGGATGGGAGGCGCGCCAGAGGAGGGTCGGACGCGTGGCACACTCGCATGACGACGGAAGCATTTCACAGCCCGAGGTACTCACGCTGCATTGGGAGGGGCCGGCCGGGGCCGAGTTCCCGCCGGAGCACCGCTTTCCGGGTTCGCAGGAGGAAAGCCGTGCCGCGCGGGAGGCCGAGCGGGAGCAGGAGCTGCGCGATCTTTCGCGCACGCGCCAGGGCCGGGAGATCTGGGAGCAGATTCGCGGCGAGGCCTCCTCGCGCGGCGATGGGGAACTCTGGCGTCGCAAGCTCCACGCCTACTGGTGGGTGAAGATGAAGGCGGGCGGGAATGCTGGAGACTACGCGCGGCGCTTCGACGCGAACCACGCGACGGTTCGCACGTGGATCGCCGAGGTGGCGAAGCTCGGCTACCAGGTCGGTTTCCGCCTCCACGAAGACAGGCTGGTTCTCGTCGGTGAAGCGCCGACCGAGCTGAAGCGCCTGCGCGAACTCGTGAACGCGGATGCTGGGTCGGCAGAAGCCACTGCCGAATTGTGTCGCGTCGCTTCACGATTCCGCGGCGAGGAGCCTTACTTCCACCTGAACGAGGGCCACGTGCTCCGGGCCCAGGGACGACTCCGCGAGAGCGAGGAGACCCTGCGGGAGGGGCTCACGGTGGCCGAAGCGCGCCTGGTGCGCTCGCTGCTCTGGAACGCGCGCGGGCAGACCTTCTGGGATTGCACGGCCGCGTCGAGTTTTCCGCTGGGCGACCACCTGGAGCGTGCGGAGAAGGCATTCCGCCGAGCTGTGGTGCTCGATCAGTCGATTTATTTTCCGTTCGTGAACCTGGCGCAGCTGGCGCTGGAGGCCGGAGATGAGCGGCGGTGCGAGTACTGGATTGGCGAACTCTCCGGGGTGCGAAGGCGAATGACGGACGAAATGAACAGCGCACTCGTTCGATACCTGAGCGAGGCGGAGTGGAGCCGGCCGGTCGAATCGGCTCGCTTCTGGAAAGGAGGACCGGTGAAGTGGATCCGTGAAGCGGTGCGCCGGGGTGTTCTCGCCGGCGTCGCCGTTGTGCTGCTGATCGGAGTTCTCGCCGCTCCGGCGGCCTACTCCGCGCCCACGACCCCTTTCCCCGAGACCGTCGAGCGCGACAACAACGGCGGCACGGGAGGCAATTAGCCTCGATTTCTTCTCGCTGCCCCCCTCTTCGTCTCGCGAGCGATCACCCGGCTCGCGTGCCCTGGCCCCACCCCGCGAAACCGAGCCGGCCCCCGGTTCTGCGTTTGAAGTTTTTTCTGCTGTTGGGGTTCTGCGTTCGAAGTTTTTTCTGCTGTTGGGGTTCTGCGTTCGAAGTTTTTTTCTGCTGTTGGGGTTCTGCGTTCGAAGTTTTTTCTGCTGTTGGGGTTCTGCGTTCGACGCCATTGCGAGGGGTGAAGGGAGACTCGTGATGGTCGACGCCGGTACACCGCTTCGACGAACTTCTACCGGGGGGAGGAGAGCCCGGACGGTGCAGCGCCGGTGGGGGGCCGCGACTGCGGCGGCGGTTGCGGCCCTCGTCTCCTTTGCCTGCCAGTCGCCGCCGACGCGCACGCTGGCCCCCGCGGAGGCACGGCGGGTCGAGGAAAACGTTCGCTCTGGTCTGGTGCTCTACGAAAGCGGGGACTTCGTGCTCGCGGCCCGACGTTTCCGGGAGGCGGGCAGAGGAGCCCGCGGTTTCGGGGACCTGACCTTGGAGCGCAAGGCGACGACGGCCGAGTGCACTGCCTGGCTGCGGGCGCGGCGGCTTCGGGATGTCTCGGAGTGCACGTTGCGGCTCGAGGGCCTTCACCGGCGCGAGCGTCGCGCGGACCCGGGCCTCAATACGTTGCTCGCGATGGGTGCGGTGGCCGGCGGTCGGCCGATTCCGCCTTTCCGGGTTCCGACCGCGGTGCATCCCATCGTGCGCGCCGCCGTGAAGGAGTAGAGCGCCATGCCGTACATCCTGAGAGTGATCGTCTCCGCCGTCGCGTTGGCCGCTATCGGTGTACCGGTGGTCGCGATGGCAGCTCCGCGCGAGCGTGCCATCGAGCAGATTCCCGAGCTGATGGGCCGCATCCTCGAATCCCAGGAGGAGATTCGGGCGGCGGAGAACGAGATGAAGCCGGTCGTCGAACGCTACAACCAGAAGCTGGCAACGGCGAAGCAGCGCATCGAGCAGGCAGCCTCCGAGCAAATGGCCGCCGAGGCGCTCGTCGACTACGTCGAGGCGTATGCCTCGCGTCTCGAGGCTCAGGAAGCCGGGCTTCACTCGATCGAGTCGGCGGTGGTGCGCATGCGGGCCGATGCCCGCGACCTGACGCAGGCCGCCCGGGCCGCCGGCCGCGGAGTTCGCGGTGAGACGCGCGAAGAGCGCCAGGAGTTCTACGGCGAGCAGTTTCAGGGTGTCGCCGCCGCTACCGGGGAGCTGGCGGAACGGCTCGAGCGCCAGGACGAGGCGGTCACGGCCGCGGCAGTGCTCCACGCGAGCTGGTCGTCCCACGGCGCGCTCGAGCTTCCGTTCGAGCAGCTCGGACCCGAGGCTGCGCTGGCCTTTGGGCGGCGCGTCGAAGGGCTCTACGCGCGCTACCAGGCGCGCAGCAACCAGCTCGTGGCGGAGAAGCGCTCGGTTCGCCGGCTTCTCGACGTCCTGATCGAACGCCAGCTCGCCCAGCGGCTCGATGCCCTCTTTNCTGGCAGTGATTCCATCGGACTCGGCGCTCTGCTCGCGGGCGATGGCAAGTCACAGGACTGGCAGGATCTGGGCGCCGTCGTGAGCCGGACCCTGGGCCTCCCTGCGGGAGCCGGCGGCGTCGGCTTCGAGCACAGCACTGCTTCGATGGAAAAGCTCGACTATTTCGCCAGCGGCGACCACAGGAACTAGGAGAATTTCATGCGGACCCTGCACACTTTTCTTTTTCGAGGCGTTGTCGGCGGGGCACTGGCGGTGGCCGTGCTCGGCGCCGGATCCGTTCGGGCGGATAGCGAGTCCTGTCGCGAGTGGCGTATCGAGCACCGCGGTTGGAAGACGCAGGTGTTGCGGAAATATCTGAACGGTGCACCCCAGCGCGAAGTCGATGCCACCGTTTTCGAACTGCTCCAGCGCGAGGCCTGGCTGACCTCGTGCGACGTCTCCGTGCGCGGCGGCCGCGACGAGTTTGTCGGTTGGAGGCTCGTCGGGCGACTTCCCGACGAGTACGGCAGCGCGGTGGTGGAGTCGGTTCTCGAGCGTGCCGGCTTCGCACTCGACATGCGCGAGGTCTTCGAGCGTCCTCGGCCCGGTGTCGAGGTGTCGCAGAAGCGTCGAGCGGGCGGCGGCCATGTCGCTGCGCGCTAGTCGATCCGATGCGCTGCAGCAAACCCGGGGAGGCGGCGGCCATGTCGCTGCGCGCTAGTCGATCCGATGCGCTGCAGCAAACCCGGGGAGGCGGCGGCCATGTCGCTGCGCGCTAGTGCCGTCGGCGTCGCACTCGCCGGGCTCCTGGGGCTGCCCGTGCTGCTGCTCGCCGGGGCCGCGCCCGGCTTCGAGGCGCTGGCGCTCCAGGTCGCCGGCGGCTTTGCCGCGGCGGTTGACGCGGTTGGCTGGGTCTTCATCCCGCAGTTCGCGCTTGCCGCGGCCATCCTGAGCCTGGCGCTTCAGCGTCTGGTCACCCGTGCGGCCGGGGCGGTGCTCGAGCCACCGCCGGCCTGGCTCGATCCGGCGGTGGAATCGGCGCTGCTGCTGGGCCTGCTCGGCACGATCAGCGGCATGGTTCGCGGTTTTGTCGGGGTCTCGCCCGAGGAACTCGAGCCCGGTCCGCTGGTGTACGCACTCGGAGCCGCGCTGCGCTCCAGCTTCGTTGGTTTTGCGATCGCACTCGTCGGGGTCTGGGTCCGGGCGAGGCCGGCATGAGCGCCGCGTCGCCCATGAGCCTGGGTCTCTACTTCATCGACATCCTGGCGTGTCTGCTCTTCTGTCTCACGCTCGCCCTTGTCGATGCGCGTTTCGGGCGCGAGGTGACGGTACCGGTCGAGCTGCCGCAGCTCGAGAAGACAGCGGCGGCGGGCACCGATCTCTTGGGGGTGGAGATCGTGGTGCGCGAAGCGCCCGACGGCGTGGAGATCTTCTACGAGGGTGAGCCCGTGAGCGTCGAGGCTCTCGGCGCCCGCCTTGCCGACGCTCCTCCGCCGGCAATCGTCGTGCGCTCCGAGGCGTCTCCGGTGACCCGTGTGATCGGCGCTGCCCATGCGGCCGGCGTGCACGACATCCAGCTCGCCTACGAAACACCGGGCCGGGAGAGCTGATACCTGTTCGCGAGGCGCCGGGGGAGGGCAGCCGATGCTGCGACTGATTCTTACATTCTTCGCGACGCTGGGCCTCCTCGCTGGCGCCACGCTCTTTTTTGGTACCGAGGCGGAAGTCCTGCGGGTAGGAGAATCGTTCGAGCCGGTCGTCGACCGCGCCGTGGAACTCGGGTCGAAAACGGCGCGGCGGTTGGAGGAGCAAGCACGCGCCGTCGCTGTACCGCCGGAGCGAGAGCCCGTCGAGTTGGAACCCGAGGTCGTGAACGCCGTGCGACTCGATACCCGGCGCGGCGAACCCTTTGTCGAGGGTCCACTGCCCGAAGAGTCCGGCGCGGCGGGACCCGACGCGAGCGAGGTCTTGGAAGTCACCCCGCCGGACCAGGAGGAATGGGCTGGCCGGATTCGCCGCATGCTCTCGCTCTACGCTCGTATGGGAAAGGAAAGCCGGTGAAACGCGGTCTGCAGCTCGCGTGTCAGCTTGCGGTTGCGGCCTGGTGCGCGGTGCTATTGGCGAGCACCGCCGTGCCGTGGGTCGAGCCGCTCGCCGAGGAGCTGCCGCTTGCACGCGTTCGACCCGTGCTCGAGCGGCGGAAGGCCCCGCGCGCAGCCGAGCCGATGGAGCAAGAGCCCGCACCCCAGTTGCCGGAGGCGGAATCCACTCCGGTGCCGGAGGTGGAATCCACTCCGGTGCCGGAGGTGGAATCCACTCCGGTGCCGGAGGTGGAATCCACTCCGGTGCTGGAGGCGGAATCCACTCCGGTGCTGGAGGCGGAATCCACTCCGGTGCCGGCGCCCGAGCCCCGGTCCGTCGGTGCTTCCGACGTGACGCGCGGCGCGGCGCTCCTCGACTCCGGTGGAAGTTTTCCCGTACTGAGTTTCGAATACGCTGCCTTCCCCTCGTTTCGTTCCTACGCGCGGGCGATGGTGCGTCTCGGAGCGCGCTTCGTCGTCGTGCAACGGCGGGCGATCGTGGGCAGCCTCGATCTCGAGACCGGAGCCATCGGGGAGTTCTCGGGCGCCGCGCGCTTCTCTCCCCGGGCGCGCGATTACACCGGTGAGCCCGGGCTCGACGCGCTGGCTCGAGTTGCGCGTGAGCGCTTCGGGGAACGTTCGGTGGTGATGATGCTCGTGCCCCGGTCGCTAGACGCCGGCATCTTCGGAGGTCTGGCGCGGATCCTCGAAGAGCGGGGCCAGAGGCGCGACGCGTTGCGCGAGATTCGCGGTCGCTACGAGCGCGCTGCCGGTGGAGGCGTGCACCTGCGCGTGGATGCGGCGGTGCGCCGCGATGGGAGGAGTGTTCCGATCGAGACGCTCTTCGACCTCGGCCAGATCGTCGGGGTGTCGACGTGAGCGGGTGGCGGGCCGCTGCGGCACTGATTACAGGCTCGTTGCTGGCCTCGGCGCCGGCACTCGCCGACGAGCCGATCGCCCGGCGCTTGGCTGTGCTCAAGTCTCTGGCGTCGCCCGGGTCGGTGCGGGTGTCCGCGGGGGTGCCAGGAGCCGGGGGGTGCGGAGGCGTCCGCTGGTGGCGCGTCACTGGTTACGGCCTGCGGGCGCGCATCGAAGCCGCCGTCCGGGATGCAGCGCTGCGCTACGCGGTCGACCCCGCGCTGATTCGCGCGGTGATTCGCCACGAGAGCGCCTTCGATCCGGACGCGGTCTCGCACAAGGGTGCAATGGGCCTGATGCAGCTCATGCCCGCCACCGCGCGGGAGTTTGGAGTCGTCTGCCCCTTCGAGCCCCGCGAGAACGTGATGGCCGGCAGCCTCTACCTGCGCAGACTGCACGACCGATTCGGCCGCTGGCCGCTGGCGCTCGCCGCCTACAACGCCGGGCCGCGCCGCGTCGAGGCGCGCCGGGTTCCCGAGGAGACGCGCCGCTACGTGCGTCTCGTCGTCGCCAGCTGGCGGCCCCGTCTTCTCGCCTGGATCGAACTCGACTGACCGGGCGCGCCCCGGGGCCCGCATCGAGGCGTTCTCGCGCCTGCGTCTCGAGCATCTGAAGCCGAGCGAGCGGCGGAGGCGCCCCGTAGAAATTGGCAAGTTTGCCGGCACGCCCGGGGTGCTGCGATAAAGCCCCGCGGGGATCACCGGGATTTGACTGGGGCCCGGGTGGATCTACATTGCTCCCCGGGTCGGCTTCCGGGCCGGCTCAAGAGAGGGGTGGGATTCGCGGAGCGGGCCGGTAGAGGGCTGCCGGTCGTTTCCGGGTTCTCCCCGTGGAGGCCCCCCAGGCCATGATCCCCCGAGTGGGCGCGGTATTGCTTGCCGTGCTCGGTATTGCGGTGCTTTCTTGCCAGCTGACGGACGCGTCGGCGCCGGTCAGTGATGTGACCGCGCCGGAGGTCGTTCCCGTCGCGGCCGATCCGGTCGTGGAGTACATCGAAGCACGGGCGGCGAGCCTCACCCGCGAGGAGGTGGTCCGGGTTGCTGCGGCGATTCGCGGCGAAGCGCTCCGCTTCGGGTTGACGCTCGAGTTGGTGCTCGCCGTCATCGAAGTGGAGAGCCGCTTCGACGCCTTCGCGGTTTCGTCCGTGGGCGCCCTGGGATTGATGCAGATCCTGCCCTCGACCGGCGAAGCCCTGGCCGCCCGCCTGGACATCCCGTGGCAGGGACCGCGAACCCTCTTGGATCCCGTGACCAACGTGACCCTGGGAATTGCCTATCTCGCGGAGCTTCAAGCCCGCTTCGGGCATTGGCCGACCGCACTCGCCGCCTACAACCGGGGGCCGAGTGCGATCGGGCGGCGCCTTTCGGCGGGCGTTCCGATCCCCGACGGTTATGCGCAGCGTGTTCGGGCGGCCCAGCGGCGCGGTGCGGCGTCGGGGGCAAGCACCTCCTGAATCCGGTGCGGCTGGAGTCGTCGACGGCGAATGTGCCGCGCCTGGTCGACCGCGAACTGCGTCGAGTTCTGCCCGTGGCCGTGCGGGCCGCGCCGGCTGTGCCGCGCGTCTGAACGCGGTCGTGGCGCGGGGAAAGAAGCAACGCCGTTCCCGAGTTCCCACCGGGCGGCTCGAGCGGTTGGCGCGAATCGGCCTGTTGGCCGGAGAGATTGCCGCCGGGGGTGTGGCCGAGGGTGTGCGCCGGCTGGCTGGCGGTGACGCGAGCGGGAGCCTTCTCGTCACCCAGGCCAACGCCGAACGCTTGACTCACCGCCTCTCCGGCATGCGCGGAGCGGCCATGAAGCTCGGGCAGTTGCTCTCGATGGAGGGGGAGGACTTGCTGCCGCCGGAGGTGGCGAGCGCCTTGTTGATGTTGCGCGCCGACGCGGACGCGATGCCCCCGTCGCAGTTGCGCCGCGTGCTCGGGCGGGCCTGGGGCAAGGGCTGGGAGGGGCGCTTCCGTGAGTTCGACTGGGAGCCCATCGCGGCGGCTTCGATCGGTCAGGTGCACCGCGCCGTTGCGGCCGACGGCCGCGAGTTGGCGCTCAAGATCCAGTATCCCGGCGTCTCGCGCAGCATCGCGAGCGATGTCGACAACCTCGCCGCAACGCTGCGCATCTCGCGCATCCTGCCCCGCGACGTCGATCTGCGGGAACTCATTGCCGAGGTAAAGCGCCAACTGCGGCAGGAAGTCGACTACCGAATCGAGGCCGAGCACCTGCGCCGCTACGGGGCGCTGCTGGCGGACGAGCCGTGCTTTCGCGTGCCCGGTGTCGTCAAGGAATTCACGACGACCCGGGTGCTGGCGATGGAGCGACTCATCGGTCTTCCCATCGAGGACTTGCGGGGTCCCGATCATCCCCGGGAGCGGCGCGACCGGGTGGGGGCGGCGCTCTTCCAACTCCTGCTGCGCGAACTCTTCGGCTACCGCTTCGTGCAGACCGATCCCAACCTGGCCAACTATCTCTGGCTCCCCGAATCGCAGCAGGTGGGGCTCGTCGATCTCGGTGCCGCTCGTGAAATTCCGGAGCGGCTGGCCCGGCTCTACGCACAACTGTGCCGGGCGGCGCTTCGGGGCGATCGACGGGAACTCGGCCGGGCGGCAGAGGAAATGGGATTTCTGCCGCCGGGCGAACCATCCGAGCGGCGCGAGGCGCTGATCGACTTTGTAGAGCTGACCTGCGAGCCCTTTGCCACCGGTTCTTCCTACGATTTTGCGGCCTCCGACCTGCCCGCGCGCGTCCGGGAGGCGGCCACTCGCCTCGCCTTTCGCCACGGGTTTCGCAAGCCGCCCCCGCCCGAGACGCTTTTCGTGCAGAGGAAGCTCGGCGGCACCTTTCTTCAGTGCGCGCGCCTGGGTGCGTGCTTCGGAGCGCGTGCCATTCTGGAAGACGAACTCGCCCGGCTGCCCGACGCGGCATGACGCGAGCGGGTGCGTCGGATGGCTCGCGGGGCCGCATGGCATTGTGCTAATCTGACGGTCCGTCAGATTTTGGTCTGTGGTGGCGGCAACTGGGTCGTGGACACGAGATCGAGGGTCCGACGTTCGTGGAGAATCGCTCCGCAATCCGTGTGGTCCACCCCGGACAGAGCGCGCGGATCGACACCGCCGGGAATTGCGTCAACACCATCCGTTGAGGAATGCGACCTTGAGCGAGTCGAAGATTCGAGAAGACGGGATGATCGAACTGGACACCACGGACGTCGACAGGTGGGTCGGCAAGCCGTTGGGAGGCGGCATCCTCAAGGATCCGATCCATCCGAACGACGTGCGCCGCTGGGCCCAGGGAATGCAGAACCCGAACCCCCTCTACTTCGAAGAGGAATACGCGGCCGCGAGCCCCTTTGGGCGCATGGTGGCGCCTCAGTCGTTCGCCGTCTGCACGGACACGAGTCACGGAGCAGGGCCGGCGATTCAGGGTGTGATTCCTGGCCAGCATATGATCTTCGGAGGTGACGAGTGGTGGTTCTTTGGGCCGCGCCTCGAGCCGGGCGACGAGGTCACCCACGACCGGATGCTGTTCGATTACAAGGTTGCGGACACGAAGTTCTCCGGGCCGACGATGTTCTCGCGCGGCGACACCACGTACATCAAGCAGACCGGCGAGGTGGTCTGCAAGCAGCGGTCGACCTCCGTGAGATACCTGGCAGAGAACGCGCGGAAGAAGGGGTTCTTCGCCGACCGGGTGCGCAAGGAGTGGACGGAGCAGGAACTCGAAGAGCTCGAGAAGCAGAAGATGGACTACTACCAGAGCTTTCTCGATCTCGCGCACGACAAGCGGCTCTTCGTGAAGGTCGGCGACAAGTTGCCGACCCGGCCCATTGGTCCGCACACGATTGCGAGTTTCACCACCGAGTGGCGTGCCTACATCATGACCGTGTGGGGGGCGTCGCGGAAGGTGGAAGCCCTCGAGAATTCGACGCTCGAGGCGGGATGGCTGCCTGAAATGTCACGGGACCTGGAGGCTGCGAAGATCGACCCGGCGTATGGGGACGGTCTCTACCGCGGCCCCTCGCGGGGACACGTTCAAGAGGAGTTCGCTCAGCTGATCGGAATGCCGCGCGAGTATGGTTACGGCGCGTCGATGGGGGCGTGGATCCTCGACTACCTGACGAACTGGGCCGGCGAGTGGGGTTTCGTCGCGTACAGCAATTTCGCCTACCGCAACCCGGCTCTTACCAGCGATGCGACCTTCCTAGACGGGGAGGTCGTCGGCCTGGAAGAGGATCGCAATACCGGCCGGCCCAAGGCGACGGTGAAAGCAACCATGACCAACCAGGACGGCGAGGTCATGGCGAAGGGGAGCGCCGACATCTTGCTGCCGGCACCCTAGGCCGGCGGCTTTACGCCGGTGCGAGTGGGTGGTACATCGGTCCCATGGACGTCAACGATTCCCGCCTGACCCTGCCGCGTTTTCTCGATCAGGTCTCTGACGCCTTCGGCACCCGCGTCGCGATTCATTTCGCTGGGCGAAACACGACCTACGCCGACCTTCGCGAGCAGGTGCGCGAGCTGTCGCGAGCGCTCGTTGGTGCGGGAGTGGTGAAGGGGGCGCGTGTCGCTGTGCACATGGCGAATCGCCCCGAGTGGCTCGTGTCCGCCTACGCGGCCGCGCGGCTCGGTGCCGTCGTCGTTCCGGTCAATACCTTTGCTACTCGCGAGGAACTGCGGCACATCCTGCGCCACGGGGACGTCTCGCTGTTGCTGATGCAGCCGTCGCTCCTGAAGCACGCCTACCTCGACGATCTTCTCGCCGAGGAGCCCGGGATTGCAACCGGCGAGTCCGGCCGGCTCCGCAGCACCGCATTGCCTCAACTCCGACGAGTGGCGTGTCTCGGCCTGGACGCCGGGCGCGGAGGCGTGCAGTCCTGGCCGGAGCTGCTGGCCCTGGGATGTGACGTTCCGGACGCACTCGTAGACGCGGTGGCGGACGAGGTCCACCCCTCCGACGACGGTGTCCTGGTCTACACGTCGGGAACCACTGCGCTTCCCAAGGGCGTGCTCCACACCCAACGCGCCGCGGTGCTCCAGGCCTGGCGTTTTGCGGAGATGCTTCGCTTTGGTCCCGAGGAGCGTGTTTTCACCACCTACCCGTTCTTCTGGACTGCGGGCATCGCCATGTCGATCGGCGGCACCCTCGCCGCGGGCGGTCGCCTGCTGCTCCAGGAGAGCTTCGATCCCGGCGCGGCGCTCGACCTGATCGAATCCGAGCGCGCGACGGCGGTCCATGCCTGGCCCCACCAGCACAAGGCACTTGGCGAGCACCCGACGGCGTCTTCTCGGGAGCTCTCTTCGCTGCGAAAGATCGATGTGTCGTCACCGCTCGCCGCCCTCGCCGGCATCGAAAAGGACGAGTACGGCGCAGGCGCCTCCTACGGACTTTCGGAGACCTTCACCATCGCGAGTGCGATTCCCGCCGACTCCCCGCTCGAGTTGCGGCACAGCTGCCACGGGGTGCCGCTTCCGGGGATGCACTTCCGGATCGTCGATCCGGAAACGGGTGAACAACTCGGTCCGGACCAGCAGGGCGAGATCGCCGTGAAGGGCTCGAGCTTCATGCGCGGTTACCACAAGGTTCTGCCGGAGAACTACCTCGACGAGGATGGTTTCTTCCGCACCCAGGACGGTGGATCGCTCGATGCCGGGGGGCGGCTCCACTGGACCGGGCGCCTCGGGAACCTCATAAAGACGGGCGGGGCGAATGTCTCACCGGTGGAGATCGAGCGGACGCTGGAAAAGCACTCGGCGGTGAAGGTCGGAATTCCCGTCGGGATCGAACACCCGACGCTCGGCGAGGTTGTCGTGCTCTGCGTCGTTCCGACCGCGGGAGCCCGGGTCGATGCCGAAGAGCTCCGCGGCTTCTTGCGCGAGCGCCTCGCGGTGTACAAGGTGCCACGCCTCGTGCTGGAGTTCAGCACGGACGAACTCTCCTACACCGGAAACGAGAAGGTCCAGGTGGCACCGCTGCGCGAGGCCGCGCGCGCCCGTCTCGAAGAGGCCGGTGTCGAAATCGATGGCTACCGCTATGTGAAGCGGGAGGGTGTCTAGGCAGCGGTCGCATCCGGCAAGCCGTAGATACGGCACACGTTGCCTGCGACGCACCCTCCGAGTCCTTCGCGAGTCACGGTGCGTGGTCGCGGAACTTCTTGGGAAGCCACGTCGTCCAGATGTGCGGCGGCTCGAGCGTGTGAAAGTCGGCATCGATCGAGCGGTCATCGCGCGAGGAGGACTTTCCTCTCGACATTGATTTGACCATGTGTCAGGTTGAAAACTTCTCTCCGCCGCCCGTCGGGGCAGGCGGAGACGGAGGCTTCCCGTGCCGCTGCCCGATTCCATGCGCGCGGCCGTCTACCGCGAGAAGTGTCGTATCGAAGTGGAAGAACGGCCGCTTCCCGTCTTGGGAGCCTACGACGCGCTGCTTCGGGTGAGTCATTGCGGCGTGTGTGGCACCGACCTGCACCTGGTCGTGGAGGGTTGGGGGAAGCCGGGATCGATCGGGGGTCACGAGTACACGGGCGAGGTGGCCGCGCTCGGTGAGCGCGCGGAGGCATTCTCTCTAGGCGACCGGGTCGTCGGAGCTGGCGCACCGGGTTGCGGGAGCTGCGATTACTGCCGCTCTCACCGCCCGGGTCTGTGTGCGCGCCGGGAGGAGTTTGGCGCGGAAGCGTTCCAGGGCGCCTTTGCGGAGTACGTGCGCGTCGATTCCCGGCATCTGCTTCCGGTTCCCGATGCGCTCTCGCTGCGCGACGCGGCGCTGACCGAGCCACTGGCGGTGGCATTGCACGGGGTCACGCTCTCGGGGGTGCGCGGTGCGCAGCGAGCGCTCGTGGTGGGTGCAGGTCCGATCGGTACGCTCACCCTGGCTGCGCTGCGGGCGCGCGGGGTCGAGGTCGTGGTGAGTGAACCGCACCCGCTGCGGCGCAAACTCGCCGAATCTCTCGGGGCCTCGGCGGTGCTGGAGCCGGATGCGTTGGTGCCGCCGGCGATGCCCTTCGACCTCATCGACGCACCTTTCGACACCGTCTTCGAATGCTCGGGAACGCCGGAGGGCTTCGAGGCGGGGCTGGCGCAACTGCGACGCGCGGGAACGCTCGTGATCGTCGGGACCGGGATGCGGCACCCGCGACTCGATCCGAACCGCGTCCTGCTGAACGAGCTCGTCATCACGGGCGCCTACAACTACGACGAGAATGGCTTCGAGGATGCGATCGCCCTGCTCGCAGACGGTGCGCTCCCGGTCGATCGTCTCGTTGAGCCGGTGGATGCGGCGCTCGAGGAACTCGAGGGTGCCATGCTGGATCTGTTCGAGGGGCGGATTGGCGCCAAGGTCCTGGTGGCACCGTCGACATGAGACGTTCGAGAGCGGATTGGCGCCAAGGTCCTGGTGGCACC
>PBYF01000021.1 GCA_002729515.1 Deltaproteobacteria bacterium
ATGCGAAGCGTTTCACGAGTTCTCTCCGGACAGGAATGCGAAGCGTTTCACGAGTTCTCTCCGGACAGGAATGCGAAGCGTTTCACGAGTTCTCTCCGGCGAGCGAGTGGTACAGGTCGAGATACGCGTCGATCTGGCGTTCGAGGTTGAATTGTTCCTCGACCCGCACGCGTCCGGCCGCGCCGAGGCGTCGTCCGAGTTCCGGGTCGCCCAGGATCTCGATACAGCGCGCTGCGAGCGCTTCGGGATCGTCCACGGGCACGAGGAAGCCCTGTACGCCGTCATCGATCACCTCGGGGTGTCCGCTTACGCGGGTGGCCACCACCGGGGTTCCCTCGCGCAATGCCTCGAGGATCGCGTAGGGGAGTCCTTCGTAGGCGGAGGGCACGAGTGCGACCTGCGCCGCCCGCAGGTGCGCGGCCAGCCGGTCGGGTGGCTGCACACCGACGAATTCGACGGCGTCCAATAGCGCGAACTCCCGAAGGAGCGCCAAGAGCTCCGGGGCCTCCTCCTCTCGGAAACCGGCGATGCGCAGACGAGCCGCGGGGAACTCGCGACGCACGGCTCGCAGCACGAAGGGAAGAGCGAGCACTCGCTTGTGGTGTGCGACTACGCCAGAGAAGATGAGTTCAACGGGCGGTGCATCCTCACCGTCACCGCCCGGTGCCACTCCGTTGTAGATCACGTGGGCGCGGGCGCCGTGCTCGGGGCCGAGCAGATCGCGGGCGCTCGAGCGGGCTACGGTGTTGACTGCATCTGCCAACGCCAGGCCGGCGCGATCGACCGCATGCTGCAGAACCGCGATTGCCGCACCGAGCAGGCCTTGCGCAGTGGAGGGTCCGAAGCGCCGTCCCGCCAGGCGGTAGGGCCGACTGGCGCGTGCGATGCCGCGAGTGTCGGAGTGGAACGTGGCGAGAATGCGCGCGCGTCGGCCAGCCCAGAGCCGGAGGCCCAGCATGACCGGCAGGGCCTCGCCCGATTGGCAGTGGACCACGTCGCAAGCGGCGGCGCGCCGCGTCCAGGCGAGGGTGCCGAAGAACCAGCCGAGGCGGCCCTTCGCGATACGGTGTACGCCCGGCTCGGAGGGGCCGCGCCCGCGCGTGACCGCGATCGACTCGACGCCGCGTTGGCGTAGACCCGCGTGGAGCTGCGCCGCGAAGGCGCCGACACCGCCGATCCGATCCGGCGGAAAGTACGGCACGAAGTGAATGACCCGCAGCGCCACGGGGCGCAACCGTATCAGTTCCGGGGCGCCCGGGAACTAGGCCGAATGGGACCGGGTCGACTTCTTCCGTCCGGCGTGCGCGGCGCGGCGCTGAGGGGCCGATGGGCTCGAGGGAGGCCCGGCCAGGCGCGCCGGCACCGGGGTTCCCGTGTCCGCGTGGCTGCGCACGGTCAGGTCGACCAGTTCGCGCTCGCTCGAGACGCGGAACGCCTCGAGCTCGTCGCGGTTTCCCGAGTCGATGGGAAGCGGCCGGGGTTCGCCGCCGTAGGTGTGGATCTCTCCGAAGGGAAGTGGCAGAACCGCCCGGTCCCAGGTGGGGAGCCGGATGCAGCGCTGGAACCAGACGCGAACGCAGACGACCCGTGCACCGCAGGCCCTTGCGACGAGCAGGCTGCCCGGTTTCATCCGGTAGCGGGGTCCGTGGGAGCCGTCGATGGGCGTCGCGAAGACGCCGTCGTCGCGTTCGCGCATCCAGCGGATCGCACCGCGGATCGCGGTCGGCCGGAAGCGCGAGCCGCGGCGGCTGCTGCCGCCGCGCGACACCGCGTGTCCGCAAGCCTTCGAGATCCGCGCGGCGAACTCTCCGATGCCGCTCCGGCTCACCAGGACGTGCGCTCGGATCCCCAGGCGCGCGTAGACGTAGGGTGCAGCGAAGATCTCCTCGTGCCACATCAGGAGTACCAGTCGTCCACTGCCGGCCCACTCTGCGAGCAGGGCGTCGAGCCCGTGATCCACGCGCCGGCTGGTGTGCCACACGAACCCCATCCAGGCGCGGTAGAGGGAAGGCGCTAGCGCCCCGGCGGTTCCAGCGAAGGTGCGTTTTCCGTAGCGGCGTGCGCGGCGCCAGATCGTGCGGCGCTTCGTTCTCTGGGCCCGCGGCTGCGGCATGCGGGTCGGGTCGCCTCAGCCGTCGGCGGTGATCACGCGGATCATGTTCGTGCTTCCGGTACGGCGGCTCACGCCGGCGGTGGCTACGAGAATGTCTCCGCGTTTGATGAGGCCGAGCTCGAGACCGCGTCGTGCGGCATACGACAACATCTGGTCGTCGTCGCGTTCGCCCTCGTAGATGAGAGCAGTCACGCCCCAGTTGAGCGCGAGCCGGCGCACGACCCGCTCCGCGCTGGTCACGGCGATGATCGGGCACCGGGGCCGGTACTTCGAGATCGCGCGGGAGGTGAAGCCGGTCTCCGTGAGGGTCAGGATGGCCGCTGCCTTCAGGTGGTTCGCCATCGTGATGGCGGCCTGACTCACGGCCTCGGTCACCACGTGGGTTGGCTCCGAGCGTATCTTCTGCAGATGCCCCCACTCGTCGAGTGAACTCTCGGCTTCGAAGGCAGTGGCGGCCATGGTGCGCACGGCCTCCACCGGGTAGGAACCGGTCGCTGTTTCGCCCGAAAGCATCACCGCCGATGTGCCGTCGAGGATCGCGTTGGCCACGTCCGTTACCTCGGCGCGGGTGGGGATCGGGTTGCGTTCCATCGAGTCGAGCATCTGGGTGGCGGTGATCACGGGCTTGCCGCTGCTCACCGTGGTCCGGATGATCCGCTTCTGGACGAGGGGGACCTGATGGACCGGTAGCTCTACGCCCAGGTCCCCGCGCGCCACCATCGTGCCATTGGCTTCGGAGACGATTTCCCGAAGGTTCTCGACCGCCTCTCGGTGCTCGATCTTCGCGATCACAGGGATCTGGGCGTTGTGGTTTTCCAGCAGCTTCCGGATTTCCGTCACGTCGTGCGCCGACCGGACGAAAGAGGCGGCGATGTAGTCGATGTCGTGGGCGACCGCGAAGAGAAGATCATCGCGGTTCTCGACGCTCATGGGACCGGGATCGAGGCGAGTGCCCGGGAGGTTCACGCCCTTGCGGTCTTCGAGCTGCCCGCCGCGGACCACCTTGCACTCGATCGAGTCGGCTTTGAGCCCGGTGACGAGGAGTTCGATCACACCGTCGTCCAGGAGCACCGAGGACCCGACTTCGATCTCTTCCACCAGGGCGGGCCGGGAGATGGAGACACCCTCGCTATTGCCGGGGTGCTCGCCGGTGTAGAGGACGAAGCGCCGATCCGCAGCGAGAAGGGCGCGTCCGCCCTCGAGGAGGCCGGTGCGTATTTTTACGCCCTTCGTATCGAGCATGATGGCGACATTCGCCGAGAGTTCAGCCGAAACGCTGCGGATCGTCTCGAGACGCTCGTGGTGCTCTTCATGCGTGCCGTGAGAGAAATTGAGGCGCGCCACGTTCATTCCCGCGCCGATCATGGCCTTCAGGATTTCAGGGGAATCGCAGGCCGGCCCGATGGTGGCAATCAGCTTGGTCTTGCGCGGTTGCCGGATCGGCACGAAAGATCCCCCGGTGGGGGATCAAGTGAAGCACACGCCGCCGGGCTCGTCGAAATCTTCGGTCTCGATCTGAATAGTCGAGTGCTCTATCTGAAAGCGCTCGTGCAGCAGGTCCGACACATCCTGTAGCAGCTTGTCGCGGTTGCACCCCGGCGTCGAGACCACGTGACCGGAGAGCGCGATGCGGCCGCTGCTGATGGTCCAGACGTGCAGATCGTGCACGGCCGACACTTCGTCGAGTCCGAGGATCGACTCCTCGACCTGCGTGACCTCGACGTGCGCCGGCGCCCACTCCATCAGGACAGCGACGGCCTCGCGCAGGAGGGTCCACGAGGCATACACGATCAGTGTGGCGATCAGGACGGACGCAGCCGGGTCCGCCCATGTCCAACCGAAGGCCCAGATGAGAATCCCGGCGGTGATGGCTCCGATGCTTCCGAGTGCGTCGGACGCCACGTGGAGCCAGGCGCCGCGGATATTGAGGTTTTCGCGGCTGCCGGACCGGAGGATCCAGAGTCCGACGAAGTTCACAGCCAGGCCGCCGGTGGCGATCGCGACCATCGGCCCGCCGAGGATGTCGCGACTGGTTCCGATCCGATCCAGGGCCTCGTTTACCACCAGGAAGGCCACGCCCACCAGCAGGATTCCGTTCGTCATCGCTGCCAGCACCTCGGTGCGGTGATGGCCGTAGGTCTGCTGACTGCCTGCCGGGCGCCGTGCGAGTCGCGCGGCCAGGAGTGAGAGGCTCAGGGCGAAGACGTCGGCCAGCATGTGACCGGCGTCGGCCAACAGCGCCAGGGATCCTGTCCACCAGCCCCCGACTGCCTCGGCCCCCATGTAGGTCGCCGCCAGGCCGAGCGCCCAGGCCAGACGACGCTCGGTCCCGTGTGCGCCGTGTTGGTGCGCGGTCATGGGCGAGAGATTACTCGCTTTGCGCGGTTGCACAGGCCGTTCTTCCGAGCGACCGCGAAGGCCATCAGGTCGAGGCGAGCATGCCTTGCGTGCTCCCGGGATCGGGAGCTGCCTCTCGAGGGGGCTTGTGGGCCGTTACCTGCAGGAAGAAGCCCCAGTGCTTCTCGATAAAATGGTGAAGGAATCGAAATGGATAACCCCGCGGGTTGGTCGTGTAGAACTCGAAGCCGTCGAGACCGTGGAAGAGTTGCCTCATATCCGCGATGTTCGAGAAGTAGGAGAGCGGGTTGAAGCCGTCCTCTCCCGCGGTCGACGTGTCGGTGCTGGTCGCCCGCGCAATCCTCGAGGAAAAGGCGAGTCGTCTCGAGTTCATGTCGCGCTTCCAACGCGCGTAGATCACATCGAACGCTGCTGCGCTGCTGGGGCACGCTATCTGTCGAGATGGGGTGGGCGTCCCAATAGCGCCTCGTAGCCTCGCGAACCGCACCGGGGAGAGCGAAGCGGGGTGCGGGATCAGTCATCGCCTTCCGCTGGCGTGGAAGGGAGTTGACGGAGATGTCTACCCCACTACGTTCTTGCTTGCCCCCTTGCGGGGGCACGGAATGCGCAAGGAACGTCACGAAATCGCTGTTGTTGCGCCGCACCCGATCCAGTATCAAGCGGGTCTCTGGCGCGGTATGGCGCGCCACCCTCGCTTCTGCGTCGACGTCCTCTTCCTGGACCGGGTCGGCGTGGACGGTGCGATCGACCCCACCCTCAACGCTCCGATGAAGTGGGACGTGCCACTCCTGGACGGCTACGAGAGCGAGTTCATTCGGAACCTTTCGCCGTTTCGCTTTTCGCCGGTGATCAATCGCGTGAATCCGGGCCTGTACAAGCGCCTGTGCGCGCGCCACTACGATGCGATTCTCGTGCACGGCTACTTGACGTTCAGCAACTGGATTGCTCTGCTGGCCGCCAAGCGCAGTGGGGCTCTCCTGGTCTACCGGGGAGAGGGCTCGCTTCGGGGTCGCACGTTGCACGACAGCCCCATTGTGAACTTCCTGAAGTACCCCTCCATGGCTTCTTCCTCCGCCAATGCGACATCATCGCCTGCAGCTCGGAGGACAACCGGCAGTACCACCTGCAACGCGGTGGATCGCGAGAGAGGCTCTTCTTGATGCCGTGTGCTGTCGACAACGATATGTTGGCCGAACTCCGCGACCGAGCTGCGTCGAATGAGGAGTTCCGCCGGCGCCATGGCCTTTCGCAGACGGCACGCATCGTTCTCAGCGTTGTCCGATTCTCGGAGGACAAATGCGTTGAGGACCTGATCGCCAGTTTCGCCGAGCCGGTCTTGCGGGGCCGGCGGGACCTGCATCTCGCATTGGTGGGCGACGGGCCGCTGCGCGCCGAACTCGAGCAGCAGGTGCGCGATCTCGGTCTCGAGAAGCGCGTTTCTTTCCTGGGCTTTCTCAATCAATCCGCGGTGGTGGAGGCGATGCTCGCGGCAGATGTCTTTTCTCTTGCCTCGAACCGCGATCCGTCGCCTAAGGCGCTCTCCGAAGCGCTTTTTCTCGGGATGCCCGTGGTCTGTTCGGACGGAATTGGCACGATTGAGGGTCTGGTGGAAGAGGGAGGAAACGGCGAGGTGTTTCCGTGTCGCGATGTGCCCGCGCTTGCCGCCTCGCTCGCGAGAGTCCTGGAGGACGACGGGCGTATGGGTGAGCGCTCGCACCAGATCGCGCTGGCGAACGATTTTCGTGTGGGCCTCGATGCACTGGCTCGAAAGCTGGACGAATCGATGGAAGGCCTGCCGTGAAGCTGCGTGAATGCCCGGTGGTTTTTTAGACGCGGAGCCCCGGACATCCCTTCTTCGGCTACTACGAGAAGTCCCCCTTGGACCGTCAAGAAAACCGTCTGCTGTGCCATCGGGCGGAGTTCGAGTAACGGCGAATGCCCCGTGCCGAAGACCGGGTGCAGATTGGCTATTGGTCCCTCGAGGAAGGGAAGTTCTACCCGGTCGCCGAGACCCGTGCCTACAACTGGCAACAGGGGGCGCAGCTCCAATGGCTACCCCCGGATTATTCGACGCGCATCGTCTTCAATGACCGCGAGGGGGACCGATTCGTCTCACGTATCGTAAACATCGAGGACGGGACATCGCGTGCCTTGCCGTTCCCGATTTACACCGTACACCCCGCTGGAACCTCCGCAGTCTGTGTCAACTGCGAGCGGAGCTACTTCCGGCGTCCCGGCTACAACTACCAGGGTGTAGTGAAGCCAGAATGGGACGTGCCGTTGCATCCGGACGACGGACTCTTTCGCCTCGACCTGGAGACCGGCGAGCGCCAGATGTACGTGATCGACGTGACACCTGTGGTGGGGGAGTTCTAGCTCGACAGGGCGTGCCCCGGGGAGGCCCGCGGCGACGCTCAAGCCATCAGGTCGCCGTACTTCGCGAGCATTCCGACTACTTCGTCCGGGAGGACCGGCGGCTGTTTGCCGACCGCATGACAGCCCAGGATGATCTGGGCGGTGCGTTCGATGATTTCCGCCATGTCCGCGGCGCGGCGCAGCGTCCGTCCGGCAACCAGCAGTCCGTGGTTGCGCATCAGCACGGCCCAGCCGTCGCCCATCGCTGCAACGACGGCGTCGGCCAGTTCCCGAGTTCCCGGCATCACGAAGGGGATGCGTCCGATACCGACGAAAAAGGCCGCTTCGGTGGAGACCGGCAGGAAGGGCAGGTCGCTGTTCACGAGTACGGTGGCGTTGGGTGCGTGGCAGTGGATCACCGCCTGCGCCTCGGGCTTCGCTTCGAAGACCGCCATGTGCATCAAGGCCTCGCTCGACGGCGAGCGCGCGCCCGCATCGAGCGCCTTTCCGTCCGTGCCGATGCGGACCAGGATCTCCGGGTTGAGGGCTCCCTTGAAGAGCTGGCTCGGCGTGATCCATGCCTCGTCGGGTGCGTCCGGGACGCGAGCGCTGACGTTGCCGCCCGTGGCCGTGATGAGTTGAGCCGTGTAGAGATCGTCGATCACTCGGCATATCTCGGTGCGCACGTCGTCGCCCCCGCCGGGGCTCGGTCCCGTCGCTGCGTGCGCTGCTGCGTTCGGATCGGGGAGTGCGCTGAGGTCCCCCGGGTCACCCACCGCTTCCCGGGCATCCCGGTAGAGCCGGCTCATGTCCGCGTTGATCTGTTGGAGCGTCATCGCCTTGGCGGTGTCCCCGCTGAACGAGAGGTCGCCGTTCATGGCGGCCCGCATGGCGTTGCTGCGTCCCGTGAGCATTCCGTCGAAGAGGTCGGCGCGCATCGCGAGCTTGACCACGTCATCGGAATCGGGCGGTGCTCCGAGCGCGGCGAAGACGGCGCCATCCCGCCAGCCCAGGTGGAGATCGATCCCCAGATCAGTCAGTGAAAAGTGGAGTGTCACTGGATCCGAGTCGGCGGCGAAGGCGCCGAGTTGCGTGTCATCGCCGGCTCGCTCGACGAATGCCGCCAGCACATGCTCCATGGCCTCGCGGATCTCCTGCACGTCGCCGTCCTCCTGTCCCGCGCGGTTCTCCCGCTCGGGCCTGATCGCCGGACCGGCCGCGGGTTTCTTCGTGTCCCGCTGCAGGTCAGTCACGGCCGGGGCGCCCGAACCCCGGAGCCGTTCGACGAGTTCCGGTGCCGGCTCGGGCCGGGGCCGGGACCAGTCGAAGCCCGGGGGTGTCCCGGTCCCGATAGCGTGCCGCACGCGCTCGCCTTGGGCGAGTCGCCCGATTTCGTCTGCCACGATCTGCCCTTGGTGAGTACTCACCTCAGCAGTGTTGCCACCGACGTGGGGCGTCGCGATCACGTTCTCGAGTTGTAGGATCGGATCGTCCCAGGCCGGGGGCTCAACCGAAAAAACGTCGAGGGCCGCACCGGCCAGGTGGCCCGAGCGGAGAGCCTCTATCAGCGCGGCTTCGTCGACCAGGGCCGCACGGGCCGTGTTTATCAAGCAGGCGCCCTCGCGCATGAGCCCGAGTTCGCGTGTACCGATCAGGCCGCGCGAAGCGTCGGTGACGGCGGCGTGAAGCGAGACGAAATCGCTCTCGGCAAGCAGCGCGTCGAGTTCTGCGGGCTCGGCACCCGCCAGGCGCACCGCGTCGGCATCCAAGAACGGGTCGTGCACCCGACAGCGAGCACCGAAGGGGCGCAGCCGCTCCACCACTTTGCGTCCCACGGCTCCGAGCCCGATGAGCCCCACGTTCTTGCGCCAGAGCTCGTGTCCCCGCAGCGTACCGAAGGCGCGGCCCATGCGGCCCATGTCGCCGGCCGTCCCGCCCGGTTCGCGGAGAAAGGCGTTGGCGGCCGGGAGTCGGCGTGCGAGCGCGAGCAGGAACGCGAGCGTGAGGTCGGCGACGGCGTCGGCGTTGCGGCCGGGCGTGTGAAAGACCGGGATCCCGAGGGCGGCACACGCCTCGAGATCGACGTTCACCGCGTCGCCTCGGCACACGCCGATGACGCGCAGGTCCTTCGCCTCGACCAGGGCGCGGGCGTCGATGACGTCGACCTCGCTGACGAAGACGTGCACGCCGCGCAGTGCCTTCGCCAGGCTCGGGCCGGTGAGAAGGCGCATGGCTTTGCGGTAGCTCGCGTGCTCCACGTCGCCGAAGCGGCGCAGCGTTTCGAGAGTCGCCTCGTCGAGGTCTGCGGTAACGAGAATTCGGGGGCGGAAATCGGAGGGCCCGTCAGCGTTGGTCGCGCTGCCCGCGACGAGCGTGCGGATGGCAAAGCCCGAGGCGCGGGAATTCGCCGTTGCCTGCTCGTCCCGAAGGGATCGCCAGCCCGGGTAGAGATCGGCGTAGACGTCTCGGCGGGTGGCGTCGGGGGTATGCGTGCGTGTCACCTTCACGAGCGCCCTGGCTCCGTGCTCCAGACTCTCGAGGGCGCCGGCCCCGACGCCTGCGCAGATCGCCGCGCCGAGTGCGGTCGACCCGATGTCACCGGCGACCTCCACGGGTCGCGCGAGCACGTCGGCCAGGAACTGGGTGAACGCTGCGTTGCGCGCGACGCCACCGCTTACCCGGAGCGTCTCGCTCTCGATACCCGTGACGCGGGTGATCTGCTCTGCGTTGGCGCGGATTGCGAAGGCCATGCCCTCGACGACCGCGCGACTCAGGTGCCGGCGCGCGCCGCGGTCCCCCGCGGTCGTCGTCTGGTTGAGCGTGAGGTTGCCCACCGGGAGCACCATTTGTCGCGCATCCATCAGGTCGGCGCCGAAGGTCGAGACGAGTCCGGCGCTCCCCGCCGGGGCCGCCCAGGCTTCGGCCATGAGATGGAGCACCGGGTGGTCCACATCGGGGTGGAGCAGTCCGGCGAGCCACTCGAGGGATTCCCCGAGTGCCCCCGCATTGCTCTCGAGTGCCCAGCGTCCGGGCACTGTGTGGTGGACGGCCCAGAGCCGTCCTTCGTCATCGAGCGTTGGCTGGCCCTGCACCTGGAGAAGGGGCGCGGTGGTGCCCGCGACGAGTCCGAGCTCTCCCGGAGCGACGACGCCCGTGCCGAGCAGTGCGCACTGGGTGTCGGCACCGCCGACGCACACCGGTGTTCCGGCGGGCAATCCGAGTGCCTCGGCGGCGTCTGGCGTGAGTTCACCCAGGCGCGTGCCCGAGACCCGCAACTCCGGCAACAACGTGCGCGGGAGTTCCAGCGCGTCTGCCAGGTTCCCGGCCCACTCACACTCGGCAATGCGCAGGAGGCCCGTCTCGCTGGCCTGAGAGGCATCGGTTGCGATCTCGCCGCAGAGGCGGAACGCGATCCAATCGCTGAGGGAGAGGTGGACGGCGCAACGGTCGAGCAGGTCGGGGTGTTCGGTGTGCATCCAACGCAGACGGGCGGCCGGTTGCACCGCGTTGGGCCAATGGCCCGTCTCGCGATGGAGTGCTGCGCCGCGGGTCGAGGCGAGTTCGAAAGCCACTGCGACGCCGCGTGCGTCCCGATTGGAGCTGACGAGGATCTCGCGTCCGGCGGCGTCGAGCACGGCGCTCGCATGGCGCACGCTGCTGGCTGCGATGCCGAGCACGCGCTCCGGCCGGGCCCGCGCCAGGGCTTCGCGCGTCACGTCCGCAAAGACGCGCCACGTGGCTTCGGCGTCGTATTCGGCGGCGGATGGCAGGCCGGGCACCGGATGCGGGGTCCACGGGCGCGTCGCGGTCTGGGTCTCACCCGTCGCGATGTCGACGAGCAGGCAGCGGATGCCGCTGCCGCCGAGGTCGAGTCCCATGAGGTGCCCCTGGCTCATGTTGGTCGGGCGCTCCGCTGGAGGTAGGGGTCGGCGAAACCCTTAATCTACCTGCACGCAGGTAGATTACAACTCGTGCGCTGCAGGCGGGGATTCCGGGTCCGGGAAACGGATCACCACGGCAGCCGTTCCGGGTGATGCCCCCCGCGATTCCGGCGGGCGCTTCCGAGAACCGGCTATCCGGGGGAGCCGGGGTCATCGGGCGGGGGTGCTGACTCGTCGTCCGGCGTCACGAGTCCAGCGGACATCACGAGCTTGAACGCGTCCTCGACGGAGAGGTCCGTGTCGTAGACCTCGTCCTCGGGGACGAGCAGGTAGAAGCCGGAGGTCGGGTTGGGCGTCGTGGGCAGGAAGCAGTTGATCATCTGTTTTTCGGTCCGGTCCTGGACGACACCGCTTGCCAGGCCGGTGGTGAACGCCAGTGCGCGGATTCCCTTGCGCGGGTATTCGATCATGACGACGCGATTGAAGCGGGGCGTTCGGTCGGTTCCGAAGATGGCCTCCATGAGTTGCTTCACACCCGAGTAGATGCTGCGGGCGATCGGGACCCGTGCCATCAGGCGCTCCCAGGCCCGGACGAACTCGGGCCCGAGCAGGTGGCGAGTGATGACACCGAGCAGGATGATCACGAAGAAGGTGAAGAGCATCCCGAGGACCGGAAGGCGCACGGGTTCGTCGATCCCGGGCACGAGCCATTTCAGCACGTGGGGCAGGATCAGGTTGTCCAGCCAGACGACGATGGAAGCAATCGCCCAGATCGTGATGCCGATCGGCGCGAAGAAGACGACGCCGGCGACGAAGTAGCGGCGTGTCGTCTCTGCCAGCCATTGCCAGCAGCGCCGCAGGATTCCGGGACGTTCGCTCAGAGAATTCACCGTAGCAGAAGGTCGCACGCCTCGCGGCACTTGCGCACCAGACCGGCCAAGCCCTTCCGACGGTGGACCTGGCGGCGGACCGTCCCCAGGAGCTTGCGCTCGAGGGTGTAGCGGGAAGTACCGCGACCGCCTTGCCGGGCCCCGCCGGTCGGGATCGCCGCGAGTTCTGCCTCCAACTCGGCGCGGGGATAGCCCCAGGTTTCGAGGTCGTCGTCCGTGAGGTGCGCCAGGATCCGGCGGGCCTGTTCCAGCTTGGCCGGGTCTCCGGCCATGTCCTCGGCCCAACGCGCGATCGAGCGGGTGGTCGGCCGGGTCTCTCTCGCCACGGTGATCGGGTCTCCGAGCCCCTTTGCCGCTTCGGCCGGGCCGTTGGATGTTGCGCCGTAGTCGATCACGCCCGGCTCGAAGGCGAGGCCCGCGAAATCGCATAGGGCGCGTGCGGCCGTATCGGGTTCGCTCACCAGATCCTCGTAGTGCAGGGGGTGGATCGGGACCGGGCGTTCGCGCAGGAATCGCGCGATGGCGGGTACGAAGCGGCCGAGGCCGGGGCTGACGCGCTCGGCCTCCTCGTGGTCGCCATCGAAGAAGGATTGCACCACCGACGACCACACGGCCAGCGGGTTGCGCGTCAGCACGACGTATCGCGCGCGGGGGTAGAGTTGGGTGAGAAAGTCGAGGACGAGCGCGTAGGCCGGGGTCTTCTCCAGCAGCACGTCACAACCGCTCGGCTCGAGCAGCTTCGCGTAGATCGAGTCCGTGCAGGCGCGCAGGGCGGCGAGGTAGTCCGCCTCGCCGTTGGGCAGCGCTGCGACCATCTCGCGCAGGCCTCGCTGGGTGATGATCGGATCGTAGGGCGCCGCATCGACGCGCTCGTGGAAGCCCAGGTGTGCCAGGGGTGTCAGGAGGTGCAACTCGGCCGGTGCAGTGATCCGCGAGTGGGCGCCCAGCATTCGGGCCAGCAGGGTAGAGCCGGAGCGCGGCGCAGCGATCACGAACAGCAGGTGTTCTTCCATGGGCTCCTCACGTCTCGAAGCCGTTTTCTTCCGCGACGCTTCCGTACCAGCGTCCAGATTCCTTCAGCGTGCGCGGGCGCTTCGGATCGTCGAAGTCCACCCAGGCCAGGCCGAAGCGCTGGGCGTAGCCCGCTGCCCACTCGAAGTTGTCCATGAGGGTCCAGGCGTGGTAGCCACGCACGTCGGCGCCTTCTTCGATGGCGCGGGCGAGTTCGCAGAGGAAGCCGCGGAAAAAAGCGATGCGACGTCCATCGCGAATCACGCCGTCCTTGTCCGGCCCGTCTGCGTAGGAGCACCCGTTTTCGGTGATCTCGATTACCGGGGTGTCGTAGTCGCGCGTGATTCGCATCACCATGTCGCAGAGTGCTTTCGGCCAGACCTCCCAGCCGAAGTCGGTGCGCGGGCCCTCGTCTCCGCCCATGCCGATCGGTTGGGCGCGGATACCCCAGCCCGCGGTGTCCGAGTGTGTGACCCGGGTGCGCATGTAGAGGTTGATGCCGATGAAATCGAGGGGCGCTTTCACCCGGTCCAGATCACCGTCGCGAATCCCCATGTGATCGAGGGGCAGCCCGTCTGCGAAGGCTTCCGGATAGCGGCCGCGCAGCGCGGGCTCCAGGTGCCACAGGTTCACGAACGCGTGCCAGCGCTCGGCCGCGGCGGCATCGTCCTCCGCTTCACCAGCCGGCTCGCAGGGGGACATGCTGAAGGCGGTTCCAATCGTCGCATCGGCCCGCACGGCCTTCATGGCGCGGAACGCCTCGGCCTGGGCGAGGTTCACCGTGTGGGAGGCGCGCAAAAAGGCTTCCAGGTCCCGGCGCCCGGGTGCGTGGATCCCGAGCAGATACCCCATCGTGGTGAAGATCGAGGGCTCGTTGAGGATCATCCAGTGATCGACCCGGTCCCCCAGAGCGCGCATGCATGTGTCGGCGTAATCCGCGAAGCGCCCGGCCGTGTCCCGCTCGGGCCAGCCGCCCCGGTCTTCGAGCGCCTGGGGAAGGTCCCAGTGGTAGAGAGTCGGGAGGGGGCGGATGCCGGCGTCGAGCAGCGCGTCGATCAGCCGCCGGTAGTAATCCACGCCGGCTTCGTTCACGGGGCCCGTTCCCTCGGGCAGGATGCGGGGCCAGGCGATGGAAAAGCGGTAGCTGTCGAGGTGCATCGCTTGCAGGAGCGCCACGTCATCCGCGATCCGGTGGTAGGAATCGCATGCGATGTCGCCGGTGTCGCCGTCCTGCACGCGACCGGGGGTGTGGCTGAAGCGGTCCCAGATCGATTCGCCCTTGCCGTCCTCCCGGAAGGCGCCCTCGATCTGGTGGGAGGCCGTTGCCGCACCCCAGTGGAACCCGTTGGGAAAGCTCGCGCGGCTCACTCGTACTCCTCGCCTCCCGGCTCGCGGGAGGGTAGCGTGCGGCGACGTGGCCGTGCCGCAGGCCCTCACGGAAAGAGTCAAAGGTCTCGCCCTGGCCGTGGGCTTCGACCTGGCGGGTGTGGCTCCTGCTGAGCCTTCGCCCGCTACCCGCTTCGTGCGCGAATGGCTCGCGCGGGGGTACGCCGGCGAGATGGACTACATCGCCCGCCGGGCAGCGGAGCGGGTCGACCCGCGCCGGGTGCTGCCGGGAGCGCGGAGCATCGTGGTGGTCGGCTTCGTCCATGACCCGGAAAGGGAAGACCGCGGGGAGGACGAGGCCCGGTTTCGGGTTGCCCGGTACGCGGGGGGAGATGACTACCACGACGTGTTGCTCGATCGCCTTCGCGCGTTCGAGGCGGGTCTCGAGGCGATCGTGGAGCATCCGGTCCGGACGCGGGGCTACATCGATACCGGACCCGTCCTCGAGCGTGCGGCGGCGGCGCGCGCGGGATTGGGCTGGGTCGGGAAGAACACCTGCGTGATCCACCCGCGGCTCGGCTCCCATTTCTTCCTGGGAGTCGTATTGACCGACCTGGAACTCGATCCGGACGAACCGGTGGACGACCACTGCGGGAGCTGCCGCGCCTGCCTCGACGCCTGTCCGACCGGCGCCTTCCCCGAGCCCTACGTACTCGATGCGACCCGTTGCATTTCCTACACCACGATCGAGGCGCGGGGTGCGATACCCGAGGCGCTGCGCGAAGCCCACGGCGACTGGGGCTTTGGATGTGATGCTTGCCAGGCGGTATGTCCGTGGAACACGCGCGAGCGCCGCCGCGTTCCTCCCGATCCACTCGGCCTGCGCGCCCGCCTGGCTCCGCGCCCCGAATGGCAGGTCCCCTCGGTTGCCTGGGTGCTCTCGCTCGACGAGGAGGCCTGGCGCAGCGCTACCCGCAGCACGGCCCTGCGCCGCACCAAGTACCGCGGCCTGGTGCGAAATGCGCTGGTCGTGGCGGGGAATAGTGGCCGCGCCGAGTTGCGGCCGTTGGTCGAGCGCCACGCCACCGGCGACGACCCACTCCTAGCGGAACACGCGCGCTGGGCCCTCGAGCGGCTGGGGGTCGAGTCTTGAGTTCCGCGGGCCGGGCTCTCGAGCGGCTGGGGGTCGAGTCTTGAGTTCCGCGGGCCGGGCTCTCGAGCGGCTGGGGGCCAGGTGTTGAGCTCCGCGCGCTGGGTTCTCTGCGGCGTCTTCTTTGTCTCTGGATCCGCCGGCCTGATCTTCGAAGCGCTGTGGTTCCGCCAGGCGGGTCTGGCGTTCGGCAATGGCGTCACGGCGGCGAGTCTGGTGCTCGCGAGTTTCATGGCGGGGTTGGCGCTGGGCAGCGGCTTGGTCGCCGCCTTGGGTCCGCGGCTTCGGAGACCGTTGCTCGTCTACGCACTGCTCGAGTTGGTGATCGCCATCGGTGGCATTGCGTTGGTGGGGGCTCTGCCGGACCTGGGGCGAATGCTCGCGCCGCTCGAGCGGAGCCTGGGGGACGCTCCGACCGGGCTCGCGGCGATGCGCTTCGGGATCGCTTTCGGATTGTTGCTCGTTCCGGCGACGGCCATGGGCGCCACGCTTCCCGTGCTCGTGACCGCGGTGCGGTCGCGCGACGCGTCGTTTGGGGCGGTGCTCGGCGTGCTCTACGGGTGGAACACGGTGGGAGCGTTGGTAGGGGCATTGGCGGTAGAGACTTTTGTTGTCGGAGCATTCGGGGTGCGCGGTGCGTCGCTATTCGCCGGTGGCCTGAACGGCGCCGCTGCCGGTGTGGCCCTCTGGGTCGCGCGCCGGACCGGTCGCAATGCGCAGCTCGCACCCGGCGGCTCCGAGCGCGCGCAGCTGCGGTCGGGTGCCGCGTTCCTGCTCTTCGCGGCGGCCCTGGCCGGCGGGTCGCTGCTTGCCCTTGAAGTGGTGTGGTTCCGGTTCCTGCGCATGTTCGTCCCGACCGGGAGCCTCGCGTTCGCCCTGATGCTGGCTTCGGTCTTGGCCGGGCTGGCGGTCGGCGGAGGACTCGGCGGGGTGTGGCTGCGCCGGCGCCCTCGCGCGGTGCTTTGGGCCCCGTCGCTCGCGTGGCTCGCCGGTTCGCTGGTGGTGATCCTCTACGCGGACTTCTCGCGCTGGGTCGGTGCGCCGGGTGGGCCGCTTCTCTACGAGCCCGTTGCGTTGCTGCGCCTCGCCGCCGTTCTCACGCTCCCGGTGTCGGTGCTCTCCGGCGTGCTCTTCCCGCTGATGGGTGCGTTGCTTCGCGAGCGAGTGGCACCGGATGCGCGGGCGGCCGGGCTCTTGACCCTGGCCAATACCCTCGGTGCCGCCGTGGGATCGATCGCGGCCGGTTTCGTGCTGCTCCCGGCTCTCGGGATGGAGCGGTCGATCTTTGGTCTCTCCGTCTCCTACGGACTCGTGGGCTTGCTGGTGACGGCGACGGCGGGAGGGGGAGGGCGTGGGCTGGTGACGCTGGCGGTGCTCGT
Source organism: Deltaproteobacteria bacterium (assembly GCA_002729515.1). Taxonomy (GTDB): domain Bacteria; phylum Myxococcota_A; class UBA9160; order UBA9160; family SMWR01. Next base: position 16,464 of record PBYF01000021.1, read on the forward strand.
GGCTTCATTCGTGTTCTTTCCCTTTGGAAAGATGGACCGCCACTACTTGCGATTTCCGGTCGAGCGCTTTGCCGCCCCGGGCACGGCGACTCTCGAGGCGGTACGCGAGGGGCGCACCGAGACGTCGCTGTTGCTTCGCACCGACCTGGACGGGGAGCCCGTTCACCACCGGCTGGTCACCGACGGATACAGCATGGCGGGAACCACTGTCCGCGCTCGGCGTTACATGAAGCTCTACGTCTATTGGCCGCTCGCTCTGCTTCCGGCGCCGCGCCGCGTTCTCCTGATCAGCTACGGCGCCGGTTCGACCGCGCGGGCGCTGGNGGAAGCGCCCGGTGTAGAGCGGGTCGACGTGGTGGACCTCTCGCGGGAGATTCTCGGTCTCTCGCCCTTGATCTACCCGAGGCCTGGCGAGGATCCGCTCGAGGATCCGCGCTTCCGGGTGCACGTGGGAGATGGGCGGCATTTCCTGCAGGTGACGCCGGAGCGCTACGACCTGATCACCGGTGAGCCGCCCCCACCCAAGGCCGCCGGGGTCGTGAACCTCTATACGCGCGAGTACTTTGCGCTGGTGCGCGATCGGCTCGCCGAGGGCGGTGTGCACACCTATTGGCTTCCGGTACACAACCTGACGCGCAGCGAGGCCCGAAGCATCGTTCGGGCCTACTGCTCGGTCTTTCCCGACTGCAGCCTCTGGAACGGGTCGGGCTACGACTGGATGCTGGTCGGCTCGCGCAATGCGCGCTGGTCTCGCGATGCGGAGAGTTTCCGCCGCCTCTGGCGGGACTCCCCGCATGCAGCCGAGTTGCGCCGGCTCGGACTCGAGCGCCCCGAGCAACTCGGCGCGACGTTCCTGGCCGATTCGGCCCAGCTCGCGCGCTGGACCCAAGGCGCAGAGCCGCTCGTCGACGATCGCCCGCGCCGGCTCGGCCACCAGGTTCCCGGACTGGTCGAGACGAGGTCGGCGTTCGCCGGTTGGCTCGACCCGGAGCGCGCCCGCAGGCGTTTTGCGACGAGTTCGTTCGTGCGCTCCGCCTGGCCCCCGGAGCTGCGCGAGGCTTCGCTCGACTACTTCGACGCTCAGGCGCTCCTCGAATCGCCCGTGCGCGAAGCGCATTGGCCGGGCTCGCTGCGCGCGAGCTTCGCCCGGCTGCACGCGGCACTTCGGGATACCGAGCTCCGGACCCCCGCCCTCTGGCTCTCGGGGGCCGACGACGATTACCTGGAAGCCGCAGAGCGGCGGATCGTTGCCGGCGCCCCGCCGCGCGACTACGCCGCGCTGCTCGGTCGTCGGGATCTCGCGGAGCGCCGCCTCGACGCAGCGGCAGGCCGGTTCGAGGTCGCGCGTGCACAGAAACCACAAGACCGCACCCGCTTGCGCCTCGAAATCTACGCCTTGTGCCTTGCAGGTCGCAGCGAGGCTGCCGAGCAACGGGCTCGGGACGCGGGGATCCGCCCAGCCGAACGCGAGTGGTGGCGCTGGATGCAAGCGAACTGTAGAGGCTAGGTCTTTCGCGCCGTGAGGCGCGCGACGGCTTCGGGTTTCGCGCCGCGTTCCTCAACCCCCTCCCAGTGGGCCAAGATCTTCAACTCGGGGAAGAGGGTCGGGAGTTCTCCATCCTCTAGAAGAAACGCCGGATTTTCAGGTCCATAGCCCAGTTTCTTCTGGTGGAACGTGAAAGTTTCATAGAGCAGCAGACCACCGGGAGCGAGGGCATCGACGATTGCGGGCGCGAGCGGTCGCGAGAGAAAGCGAAACACGAGGATTGCTCCACAACTCCCGGACCGGACAGGGATTTGGCGTTGGGACTCCAGGTCGGCACGGACTGGCAGAAGCGGTAGGCCCTCGGCGCGGGCTGCGCTCCGCAGCGCGTCCAGGCGCTCTGCACTCCGGTCGATCCCAACGACCCGGGCACCCCAGTTCGCCGCCGGGCACGCATTTCGGCCGCTCCCGCACGCGAGGTCCAATACGGGCCCCCGCGTGGCCGCTTCCAACAGGTGGATGCGCTCCGCTTCGAGATGAGGCGAGGCACTCAAGTGCGGGCGGCGATTCGCTGCGCGAGGAGTGCGGGATGGTCCGTGATGATTCCGTCGACGCCGAGGTCGAGGAAGCGATCCATTTCGACCGGGTCGTTGATCGTCCACACGTGCACGTGCAGACCGTGCAGGTGGGCGTGGGCCACGAATTCCGGAGTGACGAGCGGGCGGTCGCGGAACTCCGCCGGCACCTGGAGTGCCATCGGACCGGGTGGCGGTGGCTTGCCGTCGAGCGCGGCGCGCAAGAACCCCAGGACGTCGGAAGCCGACGCACCCCGTGCCGCGGGGACTTGGCGGGCATCGAGTTCCCGGTGGATTGCGTTCATCAAAGCGTCGTTCTCCGCTGCCAGGAGCACGCGCTCGCCGGCACCGGCAGCTTCCACGACGTCGACGCTGCGGCTGATGATCGCGGGGAGATCGGCCTTGAGTTCCAGGTTGAAGCGCGCCTGCGAAAAGCGCGTGAGCGCCTCTTCGAGGCTGGGAATGGACAAGCCGCAGCCGCGGTAGGGGTGCCCGGCAGCGGTTTCGAAGCGGTGTCCGGCATCCAGCTCCTGCAGGGAGTGGAGGTCGAAGTCGGACACGGCACCGGTACCCTCGGTGACCCGGTCGACCACGGCGTCGTGAACCAACACGGGTACGCCGTCGCGGGTCAGGTGTACGTCGCTCTCGAGGATGTGGGCGCCGCGCTCGAGGCCGAGTTCGAACGCGATCAGGGTGTTCTCCGGCGCTTCGCCGGCGCAGCCCCGATGCCCGATCACCAGCGGGCACGGCAGCTCGAGGTACGGGTGCGGCACGGGCCTACGGTATCATGGCAGTCGAATGGGCGTGCTGACGCGCGACGCGATCCTGGCCGAGCTCGAGTCCGGGCGCCTGGTGATCGACCCCTGGTCCGAGGATCGTCTCGGCGCGGCTTCGGTCGATCTGACGCTCGGGGACGAGATCCGGGTCTTCGACGGTCCGCACGGCCCGATCGACCTGTTCGAGGATGCGGACTACCGCGACCACACGAGCCTTCGGCGGCTCGAGGAACCCTTCGTGCTAGAGCCGGGGGTCACGATTCACGGCATCACACGGGAGCGAATCGTGTTGCCGCAGAACCTGTGCGGTTTCCTCGAGGGACGCAGCCGCTTCGCGCGACTCGGCCTGATGATCCACGTGACCTCGGCCTTCGTGCAGCCGGGTGTTTCGAACCGACAGGTGCTCGAGATGAGCAACGTCTCGAACCGGTCGCTGCGCGTGCACGCCGACGTTCGCCTGTGCCAGCTGGTCTTGCTTCGGACGGAGGGCGAGGCCGCCTATTGCGGCCGGTTTGCAGACCAGGAGCGCCTGTAGCTGCGGGCGGTGGCCCAGCGGGTGCGTTCGGCGCGGGTCACCGTGGCCGGGAAAGAGGTCTGCCGGATGGGGGAGGGTCTGCTGGCCCTCGTGGGTGTGGCGTGCGAGGACGGGGAGGATGCCGCCCGGGAACTCGCCAGGCGCCTGGTGCAGCTGCGCATCTTTGCGGATGCCGCGGGCCGCATGAATCGTTCCCTGCTGGAGTCGGGAGGGACGCTCGGTGTCGTGTCGCAGTTCACCCTCCTGGCGGACGCGCGGCAGGGGCGGCGTCCGTCCTATGCGCGTGCGGCTCCCGGCGAGCAGGCCGAACCGCTGGTGGCAGCCGTTGTCGCCGCAGCGCGAGAGTTCGGGGTGACCGTGGTCACAGGAAAATTCGGCGCGATGATGGATGTTCACCTGGTCAACGCCGGCCCGGTAACAATTCTCCTGGATTCCGAGCGCCTGTTCTAGATCTGCGGCATGATCCCTTTAAGGGTGGGAGGTTAATCATGAATCGAATCGTTCGAGGTTATGTCGCAGGTATGGTCGGTGTCCTTGTTCTGGGGATGGCCCCGGGGGCGGCGATGGCTGAAGATACGGCGGCCGAGGCGGGTTTTGGCGCTCTGGCAGCGATCAGCAGTCTGGTCTACGGACCGGTCAAGGTGGTGTACGCCCTTGGCGGTGCCGTGGTTGGCGGTGTCGCGTGGGTGTTCTCGGCCGGCGACAACGATGTCGCGATACCGATCTGGAACCGCTCGGTGCGGGGCGACTACGTCGTGACGCCGCAGCATATCCAGGGGGAGGAGCCGCTCGAGTTCATAGGACGAGACGCGGATCCCCAGTACGCGGCGCCGTCGCCGAACTCGTCCGGTGAGTCTGGCTGGTAGGATTTCCAGCAGTTCGGGACACCGACTGGCACGGTTCATCGAGACCGGCGATCTTATCCCTGTGCGCTGATGTCGGAGCTCGGATCCCAGGTCTATCTCGCCTTTGCCGCGGGGCTGCTCTCCGTGCTTTCACCGTGTGTTCTGCCGCTCATGCCGGCGTATCTTTCCCTGATCTCCGGGATCACCGTCGAGGAGATGCAGGAGAGTGACGGCGATGCCGTTCGCGCCGGGGCGCGGCGGCGGCGTGTCATGCGATCCTGCGTCGGCTTCGTTCTCGGTTTCTCGGCAGTTTTCATTGCGCTCGGGATCGGAGCGGTGTCGGTTGGCCACGTCGTGCGCACGTGGAGCATCTCGGTCTTCGGGTTCGAGGTTGGCTTTGCGCAGCTGATGGGAGTGGTGGTGGTCGTGCTGGGTCTCCATATCGCGGGTCTCACGCCGATCCCCGCGCTGTATCGCGACACCCGCGTCCAGCTTCGCGTCAACCAATACGGCGCGACGGCCTCGTTTGTGGTCGGCGCGGCCTTTGCACTCGGCTGGTCACCCTGCATCGGGCCGATTCTTGCAACCATCCTCGGCCTGGCTGCGGTGCGCGATTCGGTCGGTGAGGGCGCCCTCCTGCTCACCATCTACTCGGCGGGCCTCGCCGTACCGTTTCTGCTGGCGGGTTGGAGTCTCGACGCCTTCTTCACGGGNTTCGCGCGCATCAAGCGCCATTTCCGCAAGCTCGAGGTGGTGTCGGGCATGGTCCTGGTGGGGGTGGGGATCCTGCTCGTCACGGACCGGCTGTCGTGGCTGAACACGCGATTTGCGTTCATGAACGAATGGATCACGTCCGCCGAACGGGCGCTTCAGTGAGGGCGCGGTGGACCCTGGCGCTGCTGTTGCTCGCCGCCGCCTGTGGTGACCCGCAGCCCGAGCCCCGCGCGGAGCAGGCAGCCCGGGTGCCCGCGCCGGACTTCACCCTTCCCGACCTCGGGGGCGATCCGGTGCAGCTCTCCTCCTTGCGGGGGAAGACGGTGCTCCTCGACTTCTGGGCCACCTGGTGTCCACCCTGCGTCTACCAGGTGCCGGAGCTCAACGAACTGTGGGCCGCCCACGCGGGAGCGGACGATCTGGTGATACTCGGGATCTCGGTGGACATCGATGGTGTCGAGGTCGTGGAGCCCTGGGTGCGCGAGTACGGCGTCGAGTACACGATCGTCATGGGAGACGAGGCCCTGGCCCGCGAGTTCGGCGCGTTGGGTTTTCCCTCGCTCGTGGCCATTTCACCCGATGGCTTCATCGATTCTATTCACGCGGGCGTAATCGAGTACGACGAACTCGAGGAGGTCGTCACCGAAGCAGCCGGTCCACCGCCCCCGGAGTCGGCTCAAGCCTCCGAGCCGACGCGTCGAAACCCCTCTCGGGAGGCGAGAGCTTGGCGCGGACCGATGACACGGGGCATCGAGCTCGCAGCTGCTACGAGCGGTCGCTAGAGCCGGGCACGGCCGTCTTCGACCAAGGGGATCCCGGCGACCACCTCTACGTGATCCGCGCCGGGGAAATCGAGCTCATCCGGGAAGGCGAGGCCGGCCACCGGACTGTGGCGCGCCTGGGCCCCGGCGATTTCTTCGGCGAACTCGCGGTGGTGACCGGCCGGCCGTACAGCACTCGGGCCGTGGCTGTCACAGCCACCCGGGTACTCGAGCTCGACCGCGAGACTCTCGAGGCGATGTGTGTGGCCCAGCCCGAGATCGCAATCCGGATGATCCGCGTCCTGGTCTCGCGGTTGATCGAGGCCGAACGGCGTCTGGCCATCCTGGGAGCCGACGACCTGCTGGGCCCCGTGGTTCGGGCGCTGTTGTATCGGGCCCAGCCCGCGTCGAATGAGCCGGGTTCGGGCTTTCGCGTGGTCACGACGCTGCGTCGGCTGGCCGAATCTGCGGGGATCTCGATGCTCGAGGCACACCGGGCCCTGCACCAGCTCTTCGATCGGATGCTCCTCCAGCTCGCGGAAGACGGCATCCGCGTTCCGGATCTCGAAGCCCTCGCAGCCTGTCTCGACTTGCCCGAGCCGGGGCCTGCGCCCTGCTCGGAATCTGCAGAGTAGACGTACCGCGAGGGCGTCGGTACCGTCCCCGTCCGGGGATGTTGCGCTCGCGCCGACTCGCGGTTCTTGGGATCGCGCTCGCCACTTGCACGGCGCTTCCGGCGGAGGGTGATGCTCCCGGCGGCGGCGGGCCGATGGAGCTCTTCCGGCAGCCGCGTTCGGACCAGCCGTTCCACCTCGAGTCCGACTCGTTGGAGTACGAGTCGAAGCGCAGGCTCTTCGTGGCGCGGGGCGGGCCGGATGGGCAGGTGCTGATCCGCCAGGGCAAGCGCGAGCTGCGGGCGGACTGGATTGCCTACAGCCGTGTCACCCGCCGCGGCGTAGCCAGTGGCAGTGCGCGGTTCACGGACGGCAGCGACATCCTGCATGCCGAGTTCGTGCAATTCGACATCGACACGCTGGAAGGCGTGCTCTTCGATGCCGAGTTCGTGGGCCAGCGCACGCCGATGGAGCTGCGCGGTGCCGAGGTCCGCAAGACCGGTGAGGACACCTACATCTTCCGGGAGGGCCGCTTTACCGCGTGCCGCTGTCCGGACCCGGAATCGCGGGAGCCCTGGGAGGTTCGGGCCGAGGCGGCGGATCTCGAGATCGAGGGCTACGGGACCGCGCGCAACACTTCGGTCGAAATTCTCGGTGTCCCGGTGATGTGGTTGCCGTGGATGATGTACCCGCTCAAGACGGAGCGGCAGTCGGGGCTGCTCTTTCCGAATTTCGACCTCTCGGAACGCAACGGTGTGGATATCGGGCTCCCCATTTTCTGGGCCGCCGGAGATCCTGTGAACCTCAAGTTCACGCCGCGCTGGCTGCAGAAGCGTGGGGCGAAAGGCGATCTCGCGCTCGACTACGTGGTCGGCGCGCGCTCGGAAGGCAGCGCCTTCGGGTCGGGTCTCTACGATCAGGACGTCGACCCCAATAGCCTCCGGACACCCTTCGAAAAGGGACGCTGGGGGACCACCGGAACGCACGAGATCTTCCTGCCGGGCGACGTGCGCTTCGCGTCCCGCTACGCCTTTGCCTCGGACAACGCCTACCCGACCGATTTCGACGGACTGGCGCGCTACCGCGAAGCGCGATTCCTGCCCGCCGAGGCCTTCGCGGGCGGGGACTTTGGGCCAGCGGGTGTGGCCGGTGGGCTGGTGGGAGCCCAGTATTCCAACGACCTCCAGAATCCGACCGACACCGATCGGGACGACTTCCTTCTCAACCGCCTGCCCGAGGGGCGGTTCCACACGCTTGCGGCCGAGTTGCCGCTGCTTCGCTGGCTCGTTCCGTCGCTCGACGTCCGAGCCGCCTGGTTCCAACAGCGGGAGCGTCCCGAGCGTGCCTACAGCTCGGCACTGCTCGTTACCGACAACGGGCGGTTCCTGGACACCGGAGTCGATGGACTGCCCACCTGCAAGAACGGCCGCCCGGATGCGACCGGCTGCGGGACGGAGATCGATGTGGAGCAGGGGCGCGATGGCGAGGGTTCGTCGCTGGGAGTCCCGGATCCGGACTTCGACAATTACGCGACTTCGGGTGGCACCGAGGACGACGGTGTCTTCCAGGAAGGGGAACTGCTCGCCGACAGCGGCCAGCGGGTCCTGTTCCACCCACGGCTGGCGCTGCCGCTGCGCATCGCCGATGTGGTTGAATTCACCCCTGAGGTTGGCTGGCAGGAGACGCTCTACCAGAGCGACCACCTCGGGCCCAAACGGCGTGGATTCCTCACGGGCCGGATGGATCTCGACGCCCATTTTCGCGGCCGCCTGGGAAATGCGATTCATCTGGTAGAGCCCCACGTCGGTTGGGCCTGGGTCGATGCTCCGAATCAGGCGGGCAACCCTCTCTGGGTACCGGCGCCGGAGGTGCCCCAGGTCCGGCTGCGCGAACTCGACCTGGACAACCTGACCCGCGATTGGGCGGATCGGATTCCCAAGGCCCAGGTCGTGACGCTGGGCGTGGGAAACCGCTTCTACGCCGCCCCGGCAGGCCTCGGCGGGCCCTCCGCACTGCTCGCGGACTTCGTCGTCCAGGGGCTCTACGACATCGAGAACTCGAAATTCGGCACGCTCTACCTCGATGGGCGGGCGTATCCCTTCCCCGGCGCCGTGAGCCGCTTCAACGTCGGCTTCGACATGGATGATGCGGAGTTGGTCGAGGGGCTGCTCGAATTCAACTGGGAGGACGATCGCGGAGACTCGTTCCTTCTCGACTACCGGTACATCCGCGAGGTGCCCGAGGTCTTTGCCGCCTTTCCGAAGCAGAACCATCGTTTCAAAGAATTCGCGGGGGAGTTCGACTCGGTGAATCAGTTGACTGGTGGCGCGCGCGTGGCGATCACCCGTGAGTGGTCTTTGAGCTACCGCATCGCCTACTCCTTCGAGCGCAACGTGATGCTCGCGAACGTGGGGTCTGTCGATTACGTGTCGCGCTGCGGTTGCTGGTCCGCCGGAGTGGTGCTGCGCCAGAGCAGATCCCGGGGAGCCTCCGTCTCGTTCAGCTACAGCCTGCTGGGCTTGGGGGACGATTCTCGCCGGAGCATCGCCCCGTCGTCTTCGGGTCCCCGCTCGTTGCTTGACGCCTTTGGGGGCGTTTGATAACAACCTGAAACACAAGGCTTTTTCACGGATCCCGGCCGAGGCCCAGGTGCTCTCCCCGTCTCAAGACGCCTTCGAAGAGATCGCGCGCGACGCGAATCTCGTTCCAGTGGTGCGCGAGGTGCCCGCCGACCTGGATACCCCCCTCTCGCTGTTTCGCCGCCTGGACGATGGGCATACGAGCTTCCTGTTCGAATCGGTTGAGGGTGGCGAGCGCTGGGCCCGGTTCAGCTTCATCGGAATCGGCGTGCGTGCGGTCTTTCGTGCCCGCGGCGCCGATGTGGAGTGGAGCGAGAGGGGCCATACCGAGCGGATTCGCGTTTCAGGCGATCCGCTCGAGGTGTTGCGCGAGCGCCTCGCGGCGCTGCGTGTGGCAGTGCCCGATGGCGTCGAGTTGCCGCCCTTTTCGGGCGGTGCCGTGGGCATGGTCGCCTACGATTGGGTCCGCTTCGTCGAGAACCTTCCCGACGACAATCCCGACGAGGTGGGGTTGCCAGACCTGTGGTTTGGCTTTCCCGAGACCGTCGTGGCCTTCGACAACCACCGCCAGGTTGCGCTCGTGGTGCGCCACGTCAGCGTAGAGCCCGGGGACGACGCCAGCGCGCTCTATCGCCAGGCGTGCACCGAGATCGATGCCGTCGTGCACCGCATCCGCCAGCCGTTGGAGGCCGAGCCCGTGCGGGAACTGATCCGGGCCCCCATGGACCTCCAGCGAAGCATGGGAAGCGAGGCCTACCACGAGATCGTCAAACGCGCGAAGGAGTACATCGAGGCGGGCGATGTCTTCCAGGTCGTGCTGTCGCAGCAGTACCGGATCCCATTGCAGGTGGACCCGTTCACCATCTACCGGCACTTGCGGCGCATCAACCCGAGTCCGTATCTCTTCTTCCTGCGTTGCGAGGGGCCGACGTTGATCGGTTCGTCTCCGGAGGTTCAGGTTCGGCTCGAGGATGGACGGGTCGACCTGCGTCCCATCGCCGGCACGCGGAGGCGCGGCCGGACACCGGAAGAGGATCGGGCGCTCGAGCGGGAACTCTGCACGGATCCAAAAGAGAACGCCGAGCACCTGATGTTGGTCGATCTCGGGCGCAACGATGTGGGCCGCATCGTCGAGATTGGCACAGTCGACGTGAGCGAGTACGGCGTGGTGGAGCGCTATTCCCACCTGATGCACCTGGTGTCGAACGTCCAGGGCCGTCTGCGCGAAGGGCTCGACTGGCTCGACATCCTGCGGGCCACGTTCCCGGCGGGCACCCTTTCCGGAGCACCCAAGGTCCGGGCGATGGAGATCATCGACGAACTCGAGACGCTGCGTCGCGGCTTCTACGGTGGCTGCGTGGGCTACGTGGATTATTCCGGCAACATGGATACGGCCATTGCGATCCGGACCATGCTCGTCAAGGACGGCCAGCTCTACCTGCGCACGGGTGCCGGAATCGTGGCCGACTCCGATCCCGAGTTCGAGTTCGAAGAGTGCGAGAACAAGGCGCGGGCGTTGGTGCAGGCGATTGACCTCGCGCGCGAGGGGGTCGACTAGGCGGCGGTGATGCGACTGCTCATGATAGATAACTACGATTCTTTCACGTACAACCTCGTGCAGTATCTGGGAGAGCTCGGGGCGGATGTGGAAGTCCATCGAAACGACGTGGCCGACGTCGCGACCCTGCTCCGTTGTGATCCGGAGGGGGTGGTGGTCTCCCCCGGCCCGGGAGAGCCGAAGGACGCGGGGATCTCGGTGGAGATGGTGCGGGAGTGCGCGGCGCGCGGTCTGCCGCTTCTCGGTGTTTGCCTCGGCCACCAGGCGATTGGGATCGCCTTTGGCGGGCGCATCGCGCGCGCGCGTTCGATCATGCACGGCAAGGTCTCGGAGATCGAGCACGACGGTGTGGGGGTGTTCGCGGACGTGCCGTCGCCCTTCGAGGCGACTCGCTACCACTCGCTGGTGATCGACGAGGCGACGCTTCCGGAGAAGCTGCAAGTGACGGCGCGCACGGCCGACGGAGAGATCATGGGGGTTCGCCATGGAGATGGCTTCATCGAGGGAGTGCAGTTCCATCCCGAGTCGATCATGACCGGCGCCGGGAAACAGTTGCTCGGCAACTTTCTGGACCGCTGCCGGCGGAGTCGGTCCGCATGAGTCTCGGTGAGGCGATCGAGGTCGCCCTGGCTGGACGCGAGGTCCCGGCCCGCGTCCTCGAGGAGGCGTTTGGTGAGATCGCCGGGGGGCATGCCGCTCCCGTTCGCATTGCGGCCTTGCTCGTCGCGCTGCGCAGCAAGGGGGAGACGGCCGGTGAGATCGCAGCGGTGGCGCGGGCACTGCGTGCGGTTGCGGTGACGGTACCGTGTCCGCACCCGCAAGCAGTCGACACTTGCGGGACCGGAGGAGACGGCGCCGATACGTTCAACATCTCGACCACGGCTGCCTTCGTGGTCGCCGGTGCCGGCCTTCCGGTGGCGAAGCACGGCAATCGCGCCGCCTCGAGCCGCGCGGGGAGTGCCGACGTGCTCGAGGCGCTCGGCGCGCAAATCGACATCCCGGTGGAGCGTTCGGCCGCAATCCTTGCCGAGGTGGGAATCGCTTTCTTCTTCGCCCGGGTGGCGCATCCCGTGATGGCTCACGTGGCCCCGGTGCGAAAGGAACTCGGGGTGCGGACGCTGATGAACTGCCTGGGGCCCCTGCTCAACCCGGCGGGTGTGCGACACCAGCTCGTCGGAGTCTATGCCCGGGAACTGGTCGAGCCGATGGCGGCGGCGCTTGCAGAGCTGGGTGCGGAGCGGGCGCTCGTGGTGCATGGCTCGGACGGGCTCGACGAGCTCACCACTACCGCTGTGAGTTTCGCGGCGCTGAGCGACGGTGCAGGGGTGCGCCGCTTCGAGATCGAGCCCGACGCGCTCGGTCTCCCGACGGCTACGGCCGGTGCGCTTCGGGGCGGCGACGCCCTCGAGAACGCGAAGATCGTTCGCGCTGTTCTCGACGGGGAGCGCGGCGCCCGGCGGGACGTCACAGTGCTCAACGCCGGTGCGGCGCTGTGGGTTGGCGGAGCGGTCGGCGGCCTGGAGGAGGGGATCGAGCGGGCGGCCGAGAGCCTCGATTCTGGCGGCGCACGGGACAAGCTCGAGCTCATGCTGAAGGCAACCCGGGCGTGACGATCCTGGATGAAATCCTCGATCACAAGCGCGCCGAGCTGGAACGGGTGCGCGGGGGCGAGGCGTTCCGCGGGCTGGGCCGCCGCGCGGAGGCTTTGCCGGATCCTGTCCGCGGTTTCCGCTCGGCCCTCATCGACGGCGAGTTCCCCCGGGTCATCGCCGAAATCAAGCGGCGCTCGCCGAGTCGGGGAGAAATCCGGCCGGACTTCGAGCCCGTGGCCTGTGCGAGAGCCTACTCCGAAGGCGGAGCGGCCGCGCTCTCGGTACTCACCGACGAGCGCTACTTCGGAGGGCACGTCGACTTTCTGGAAAAGATTCGCGGCGCCGTCGCGCTCCCGCTCTTGCGCAAGGACTTCGTCATCGACGCGCTCCAGATCGACGAGGCCCGCGTGCGCGGAGCGGATGCGGTGCTCTTGATCGTCGCGGGGTTTCCGGGACCCGATTGCGCGGAGCGGCTGGCCGCCCTGCGCGACCACGCGGTCCGGCTGTTCCTGGACGTCTTGGTCGAGGTGCACGACGAGGCGGAACTGGACGTGGCGCTCGAGATCGGCGCAGATCTGATCGGTGTAAACAACCGGGACCTGCGGACGTTCGAAGTCGATCTGGCCGTGACCGAACGGCTGGCCCCCCGTGTGCCGGAAGGAGTCGTGCTGGTGGCGGAAAGCGGGATCCTGAGCGCCCGGGACGTGGAGCGGCTCGGAGATTCCGGTGCCCGGGCGTTCCTGGTGGGCGAGTCGCTAATGCGTGAGGCGGATCTTGCCGGAGCGTTGTACCGTCTGAGAGGAGGGACGTGAGCGTTCGGATAAAGATCTGTGGGGTCGTCGATCCCGACGACGCGCGTGCCGCGGTCGATGCAGGTGCTGGATTGATCGGCCTCAACTTCGTGCCGGGCAGCCCGCGGTGCGTCGACCTGAAGACGGCANAGGCCATCGCCGACGCCGTCGATGGGCAGATCGAGCGTGTGGCGGTATTCCAAGATGCACCCCTGGAGGACGTGAACCGGGTTTTGCGTCGCGTGGACTTCGAGCGGGTGCAGTTCCACGGCAACGAGAGTGAGGAGGACTGCGAGGAGGTCGACCTCCCGGTCATCAAGGCTTTGCGCGGGGCGGACGTGGAGGCCGCAGACGTGTATCCGGGAACCCTGCTTCTGCTCGACAATCCGACCGAGGGAAGCGGACGGGGCAAGGCCTGGAACTGGGCCGACGCGGCCGTGCTGATCGAGAGCGGCCACGACGTGATCCTGGCGGGTGGCCTCGACCCGACCAACGTGGTCGATGCCCTCACCGCCGTGGGCGATGTGTTGCCCTGGGGCGTCGACGTCGCTACGGGCATCGAACGGGATGCCCACCGCAAGGATCCCGCGAAACTGGCGGCTTTCATCGCGGCGGTGCGCACCGCCGNGAGTGCGGACTGAGCTACGTTCGCAGCGAGCTGATGAAGTCGCCGACGGCCTCCACCCCGTGCTCGTCCATCACGCGAATCGTCTGGGTGCCGACCACGGCGATCTCGGCCTTGCCGCGCAGCGACTCGACGTCGCTGCGTCGCTTCACCCCGAACCCCAGTGCGAGCGGCAGCGACGTGGCGGATCGGCAGCGCGCCAGGTAGGCGTCGAGTACCGCGGAGAATTCCGTCGCGGCGCCGGTCACACCCTTTCGGGCTACGCAGTAGACGAATCCGCCGGCGTGCCGGGCGATATCGCGCATGCGTTGGTCGGTGGTGTTGGGAGAATAGATGAAGATGGGGTCTAGTTGTGCTTCGCGCATGGCCGACAGGTGCTCGCCCGCTTCTTCAGGGGGAAGGTCGGGCACGATCGCACCCCGCACGCCTGCGGATTCCAGAGTCCGGGTGAAATTTCCGAGCCCGAATTTGTAGAGAATGTTGAAGTAGCTCATCACCAGGAAGGGGATGTCGTAGGCCGACGCGACTTCCTCGGCGAACCGAAGGCATCGCTCGACCGTGGCCCCAGCCTCGAGAGAGCGCTGGTTCGCACGCAGGATCACCGGGCCGTCTGCGATCGGCTCGGAAAAGGGGATCTGGAGTTCCACCAGGTCTACACCGGCCTCGACCATGGCTTCGACGACGCGTCGCGAGTCGTCGAAGCTCGGGTATCCGAGCACGATGTGTGTCATGAGCAGGATGTCGCGCTCCCGTAGGCGCGCACGCAAATGGGCTTCAAGCATCTTCGTACTCCGCGGCCTTCTCGCGAATGAATTGCCGCCACCCGGGGTCGCCAAACGCGTCGGCCACGGTGAAGATGTCCTTGTCGCCGCGCCCAGACTGGTTGATCACGATCACGTCCTCCGGCGAGAGTGTGGACGCGTCCTCGAAGGCCTGGGCGAACGCGTGGGACGATTCGAGCGCCGGGATCAGGCCCTCGAGCCGCATCGCGAGCGAGAGTGCGGCCACGACCTCTGCGTCGGTTGCCGACTCGAAGCGGACGCGCCCCGTCTGCTTCAGGTGGGCCAGGATCGGCGAGACCCCCACGTAGTCGAGGCCGGCGGCAATGCTGTGGGTCTCGCGCATCTGACCGTCGGCATCCTGGAGGAAGAAGGTCTTGTAGCCCTGCGCGACTCCGACACTGGCATCCGCTGACGCCAGGCGCGATGCGTGAGCTCCCGTTGCCAGGCCGCGCCCAGCCGCCTCGACCCCGATCAACTCGACGTCCGCAGCGTCGAGAAAGCCGCTGAAAATACCCATGGCGTTCGAGCCGCCGCCCACGCAGGCGTAGACGCTCTGAGGCAGGCGCCCCGTCTGTTCGCGCACCTGGCGGCGTGTCTCCTGGCCCACGATGGACTGGAACCACGTCACCATTTCGGGGAAGGGGTGGGGTCCGCAGACGGTTCCGAGGACGTAATGCGTGGTGTCCATGTTCGTGACCCAGTCCCGGAACGCCTCGTTGATCGCGTCCTTCAGGATCCGGGTACCCTCGGTTACCGGGACGACCTCGGCGCCGAGTCGCTCCATCCAGAACACGTTCGGGCGTTGGCGCTCGACGTCGACCTCGCCCATGTAGATCGTGCACTCGAGACCGAAGCGCGCCGCCATGGTCGCCGTGGCCACGCCGTGTTGGCCGGCTCCCGTTTCAGCGATTACCCGGCCTTTTCCCATGCGTCGGACGAGCAGGCCCTGGCCCATCACGTTATTCACTTTGTGGGCGCCGGTGTGGTTCAGGTCCTCGCGCTTGATGTAGATGCGGGCACCGCCGAAGTGGCGCGTGAGGTTTTCCGCGAAGGTGAGTGGGGTGGGCCGGCACGAGTAGTTGCCCATGATGGCCTCGTACTCGCTCCAGAAGTCGGGATCCGCCCGGGCTGCTTCGAAGGCCTGCGTCAGCTCATCGAAGGTCGCGACGAGGATCTCGGGGATGTAGGCCCCGCCAAAGTCACCGTAATACCCGCGCTCATGCATGGGGAAGCCCTCCTGGGCTCGGGGAAGAGAGCGTCTGAGAGAAGACGAGCTGGTCGGTGCGGCACCAGAGTTCCGAAAAGATCACGTTGCGCGCGCCGGGCAGGTGGAGCCGGCGCTTGACCAGCAGTAACGGTTCCCGATCCGGGCAGGCGAGCCGTTCGGCCCGTTGCACGTCGGCCGGGATGACGCGGAAGTCCTGGTCCGCAGCCTCGGGCCGCAGGTGGTAGACCTCGTGGACCAGTTGGGACAGCGAGCGCCCGGCAAGCGAGTGTCGGTCGAGTCCGGGGAAGAATTCGAGATCCAGGGTGAGTTCCTCGAGGAGCACCGGTTTCCCCCGGACTCGTGAGAGCCGGGCCAGGAACCAGGCGTCTCGGCCCGAGAAAGGATTCTCGGGATCGGGATCCACGTGGATGCGCCGTGTGCGGTGCACGAGCGCGGTGCGGGCGGCGACTCCACCGCGTTCGAAAGAGGCGAGCGTGCCACCCAGCGAGAAGAGGTCGACCTGGTCCGGCGGCTCGACAACGAAACTGCCCGAGCCGCGCCGTCGCTCGAGACATTGGCGCCGAACGAGGAGATCCGTGGCGTGGCGCACGGTGGGCCGGCCGATGCCGAAGGTGCGCGCCAGCTCGGGCTCCGATGGGATTCGCGTTCCCGCTGGGTATTCGCCGGCGCGGATGCGCTGGAACAGCAGGTCCGCGAGCTGGTGGTAGAGGGGGAGGGGGGACTGGGGATTGAGGGCGGCGGCCACGGCGAGGTTCCTCGCAGACGAGGATGCCGCGTTCCATCAATTTGTCAAGACAACTTATCAACCTGGGCAAGCACCTCGAATAGCTGTGCCACGGCCGCCCGGGTGTCCGAGATGGGGCCCGAGTTGTCGATGACGTGGTCGGCGAGGGCGCGCTTGTCGTCTAACGGCAGCTGGGACGCCACGCGGCGCTCGGCTTCGTCGCGGCTGCACGCGTCGCGGGCCACGGTTCGCTCGATCTGCACCTCTCGCGGTACCCAGGCCAGCACGGTGGCGTCGACTCCGAATACCGAGTGCGTGTCCGCGCCCGCCGCCGCGCCCTCGAAGAGCAGCGGGATGTCGAGGATGATCACCGGAGCGCCGCTCTCCAGGGCCTCAGCCAGCCGGCGTGCCATCTCGGTCCGAACGCCCGGGTGAACGATGTCTCCCAGACGCCGCCGTGCCTCCTCGTCGCGGAAGACGACGGCGCCGAGCTCCTCGCGATCGAGGCTCCTGTCATCGCGGATCAGATCGTGTCCGAAGGCCTCGGCGATCTCATGGAGCATCGGGGAGCCCGGGGCCTGAAGCTCGTGGACGATCGCGTCAGCGTCGATTACCCGGGCGCCCAGCCCGGCGAAAAACTCGGCGACGGTCGACTTGCCGGAGCCGATGCCGCCCGAGAGACCGATCACGCGGGGTCTCGCCACGGTGGGCGAGGCTAGGCGAGGTCGTCCTCGTCGTCCACGAAGATGCAGCAGTTCTTCCCCTCATCCTTCGCCCGGTACAGGGCGTCGTCAGCGGCCTGAAAGAACCCCTTGCGGTTGCCTCGGTATTGGGCCACGCCGATCGATACGGTGACCCGCGCCGGAGCCGATGCGGAGTCCGGGAAAAACGAAGTTTCGGCCACGACTGTGCGGATCTTTTCCGCCAACTGGTAGCTGCCGGCGACGCCGGTATCGGTCGCGAGGACTACGAACTCCTCTCCGCCGTAACGGGCCAGGAGGTCGGTGTCGCGCACGCCTTTGCTCATGACGCGTGCGAGGCTGCTGAGGATCTCGTCGCCCGCAGCATGGCCGAAACGGTCGTTCAGACTCTTGAAGTCATCGATGTCGATCAGCAGCATGGACAGCGGTGTCCCGATTCGCATCGTGCGCTTGATCTCCCGGGTCAGGTGATCCTGGAAGAAGCGGTGATTGTGGAGCCGGGTCAGCCCGTCGGTGATGGAGAGCTGTTCGAAGGTCTCTTTCGCCCGCTGGAGTTCAGCGTTGCGCTCCTTCAAAACCCGGTTTACGGCCTCGTGCAGGCCCTTGGGGGGCCGACCTGTGGCGGCGTTGATGCGATGGGCGAGAAGTCCGAATAGCAGGAGCAGCGCCAGGTCGACTGTGAAAATGCGCACACTCACTGGGGTGACCGGCGCGAAGGCGAGCGCGACGGGCTCGTCGGCCACGAGCCACCAGCCGTGGGCCAGCGCGCGGGCGCGGACGGCCAGCCGTGTCCCGTCGCTGCCGGCGTACTCGCCCATTCCGTCCCCGTGAAGCGCTGCAGGAGGCACTCGGATGGGGACAGGTTCGACTGGGTGGGTGCTGGTGGCGATGATGGAGCCGCCGGCGTCCGCCAACTGCAGGCGCGTCTGCGTGCTGCGCTCGCGATCGAGCAGCGCGCGGAGTTCCGCGCGCTCGAGTGCGTCGAGCGGGCGTGCGGTGTGGCGCTCATTGCGCCACGCTTCAACCGCAGCAGCGGCCCGGGTCAGNTTGTCCTCGAGCCGTGCGTTCAGGTCCCCGCGCAGATGCTCGCGAGTCGCCTGCACCGCAGTCCAGCTGA
This sequence comes from Deltaproteobacteria bacterium, assembly GCA_002729515.1. Lineage (GTDB taxonomy): Bacteria > Myxococcota_A > UBA9160 > UBA9160 > SMWR01. The sequence continues at coordinate 34,464 of PBYF01000021.1, forward strand.
CGGCCAGTGCTGCCAGGACGGTGCATGAGCAGACGAAGAGGAGGGCCTTGGTGGCCGGGGTGCTCCGGGCCGATCGAGCGGCCCGCAGGGACTCGGACATGCTTTGCTCCCAGCCTGCTCTCATCGACCCATGCGGGCGGCGGCTTGACGCCGCAGCGGTCGGGATCTAGAGAAAAACCCAGTCATTCCAAAGGGTTGAATTCACGGAGACCGGCAGGCTCGGCGACGGTGTCCCGCGGCTCGATAACTCCCCGCAATTCCATGCAAAATTGCAGAGTGCGGTTTGCGGGTCCAATGGGCCTCTAGTATCTTGCGCAAGCGATTTCAGGGGGTTAGCGGACTTCTCGCGTTCGGATCGGAGCCGCGCAGGGGGCGTGTGTTCGACCGCAGCGGGAGCGCGGGGAAGTCAGGCGGATTCATGGCGGAGCCGGGACAGTCGAGGCGAACAGAGGATCGCGGCGCCGACCGGGAACTCGCGCACCTGCGCGAGCAGATCGACAAGGTCGATGTGGAGATCCTCGAGTGCCTGAACAGGCGCGCACGCGTGGTGCAGGACGTGGGTCGTCTCAAGCGGGAAAGCGGCGGGGCTGTCTACTCGGCGGGGCGTGAGGCCGAGATCGTCCGCAGACTTCGCGACGGCAACGAGGGTCCCTTCCCCGACGCGGCCATCGCAGCGGTCTTCCGCGAGATCGTGTCGGGCACGCGGGCGCTGGAGAAGGTGGTGCACGTCGCCTATCTGGGTCCGGCGGGCACATTCTCCCATCGGGCGGCGATCGAGATATTCGGTCGCCAGGCGGTGCTCGAGCCTCAGGTCTCGATCGCCGACGTCTTCACCGCCGTCGAACGCGGCCGCGTCCAACTCGGGGTTGCTCCCATCGAGAACACGACTGAGGGCATCGTCACGGCTACCTACGATTTGCTGCCGGGATTCGCCGGGACGCTCTGCGGCGAGTTCATGCTGTCCGTGAGCTACGACTTGCTCTCGACCAGCGGCCGGCTGGCGGACGTGCACCGGGTGGCCTCGCACCCGCAGCCGCTCGGGCAGTGCCGGGGCTGGCTCGATCGGAATCTGCCCGGCGTGGAGCGCGTCGAGACGCCGAGTACCGCGGCCGCCGCCCAACTCGCCACTGAGGACGATGGGGTCGCGGCCATAGCCGGCGGGATCGCCGGGCAGGACTGTGGTCTGCGTGCGGTGGAGTTGGCGATCGAGGATCGGCAGGACAATACGACGCGCTTCGTTCTGATCGGCACCAAACCGCCCGAGCGGGGAGATGCGGAGCGGACGTCGGCGGTGTTCACTTTGCGCAAGGACGAAAGCGGTGCTCTTCACCGCCTGCTCGAACCCTTCGCAAGCCGTGGCGTGAACCTCACGTCGTTGCACCTGCGCCCGATCAAGGACAAGCCGTGGGAGTACCTCTTCTTCATGGAGTTGGAGGGGCACGCAACCGATCCGCGTGTCGCCGAGGCGCTAGAGGTGGCGGGTGGCGTCGCCCACTCCCACCGCGTGCTCGGCTCCTTTCCGCACGCCGACAGGCGGGAGTGACGGTGTCGATCGAACGGCATGTGAAGCCCCACATTCGGAAGCTCGAGCCCTATGCCCCCGGCAAGCCCATTGAGGAACTCGAGCGGGAACTCGGTTTGTCGGGTTCGATCAAGCTCGCGTCGAACGAGAGCCCGCTCGGGCCGTCTCCCAAGGCGCTGGCGGCGCTCCGGAAAGAGATCGCCAACATCCACCGCTACCCGGATGGCGCGAGCTTTGCGTTGCGTCGGAAGCTCGCTGCGCGGCTCGGCGTCGCGGGCGAGCAACTGGTGTTCGGTGCCGGTGCGGACGAAGTCCTGGAACTGCTCGCCAAGGTTCTGCTGGGCCCGGGAGACGAGTGCGTCTACGCGTGGCCTTCGTTCGCGATGTATCCGGTCGTGGTGGGAGGGATGGGCGCCAATGCGGTACCCGTGCCGCTCGACCGCGACCTGGTGCACGATCTTCCAGCCATGGCGGCGGCGGTCAACGCGCGCACGCGGTTGGTCATTGTCTGCAATCCGAACAACCCGACGGGGACCAGTGTCGGCACCGCTGCATTCGACAGCTTCGTGGAGTCGCTTCCCGATGACGTGGTGCTGGCGGTGGACGAGGCCTACGCCGACTTCGCACGGCGCAAGGACTTTCCGGATTCACTCGCTTGGGTGCGTCGACGCCCGTCAACGATCGTGCTGCGTACCTTCTCGAAGGGCGCCGGTCTGGCGGGTCTGCGTATCGGCTACGGTGTGGCGGGCGAGGAGTTGGCCGGTTATCTGCAGCGGGCGCGGCACCCCTTCAATGTGAATAGGCTCGCCGAGGTGGCGGCATTTGCGGCGCTCGACGACACCGAATACGTCGAGCGCTTGACGCGTCTCAATGTCTCGGGGGTGGACTACCTGAGCCGGGAGTTGCGCGCCCTGGGTGTCGAGGTGTGGCCCAGCGACGCAAACTTCGTACTCGCTCGGGCCGGGGCCGGTGTCTACGAGAAACTTCTGCACGAGGGGGTGATCGTGCGCCCGCTCGATGGTTTCGGAATGCCGGACCACATCCGGATCAGTGTGGGCCTCCCCGAGGACAACGAGCGGCTGGTGAAGAGCCTGCGGCGGATCCGCGAGGGAGCGAGGTGATGTCGGGGGTCGAGACTCCGAGAGGACCGGGATCGACGCCGCCGGTTGAGCGTCTTGCGGTGGTCGGGCTCGGGCTACTCGGTGGCTCGGTGGCGCTTGCCGCCCGGCGTCGGGGCGCGGCCCATTGCGTCGTCGGCGCCACGCGGCGTGCCGATGTTCGCGAGCGCGCGCTCGCGGAAGGCGCTGTCGACGAGATCGCAGAAGTGGATGTAGCGGCTCGGGGCGCGGACCTGGTGGTCCTGGCGATGCCTGTCTCTGCCATGGGAGACACGCTTCGCCGCGTTGCGCCGGCGCTCGGCACGGGGGCGGTCGTCACCGACGTGGGCAGCGTGAAAAGCCCGCTCTGCGACACCCTTCCGGGGCTACTCGGTCCGGGACCGGTCTACGTGGGCTCGCACCCGATGGCCGGAAGCCACGCCAAAGGTTTCGATCACGCGCGTGCGGACCTGTTCGAAGACGCGCCGTGCGTTGTGATGGGAGACGCGGATCCCGCAGCGACTGAGCGCGTTGCGGAATTCTGGCGAACGCTGGGCGCGACGGTGGTCTTCCGGGAGCCAGCGGAACACGATGCCGAGGTGGCTTGGGTGAGCCACGTGCCGCATCTGCTGGCGTTCGGCTTTGCGGCTGCGCTCGACAAAGCGCCCGATGGAGCCGCCGCTGTGCGCGGCGCGGGGTTTCGCGATTTCACCCGCATTGCCCACGGTGACCCAGAATTGTGGGCCGATATTCTCACCGGCAACCGCAAGGCGCTGGGTGCGCCGCTCCAAGCGGTGCGCCGGAGCCTCGAGCGCCTGGAAAGCGCCCTCGAGGCCGACGACGCGGAGGCGTTGGAGCGCCTCCTCGCGCGGGCGAGAGCCGCCCTCGCGATTGGACACGAATCCCCGACGGCGCAGGAGCCGGGCGGGGCGCAGGAGAGTGAAGAAACCCAATGAGCGAGAGCTTCGCAGAACTATTCGGCAAGAGCGCCACCAGCTTCAAGGAGGGCGGGGTGGTCAAGGGAACTGTCCTGGCCGTGGACGACGACCACGTGACGATCGACGTGGGCTTCAAGTCCGAGGGGCTGGTCGCTGCGTGGGAGTTCATGGACGACGATGGGACCCTGCTCGTCAAACCCGGTGACACCGTGGGCGTGTTGGTGGAGGAGTCCGAGGACCAGAGCGGTCGGGTGGTGTTGTCCAAGGAGAAGGCCGACCGCCTGCTGGTGTGGGATGAGCTTGGCGCCGCCTTCAACGCGGGCGAACCGGTCGAGGGCACCGTGGTGTCGCGGGTCAAGGGCGGGATGGCCGTTGATATCGGCGTGAAAGCATTCCTGCCGGGCTCGCAGGTCGACTTGCGGCCGGTACGCAACCTCGAGAACGTGGTGGGCCAGAAGCTCAGGTTCAAGATCATCAAGTTCAACCAGCGGCGCAGCAACATCGTGCTGTCCCGCCGGGCGCTGCTCGAAACGGAGCGGCAGAAGCTCCGGACCGAGACACTCAAGACGCTGGCCCCGGGCCAGATCGTCGACGGAGTGATCAAGAATGTTACGGACTACGGGGCCTTCATCGACCTGGGCGGAATCGACGGCCTGCTTCACGTCACCGATATGTCGTGGGGACGCATCAACCACCCGAACGAGTTGTTCCAGGTCGGCGAGGAGATCAAGGTAAAGGTCCTGAAGTTCGATCCGGAATCCGAGCGGGTGTCCCTGGGTCTCAAGCAGATCCAGCCAGACCCCTGGGTGGAGGCTGGCATCCGCTACCCGATCGGCAAGCGGATCAGCGGAAAGGTGGTTTCGCTGGCCGAGTACGGCGCTTTTATCGAACTCGAGCCCGGGATCGAGGGACTGATCCACGTCTCGGAGATGTCCTGGACGAAGCGCATCAAGCACCCGTCGAAGGTGCTCTCGGTGGATGACGTCGCCGAGGCGGTGGTGCTCGATGTCGACGACGGAGCGCGCAAGATCTCCCTGGGCATGAAGCAGATCGAGCCGAACCCGTGGACGGTGATCGAGGAGACCTACCCCGTTGGAATCAAGGTGAAGGGTCAGGTTCGCAACATCACCAACTTCGGGGTCTTTCTCGGTCTCGAGGAGGGGATCGACGGCCTCGTGCACGTCTCGGACATCTCGTGGACGGAGCAGATCAAGGATCCCCGCGAGAAGTTCAAGAAGGGCGATGAGGTGGAGGCGGTGGTACTCAAGATCGACAAGGAGAACGAAAAGTTCTCCCTGGGGATCAAACAACTCACCGAGAATCCGTGGGATGCGATCCAGAACAAGTACCCGGTTGGCGAGGAGATCACCGGCGAGATTTCGAGCGTGGCGGACTTCGGCGCGTTCGTGAAGCTCGAAGATGGAATCGAGGGTTTGATCTACAGCTCGGAGCTGTCCACGGATCGTGTCGATGCCCCGTCGGACGTCGTGAAGGAGGGGCAGGAGGTGACCGCGCTGGTCACCAAGGTCGATGCGACGGAGCAGAAGATCTCGCTCTCGATTCGTGCTCTCGACGACAAGGAGCAGCGCGCGGCTCTCAAGAAGCTGGCGGCTCAGCAGTCGATGAGCCAGAAGTCGACTCTGGGGGACCTGTTGTCCCAGAAGCTTGCTGAGAAGGCCGAGGAGGGCGATGAAGAATGACGAAGAGTGGCCTGATTGAAGCGGTTGCCGAAAAGACGCCGCACATCTCGAAAAAGGACACGGAGATCGTCGTCAACACGATCTTTGACTCGATGAGCCAGGTGCTGAAGAAAGGGGAGCGGATCGAGATCCGTGGCTTCGGCAGCTTCCAGGTGAAGGTGAGAGAGGCCCGGGAGGGTCGGAATCCCAAGACCGGCGAGTCCGTACAGATCTCGGCGAAACGCACTCCGTTCTTCAAGGTGGGTAAGGAGCTGAAGGAGATGGTCGACGGCGTGCCGTTGGAGGCGGTGCAGCCGGACAACGGCTAGCACCCCGGACAACGCGAGATGCACTGGATTCGCCGAATTCTTCTGCTTGCACTCATCGCGGCATTGGTGGTGAGTGGTCATCTCTTCGTGAGAGACAACGAGCAGACGGTGGATCTCGACTTCGTGTGGTTCCGGGTCGAGAGCGTGGAAGTCTGGATCGTCCTGCTCAGCGCGTTCGGGAGCGGCCTGCTGCTGGCGAGCCTCGCGTCGATGTTGCGCGGCGCAAAGCTTCGTCTGATGGCGCGGCGCTATCGCAAGGCGGCCAGCGATCTGGAAACCGAGTTGCACGAACTCCGCAACCTCCCGCTGGCGTCGGAGGCCGGCGAGCGGGGGGAAGCCGAGGACTCCGCAGTGCCTCGCGATGGCCTGGAAAGGGGCGGCTAGCGCCGTGCTCTGGTTGAGGCGGGCGTTTGGGGGGGGTACACGCGCGCCGCGTGCTGTCGACGCCGCATTGCCGGAGGCACTGCTGGCGGTTCTCGAGCGCGACTGGGACGAGGCGGAGAGGCTCCTCGTCGCAGCCTGTCGTGCGGACTCCCACGCAGTGGTGCCGTACCTGGCGCTGGCCCGTCTGCTTCGCGGACGCGGGGAGATCGGTCGGGCGATCCGAATCCATCAGAATCTGCTCCTGCGGCTCGATGTTTCGTCTGATTACGGGCGCACAGCCCTCGCCGATCTGGCGGTGGACTTTCGGCAGGGCGGCTTCCTGCGCCGGGCGATTGCGTCCTACGAGGATCTGCTAGCTCAGGACCCGAAGCATTCCGAGGCGCTGCGCAGATTGGCCCGTCTGCGAGCCGAATCGCGTGACTTCGAGCGCGCGATTGCGCTGGAGCGACGCTTGGCGAAGCTGGAGCGGCGTAACTCGGGCCCCGCCGAGGCGGACCTGCGCGTACAGATGGCCGAGGCCGCCCAAGCCGAGGGCCGCGGTGCCGATGCGCGGCGTGCAGTCAAGCAGGCTCTGCGCCGGGACGCACGCTGTGCCGGGGCCTGGATCCTGCTCGGCGAACTCGAAGCAGAGCGGGGCCGCACCAAGGCGGCGCTGTCGGCCTGGAAGCGCGTTCCGGCCCTCGATCCGCGGGCCGGGGCGCGCGTGTTCCCGCAGCTCGAGGCGACGTTCGCTGCGCTCGGGAAGCCGCGGGAGTTCGAGGCCTTCGTGCGGAAGATCCTCGAAGAGCGGGCGGACGACGGCCCGGCTCGGATCGCCCTGGCGCGGCACCTGGCGGGGCGCGGCGATGCCGAGGAGGCGGAGACGGAATTGCGTCGCGCGCTCGCGGAACGTCCGGGCGACCGGGAAGCCCGAACCATCTTGGGCCGGCTGCTGCTGGCCGAGAACCGGGACGCCGACGCGCTGAAGGAATACGGTGAACTGCTCGACGTGCTCGACCGCGAGCTTCTGTTTCCAGTGGCCGTCGAGGCCCTCGAATGAGCCGCTCGGCGCGCGAGACGCCGATGATGAGGCAGTACCTGGCCATCAAGGCGGAGCATCCAGACGCGATCGTCTTCTATCGCATGGGCGATTTCTACGAGATGTTCCTGCACGACGCGGAGATGGCGGCCCCGCTGCTCGACATCGCGCTCACCACCCGGGACAAGGGCAAGCGCGATGCCGTGTCGATGTGCGGAGTGCCCGTGCACAGTGCAGACGGGTACGTGGCGCGGCTCACCGAACTGGGGCACCGCGTCGCCATCTGCGAGCAGGTGGAGGATGCGAAGGCGGCGGGCGGGCGCCTGGTGAAGCGTGAGGTGGTGGAGGTCGTGACGCCGGGGCTGGCCGGTGATCCCCAGGGAATCGAAGCGTGCGACGAATTGTGGCTGGCCGCTTTGTTGCCCGGTGCCGATGCGGGTCTGGCGATGCTCGATGCCTCGACGGGGGACTTCCGGGCCACGGCAGAGTCCGGCCCTTCAGAAGAAGGGCTGCCGGTGGCACTCCGGGGCGAACTGCTCCGCGCGGCGCCCCGAGAGCTATTGGTGCCGGCCGACCTCTCCGAGGCGGCCAGAGCGCGTCTGCAGGCGACGTTGCCCGGGGCGGCGCTCACGCTGGTGGACCCGGCTGGCTTCGACCCCGCGACTGCGCCGACGCTTCCGGAAGGGCTTCGCGCCGGCGCCGGGGATCCGGCTTCGCGGGCCGCTGCCGCGCTCGTTGCGTACGTGGCATCTCACCAGCCGTTCGCGCTAGCCCAGGTGGCACGCCTGCGGAAGTACGCGCTCGGCGACACGATGGTGCTCGACGAAGCGACACGGCGTCACCTCGAGATCTTTCGCAATTTCGAGGATGGGGGCGGCGCCCACAGTCTGCTGGCCCGTATCGATCGGACCGTGACGCCGCTCGGTGCACGGCGAATCGCGCGCTGGCTTGCCTACCCGCTGCTGGACCCGGCGTCGATTGCGGCGCGTCAGGAGGCCGTTGCCTTTCTCGCCGCGCGCGACCGCCCGCGTGCGCGGTTGCGCGATGCCCTGAGATCGGTGCGGGACCTCGAGCGCCGATTCGCGAAGGCAGCGCGACCTGGTGCCACGCCCCGCGATCTCGCGGGTCTGCGCGAATCGTTGGAGGCGCTGCCCGCCGTGGCTTCGGCCTTCGGCGGTGGCGATGCCGAACTCGTGCCCGCTGATGCGCCGGCGCTATTGCGAATTCCCGAGCCGGTGCCCGAGGCAGCCGAACCGCTTCGCGCGGCGCTCATCGACGACCCGCCGGCGATCGCGCGCGGATCGCGCGGGGCCAATGAGACGGGTTATGTGCGCGACGGCTACCACAGTGAGCTCGACGCGCTGCGCGAAGCGATGCGCAAGGGGCGCGAGTGGATCGCGGGCCTGGAGGCGCGAGAGCGCGAGCGATCCGGTATTGCGACGCTGAAGATTCGCTCCCACCCGGTGCACGGTTATTCACTCGAGGTCACGAAGGCGCAACTCTCTCGGGTGCCCGAAGACTACGAGCGCAAGCAGACGCTGGCGAATGCGGAGCGTTTTACCACAGCCGAACTGCGCGAGATGGAGCAGAATGTACTCGGCGCCGGATCGCGCGCCGCAGCGCTCGAACGCGCGCTCTTCGAGGACGTGCGGCGCCACGCGCTCGAGTTCGCCCAGCCGGTAGGGCGGGCTGCCGAAGCAGTGGGGAACCTCGATACGCTTGCTGCGCTGGCAGAGGTGGCTCGGGAAGGCGCCTGGGTGCGGCCCGAGGTCGATGACTCGGCACGGCTCGAGATTCGCGGCGGGCGCCACCCTGTGGTGGAGTCCGTCCTGGTCGGCCGGGGCGAGGAGTTCGTACCCAACGATGCGGAACTCGACCCGAGCGAAACGGCCATCCTCGTACTCACGGGTCCCAATATGTCGGGCAAGAGCACCTACCTGCGCCAGGTGGCGCTCAGCGTGCTCCTCGCTCAGATTGGAAGTTTCGTTCCTGCCGAGCAGGCCGCGATCGGGGTGGTGGATCGTATCTTCACCCGGGTGGGGGCCAGTGACCGCTTGGCGGCGGGCGAGTCGACCTTCATGGTCGAGATGAGGGAGACGGCGGACATACTGTCCTTTGCGTCCGACCGGAGCCTCGTGATTCTCGACGAGATCGGTCGCGGCACGAGCACGTTCGACGGCCTCTCGATTGCCTGGGCTGTCGCCGAGTACCTGCACGATGCGCCGGGCCTGCGCCCGCGCACCCTGTTTGCCACCCACTACCACGAACTGACCGACCTGGCCCGCACGAAGCCGCACGTCGGCAACGCACACTTCGAGGCGCGCGAGTGGGGTGAGGAGGTGATCTTCCTGCGCCGGCTCGTTGCCGGGGGTGCGAGCCGCTCCTACGGCATCCAGGTAGGACGCCTCGCGGGCCTGCCGGCGGCGGTCGTGGCTCGGGCGCGTGAGATCCTCGCGAACCTGGAGGGGGGCGAGTTCGATTCCGCTGGACGCCCGCGACTCGCCGAGCGCCCCGGCACACCGGAGGCGCCGTCGGCGGAGCCGCAGCTGGGGCTCTTCGCAGCTGCCGACGCGCGGTCCGTGGCGGAGCGCGAGGTCCTCGAGACACTGCGCGATACCGATGCGGATCGGATCACACCCATCGATGCGCTGGCGCTCGTCGCACGGCTACGGAAGCGTCTGGGAGACGGCTCGTGAGGGCGCGGGGCATGCTGCTGGCCGTCTGCGCGGTGGCGCTTCTCGCGGTGGAGCGTCCGCGCGGTCTGGGCGACGTGGTGGAGGTGCGCCACTGGTCCTACGACGACTACACGCGGGTCGTCGTCGAACTCGACGTGCCGGTTCGCACCGAGGGCGTTACCCAGCTTGCCGCGGACGCTGGCCGCCCGGAGCGGCTCTTCCTGGATCTCGATGGGATCTGGGTGGGACGCCGCTTCTCGGATGGTGTCGAGGTTGGGGATGGGCTGTTGCGCAACATTCGCCTCGGCCAGAACACGCTGCGCCGCACGCGCCTGGTGATCGACCTCGAGCGCTACGAGAGTCACCGGGTTCTGACCCTCACGCATCCCCACCGGGTGGTGGTCGACGTGTACGGACGTCGCGGCGGTTCTGCTCCCGGTGCCGGGGAGGACGCTCTCGGTGTGCTCCCGCCCGCGCTCCGGCCGGTTCGGACGGTCGTCGTGGACGCCGGTCATGGGGGGCGCGATCCCGGCGCCATCGGGATCAGCGGTATCCGCGAGAAACATGTGACGTTGCAGGTCGCGAAGGCGCTCGGTGAGGAACTCGAGGAGCGGGGCTTCCGGGTGATCTACACCCGGCGCGACGACCGGAACCTCAGCCTGGAAGAGAGGACGGTGGTCGCCGAGTCTGCCGATGGGGACGTCTTCATTTCCGTACACGCCAACGCCGCTCGCCGTCGCTCGGTGCACGGCGTAGAGACCTACTATCTGGACGAAAACCATGAACGGCACGCCATGGACCTCGCGGCGCGGGAAAACGGTATTCCGCGCGGCGAGGTGAACGTCCTCCAGCAGACGCTCGCAAAACTCCACATGGAGGAGGTCTCGCCCCAGTCCCGACGTCTGGCGCAGATCGTGCAGAAACAGGTGGTGACCGGGCTGCCGCGCAAGCTGCGACCCCAGGACCTCGGGGTCAAGAAGGGGCCCTTCTACGTGCTCTTTCTCTCGAACATGCCGGCGATTCTGGTCGAGGTGGGCTTTCTGACCCACCGCGGCGAGGCGAAGCGTCTGCGAGACGAGGGCTACCTGAAGGACATGGCNACCCAGATCGCCGAGGGCCTGGTCTTGTACAAGGGCGAGCAGGATACGCGTCTGGCTCGGACGGGCTCTTCGTGAGCGTTTCTCTGCGAATTGATTCCTACCTGGCGCCGGGCCCCGATACCGCTGCCGGGGACGTCTCAGGTCCGGTGCGCGACTACCTGGCGGCAGCGCGCACCCACCTGGAGACGCTGCACAGATCCGGTGCGTCCGGTGCGTCCGTGAACCGCCTTCACTCCGATCTCATGGATCGGCTCGTTCGGCGACTCTTCGACCTGGCGGAGGAGTTCTATTTCGCCGGCGGCGGCGATGAGCCGGCGGGTTTCTGCATCGTGGCGGCTGGGGGCTATGCGCGCCAGGAGATGAGCATCCACTCGGATGTAGACCTGCTCTTTCTGTATCGGGACAAGCTCTCCTCTCACGTTGCAGCCGTGGCCGAACGCGTCCAGCTCTGGCTCTGGGACGCGGATCTTGCCGTTGGCGCGTCTACCCGGACCATCGACGAAACGATCTCGCTTGCGAAGGGAGACGTGACCGTAGCCACGGCCATTCTCGGCCCGCGTTTCCTGGCGGGCAGCGGCGTCCTTTTTCACGAGTTTCAGGTTTGCGTGCGCGCCAAGCTCTTCTCGAATCTGGGGAAGTTCGTCGACACGCAACTCGAGGTGCTCCAGGCGCGGCACGCACAGTTTGGCGACACGCTCTACCTGCTTCAGCCCAATCTCAAGGAGGGTGCCGGAACTCTGCGCGACTATCACATGGCGTGGTGGGTGGTGCAGGTGACGCAGAGCCGAGCCTGCAGCCGTGAGGACTTTCTCCACCTGGGGCTTCTCACCGAACGTGAGTTCGACGCCCTGAATGCCGGACTGGACTTCCTGTGGCGCTCGCGCAACGAGTTGCACCTGCTCTCCGGCCGGAAGAACGATCAGCTTTCGTTCGAACTACAGGAGAAAATTGCCCAAACCTTCGGGTACGCGGAAATCGAGGGTGCCGAGCTTCCGGTGGAACGGTACATGTCCGACTTCTACCGGCATGCCCGCGCCATTCGGAACCACTCGTCACTCATTGTCGAACAGTGCCGTCAGCGGGTTTTGGGTCCGCGGCGACGCAAGATGCGCGCAGTGGAGGGAGGCTTCCGTGTGGTCGACGGACAGCTCGAGATTCCGCATGTCCGCGGGCTTCGCGAGGACCCGGTGCGCCTCCTGGAGGCTTTTGCCGTTGCACAGGACGAGGACGTGGGCCTCACGCGCAAGGCCCAGCGACTGATTCGCGAGCAGCTCTATCTCATCGATGACAAGTTTCGGTGTGACGTGCGCGCGCGCGCAGCCTTTTTCCGGATTCTCGCTTCGCCGAGACGGGTGACACGTTCGCTCATGACGATGAATGAGATCGGACTGCTGGGCGCCTTTCTCCCGGAGTGGGAGCACGTCGTCTGCCGCTGGCAGCACGTGATGTACCACACGTACACAGTCGATGTTCATTCGATCTTTCTGGTCGAGGAGCTGCGTCGGTTGTGGCTGGGCCTTTATGAGCAGGGGCTTCCGGAACTCACCGAACTGATGCGCAACAGTGAGGATCTCCCAGTGCTCTTTCTGGGCTGTCTGCTCCACGACATCGGCAAGGGGTTCGGCGGCAACCATTGCGAGCGGGGGGTCGATCGGGCGAAGCTCTGCCTCGAGCGTCTGGGCGTGGTTGGGGAGCGTGCGGATCGGATTCTATTTCTCGTTCGGAATCATCTGCGGATGTCCTATCTGGCGCAGCGTCGCGATCTCACCGACCCGCGGCTCATCCTCAATTTCAGCCGGATGGTTGGCGACCGCACCAATCTGCGGAACCTATATCTGGTGACCTTCGCGGATATGCGTTCCGCATCGAACAGGGCTTGGACGGATTGGAAACACATATTGCTCCGGGAGCTCTTCGCGCGCACCGCCGAACTGCTCGAGACGGGAGAGGCGGATGAGGGGCGAGCGACTGAGCTGATCGAGCGGCGTGTGGAGACCCGGCTTGAAGCGGCGGCGGCGGAACTCGCGGCCCTGGGGTTCTCGGAGGCGCGGGTCCGAGACTACTTCGACATGATGCCGCGGCGATATTTCATTGCCCACTCGCCGCGGCAGATCGCACGGCACGCCCGGGTCGTTTTGGGTAGTGGTCCCGATCTGAAGCTCGCAACCGCGCGACGAGAGATGCGGGGTGGCTTCACGGAGTTGATTCTCTGTGCTCTCGACGTCCCCGGGCTCTTTGCGAACGTGGCCGGCACGCTCACCGCTCAGGACATCAACATCCTGGGAGCCCACGTCTACACCACGCGCACAGGCCTGGCGCTGGAAACCTACCGTGTCTCTACGCCGGCTGGCGGGGACGATGAGCGACGGTTTGCCTGGGAGGAATTCGAGGTGGCGCTCGGCCGGGTCTTGACCGGTGAGGTGGAGGTTGAACAGTTGCTCAGCCGTCGGGTGCGCAGGGGAGGCACCGTGGGGGTTCCGAGTCGAATTCCGGCCAGTGTGGCCGTGACCAATGACGAGTCGGACTTCTACACGATCGTGGACGTGGCGGCGGACGACCGGCTCGGTTTGTTGCACGACCTGGCCCGCACGCTCACCGAGCATGGCTGCGAGATCTACATCTCGAAGGCGGCAAAGATCGGGGACCAGGTGACCGACACCTTCTATGTGAAGGATCGCGAGTCGCGGAAGCTCCAGAGCGCGGCCGCTCGCGAAGCTCTGCGCCGTGACCTGTTCGCTGTGGTGCAGCTAGATGGGGAAGGTGGTGGCGACTAGCGACGCGAGTCCCTGGGTCGACGCCATCGAGGGCTTCCTGGCGTTTTCTTCGGTTGAACGAGGTCTCGCACCGCGCACGGTGGATGCCTACGGTCGCGACCTTTTTCGTTTCGGCGCACATCTCGAGGCCGCTCGAGTGCACCGTATCGCGCAGCTGCGCCGTCAGCATGTGATCGGCTTCATTGAGCGGCTCGAGCGCGAGGGTCTCGGGGTACGCAGTCGGGCGCGAGCGCTGGTGGCGGTGCGTCGCTTCCTGCGGCACCTGGGTGCAACGGGGGTCCTCGCTTCAGATCCGACCGAGGGCATCGATCTGCCGCGTGTCGAACGCGCGCTGCCGCGCCTGCTGCGCAGTGACGAGACCGCGGCGCTGATCGAGGCGGTGGAGCCCGGCACGCCACTGGGCCTGCGCGACCGGGCAATGCTCGAGGTGCTCTACGGGGGCGGGCTGCGGGTGAGCGAGTTGGTGGGGCTGTCGTTGGCCGGCCTCGATCTGCGAGCCGGTCTGGTGCGTGTGGTTGGCAAGGGGAACCGCGAGCGCATCGTGCCGCTGGGAGAGTTGGCGCTGGCCGCCGCCGGAGTCTGGCTGGCGGATGGGCGACCGGTGTTCGTGCGCGCTCAAACACGGGAATCCGATGCGGTCTTCCTGTCGCGGCGTGGCACGGCCATGACCCGGCAGAACTTCTTCGTGCGTCTGCGCGGCATCGCACGCCGGGCGGGCATCGATCAGGACCGGGTCTCGCCCCACGTGCTGCGCCACGCCTTCGCGACGGATCTGCTCGAGGGAGGCGCAGACCTGCGCGCGGTTCAGACCATGCTGGGCCACGCGGACCTCTCGACGACCCAGATTTACACCCACGTGAGCCAGAAGCGGCTGAGGCAGACCGTGGAGACGCGGCATCCGCGCGGGCGCAGCGGCCGGTGAGGAGCCCTGCTCTCACCGATCTGTTGCGGACCCTTCCCGAGGCCTCGGTCGAGCTTGTGCGCCGGGTGCTGGCCTGCGCCGACACGCGCCGGCAGCGCGTCTACCTGGTCGGGGGCCCGGTGCGCGACTGGCTCATGGGGCGGCGGCTGCGCGACGTCGATCTGACGGTCGAGTTGCACAAGGGCGAGGACGCGACGGAACTCGCGCACCGGGTGTCCGCCGGAAAGCTTCGGGTGCGCGTTCATGAGCGTTTCGGCACGGTCACCCTTCAGGGCACAGGTGCAGCGCTGGATCTCGCCACGGTTCGCCGCGAACAGTACGCGCGCGATGGGGCGCTTCCCACGGTCGAAGAGGGCACGCTGGAAGAGGACCTGCGTCGGCGCGACTTCAGCGTCAATGCGTTGGCGATCCCTCTCTCCGCTGCGGCCCGCGCGCGTCGGGTCGGCATCGTCGATGTGACCGGCGGACTCGAGGACCTGGAGGCGCGGAGCCTGCGGATCTTGCACGCTCGTAGCTTCCACGACGACCCGACGCGCGCACTGCGTGCGGCGCGGTTGGCGCCCCGGCTCGGTTTCACCTTGAGCCGGCACAGTCGCGCGGCCCTGCGGGCGGCGTTGCGCGACGGAGCCTTTGGAGCCGTGAGCGGGGACCGCCTGCGGCGCGAATGGGTGAAGCTCTTCGGCGACGCGGCCGGCCAGGGACTAGATCCGGCGAGGTCGCTGCGGCTCCTCCATGACTGGCACGTGCTCGGGGCGCTCGAGCCGGGCCTGGAACTCGATGGTCGGGCCGTGACGCCGCTGCGGCGGTTGGGTCGAGCGCTCGTCGAACCGCCGTGGCCGGCGGGCCAGCGCCGGGTCTGGGTCGCCGGTATGGCGGCGTGGCTCGCACCGCTTCGGGCGCCGCTGCGCCGCCGCGTGCTCGCGCGGTTGGCGATCAGCGGAGACCAGGCGACGCGGATCTCAGAATTTCCGCGGCGCCGGGACGCCTGGCTCCGGGCACTGGAGCGGGCGCGCGGCCGCGGAGCGGTGGACCTCTTGCTGTCCGGCTGCGATGAGGAAAGCCTGCTCGCGCTCCACGCCTGGGCGCCGCCCGCGGCTCGCCGACGGATCGCCCGTTGGGCGGTGGAGGACCGGGGGCGCCGCGTGCCCGTGACGGGTGACGACCTCATGGCGATGGGCCTGACGGGTCCGGTGCTCGGCCGCGTGCTGGAGCGCCTGCGGGTGGCTTGGCTCGACGGTTCGGTTCGCACACGTGAGGAAGCCCTTGTTCTCGCCCACGAGATCTCCCGGCGCAGCCGTTCGAAGTCCTGAGGGGTCCGGGGAGCAGGTCCGGGCGGACCTTCACCGCCGTGCGGTTCTAGCCGAGCGGTGGTGTTGCCGCGCCGGATTGTCCATACTGGATTCGAGCCGTTTCCCCCCGACAGGCCGTTCCTGATGGAGACCGGATGACTACGTCCGAACCGTCGGCCTCGCCGCACACCGCAACCTCGGTATCTCCCTACGGCGTGAAGCTCCACGCTTTCGAAGGGCCGCTCGATCTGCTGCTCCACCTGATCCGCATCAACGAGCTGGAGATCACCGACATCCCCATTGCGCGTGTGGCCGAGCAATACCTCGAGTACCTGGAGGTGATGCGAGAGTTCGATCTCGACCTCGACGTCGCCGGCGAGTACCTGCTGATGGCGGCGACCCTGGCGTGGATCAAATCGCGCATGCTGCTGCCGGTGGAACGCGACGAAGAGGGCGAGGAGGTCGACCCACGTGCCGAGCTGGTGGCCCGGCTTCTCGAGTACCAGCGGTTCAAGGAGGTCGCCAGCGAACTGGGCGAGAGGCGGCTGCTCGGCCGGGATGTATTCGATGCGAGTGCACCGGGCCCCGTCGGGCCTTCAGAAGCAGAGCGAGAGGTTGAAATCAGCATCTTCGAACTGGTCGAGGCCTTCCGCAGCGCACTGAGGCGGGCCGGTCCCTCGGGCGCGCCCCATGAGATCGAGGTCGAAACCGTGACCGTCCAGGAGCGCATGGTCGCTGTGATGGAGGCCATGGGCACGCGGGACACCATCGAGTTCGACGCGGTTCTCTCCGCTGAGGATGGCCAGTTGGTCCACCGCGCTGTGATCGTGGCGACGTTCCTTGCCGTCCTCGAACTCACGCGGCTCGAGGCGCTGCGGATCTTCCAGGGCTTGAACGGCAATGGGGTTCCGCAGGGGCCGATCCACCTGCGGCGCGGCGAGGATGCCGCCGCCACGAATTGGCGCGGGCGCATCGCGGGCTCGATGTAGGAGAGAGCATGGATCGAACCGAAAGACGACGTATCGCCGAGGCTCTGGTTTTGGGCTCCCCGGACCCGATCTCGGTCGCGCGCATCGCCGACATCATCCCGTACTGCAAGCCGGCCGAAGTGCGCCAACTCATCGACGAACTGAACACAGAGTACGTGAAGCAGGGCCGGGCCTTCGAGATCACGGAGGTGGCCGGGGGTTACCAGCTGCGCAGTCTGCCCGAGTTTGCGCCCTACCTCCGGCAGACGCTGAAAGTGCGGCCGCTTCGAATGTCCCAGCCGGCCCTCGAGACTCTCGCAGTGGTCGCCTACCGCCAGCCGGCAACCCGCGCGGAGGTCGAGCACATTCGAGGTGTCGACGTGGGCGCGGTCCTGCGCAGTCTGATCGAGCGAAAGCTGGTGCGCATCGCGGGTCACCGGGACGTTCCCGGACGACCCTTGCTCTACGCGACCTCGAAGCGCTTCCTCGAGGTCTTCGAACTCGCCAGCCTCGAGGATCTGCCAACGCTCCGCGACCTGCAGGAACTGGCTCCCGAAGGCGCACTGGTCATCGACACAGACGCCGATCCGGCGCCGTCATCCGATGTCCCAGAGCAGGTCGCCCCGAGTCCCGAGTAGGGTCCGGATCCAGAAGCTCCTGGCGGCCGCCGGGGTCGCATCCCGGCGGGGCGCCGAGGGCCTGTTGCGCGCGGGACGTGTGGCCGTGAACGGCGAGGTCGCCGAACTGGGCGCCTCGGCTGAGGAGGATGTGGATGTCGTGACCGTGGACGGCGTACCGGTCGTGCGCGAACCGTTCGCCTACTGGCTGGTTCACAAGCCGAGGGGCGTGATCACGACGGCGAGCGACCCGCAGGGTCGCCGCACCGTTCTCGATCTGCTGCCCGAAGACGCGCCCCCGGTGCGTCTGTTCCCGGTGGGTCGACTCGATCGCGACACCGAGGGGCTCGTGCTCCTCACCAACGATGGCGCGCTGGCCCAGGTACTGCTCCACCCGTCGCACGGAAGCGAGCGCGAGTACCGGGTGACGGTGGAGGGACGTATCCCGGCGGCGGCCCTGCGCCAGCTCGCGGTCGGAGTGGAGCTCGACGACGGCACGACGGCGCCGGCACGGGTGGGGCGCCCCCGTTACGACCCCGACAGCCGCACCTCGCGCTTTGCGCTCACGCTCAAGGAGGGCCGCAAGCGCCAGATCCGCCGTGCCCTCGAGGCGCTCGGCCATCCGGTCGTGCGCCTCCTGCGTGTGCGCATGGGTCCACTGAAGCTGGGACGGCTGCGCAAAGGGGCCGCACGCGAACTCGCCGTGAAGGAGCGTCGTGCTCTGCTGCGCGAGCGGGACCGGAGTTAGCGGAGCAGCGCGACCGAGATCCGCCGGTCGTTCCAGTACACATCGGTGGGCTGGGAAAGGTCGACCTTCGCTGGAAGCACCAGATATCCGAGCAGATGGTCGCCGTCGGCGAGTGTACCCAGCGCTCCGGCGAGGATGCCGAGCTGTTGCGAGTCCCCGGGGTCCGGGTGGTACGCGACATGCCCCTGCACGAAGGTGAAGTTCGCCCGGAAATCGCTCGCTGCCTCGGCGCGCACCGAGAAGACCACGACCGGACCCAGCGCGGGATCGGTGAAGTGTTCGCGCAACCGCGCCTCGAATGCCCGCGAGTGTGCGAAGTCGACGCGGAGCGCGCGCTGGGGACCGGGCTCGAAGCCGGCGGGGAGTCGGTCCTGGCTCAACCCGACGATCAGCGCGAGGTCACGTAGCTCGGCGTCGTCGAGCCGCGGCGGCGTCGTCGTTTCGGGAGCGGCGGAAATCGGCGGCAGGGCGGGTCGGTGGTTCTCTTGGGGCGGCGGTGCCGCGGCCTCGCGTACTTCGCGTGCGCGGTCGACCAGGTTGTACGGGTTGTTGGGATCCTGCTGTGTCTGGAAGATCTGCCAGGCGTGGGGGCGGGGCAGGTAGGCGGGCCGGATGGGGGGCATGTCGTGGGGGTCGACCTGCTTTGCGTCCGGGCACGGGATGTCGGCTTCTCGATTGACGATGAACATGCTGCCGTCCGGGCAGACCCCGGTGATGCTCGCGGCGGCGGGAAGTGCGCCGAGTAGGCAGGTCAGCGCAGCCGTTCTGAAGAGCCGGAGCCCCCGCTGGAGGAAATCGTGAGAGTGCATTGAAATCCGGCAGTTTGAGGCGAGATCCAAAGCGAATTCGAGCTTTTGGAGGTTTCTGAGCTGCAGCTCCATTCGGCTCATCGCGGCACCGTGGCGTAGAGCTGGGTCACGTACCAGGTTCCATTGCCGGCGCGCACGATGCCGAGACCGGTGCGGTTGAAGGGGGGGGCGTG
Organism: Deltaproteobacteria bacterium; assembly: GCA_002729515.1. Taxonomy (GTDB): domain Bacteria; phylum Myxococcota_A; class UBA9160; order UBA9160; family SMWR01. The sequence continues at coordinate 53,506 of PBYF01000021.1, forward strand.
AAGATTGCGGCGATGCTCGGGCGATGTGAGCCAGCTCTGCAGGATCTCGAGCGTGGGATCGTTGCGGTCGGTCAGCCCGGCGTTCTCTGCAACTAATGTCAAGCCCCCGATTCCCGCTTCCTGCACGCGTTCGAGCGGGTTCAGGCCCTCGGGGTTCACGTGCGAGAGGTAGTTGCGACGCGCCATGTCGGCGCTGTGGGCGCGCGCCACGGCATCGAGATCGCGATTTCGAAGCAACGGGATGAGGTGCATGCGCTCGCGCTCTGCGTTGACGGCCTCGAGCAGGCTGGCTTCGGCGTCGCCCCAGCGCGACTCCGCCGCGTCGCCGTGCGCCACGCCGATCAGGAACGGCGACAGCCACAGCGCGATGACGAATCCGAGCAGGAAGGCCACTCCTTGGGTCGGCGTCCGGGGCACGGTCGGGTCCTCGCTTCCTAGGGCGTTGCGGTGGTCGGAACGCCCAGCAGCTCCTTGCGAGCCAGGCGTCCGTCTTCGTAGTGAACGATGACGTCGATGTCTCCGTCGCCGTCGGAATCCTCCTCGCGACGCACGACGCGCTCCTGGGCGTCGTAGTGGGTCGTGATGTCGGGTCGACCGTCGCCGTTCGTGTCGTGTTGGTCCCGGATCAGCCGGCCGTTGACGTAGTGACCGATGCGGTCGCGGAAACCGTCGCTCGTCGAATCCTGTTCGTGGCGGGTGATCTCGCCGTCTTCGTAGTAGGTCCAGGTGTCGACTTCGGCGTCTCCGTTTCCGTCCACCCGGCGGCGCTGGATCTGACCCTCGCGGTAGCTCGTCCAGGTATCCACGTCGCCGTCGCGGTTGCTGTCTTCTTCCACGCGGGCGATCCGGTGACTCAGCGGGTCGTAGTGCAGGGTCGTGTCCGGCCGGCCGTCGAAGTCCTGGTCGAGTAGCTTGCGGACGATCTGGCCATCGTGCCTGTAGATCCACTGGTCGATGCGACCGTCGTCGTCGCGATCGACGATGCCGTCCGCGGCCAGGTCGGGATCCTGCGGCGGGCTGGTGGCGGGAGCCTGCTGCGGCGCTGTGTTCTGAACGCGCAGCGCTGCAGAGACGCGGGGGTCGATGTGNCGTTCGACGGGTGCCTCTTCCACCGCGGGTGCCGGGGCTTGGGGGGGGCCGGGTGAGCGCTGCAGTGCGGCGAGTTCGTCGGCGATCGAGAGGTGGGCGGGCTTCGCGGACGGCCGGTGGGCGGGCTTCGCGGACGGCCGGCGCGGGGGACCGCGCTGCGCCAGTTCTTCCTCCATGCGCTGGATGTTCTGGGTGTCGTAGTCTTGAGGGGCTGGCTGTGCTTTGGCCCGCGGGGCTTGCGCGCGGGGCACCGGCGGACCGGGCTCGGGCTCGCCGCGGGCCGCTTCGGCTGCCCAAGCGAAGGGTGCGGCGAGCAGCCCCAGCGGTGCCGTGAGCCACTTGAAGATCAGCGGGTCTTCCTTGCCGGACTCGTGGCGGTTCTGGTCGATACCCGAGCCCCCGATCTGGGTCAGGTTTCCGGTAGAGGGTTGAGCAGAGCCGATGCTGGCTTCATCGCTTCCCTCAGTTGCGCTGCGGGTCGTTCGTGAGTGGCCCGGGGCAGCGTTCCCGCCCGGCAGGCTCGGTAGCGTCTCGCCGGGCAGGATCACGGCTGCGCCCATGCCTGTGTCCACCGTTGGCGTGCGGTCCGCGTCCGCGGCGCGGCGGCTGAAGTAGCAGCCGGGCAGCGCGAGTCCCAGCACGACCAGGACCAGGACGAGTCGACAATTCTGCGGCACCGGTGACCTCCGCGTACACGGATGATCCCTTTGACGTTGCAAGTTCCGTGCGAATTCGCGCTGCGACGGAGCTTCGCGCGCCGGACCGGGTGGCTCGGGTGCCGAGTTGCGCGGTGCTTGCCGGTCGCCGCGACAGGATGGTGAGGAAGGGGTGGGCAGCCGACTACCCTTCGTCGTCCCCAGTCCCCCCAAGCCGCCCCAGTAGGACGGTTGTTGCGAACCCGGCCAGGACGAAAGCGGTCGCACCGCCGAACTGTCCGGGGGTCGGATCCGGGCTCTCCGTAAAGGGCCACAAGCCCACGACCGCGCCGAGCAGTAGTCCGAGCAGCGCGCCGAGGGTCGCCTTCTCCGCGCGCTCGAGAAGCCAGCGCAACAGGTTGCTCACGCCGACCACACCGACCACGATGCCGAGCCCGAGCGGAACCACGATCCACATCGCGTCGAGGATCAGCGCGACGTCCGGTCCGGCGGTACCGTCTCCCACGACACCGCGCCGCAGCTGGTCGATCGTCTCGAGGATCGGCTCGTATTGTCCCAGGAGCAGCAGCAGGTAAGCGCCGCTCACTCCGGGTAGGATCATTGCCGAAGAAGCGGCGACGCCGGCGAGGAAGACGAGCGTGAGGCTGCGCTCGTCCGCTCCGCCACCGGCGCTCGAAGTCGCCGCCATGACGGCCATCAGGCCGAACGACACGGTGGCGGCGGCAAACAGACCGGGTGTCGCGGGGCGCGCCATGCGCCACAGCAGCGGTACGCCTCCGAGCGTGAGGCCGATGAAGAGGCTGTACATGATCCAGCGGTGGTCTTGGACCAGGCTCTTCACGCTGCCCGCCAGCAGCAGGATCGTGAGTCCGGCAGCGGTGGCGACACTCGCCAGCAGCAGTAGCGAGCGCGGCCGGAAGCGCAGCGTCGTCACCTCGGCGATCGCACCGATAAAAGCCGGGTAGACGCCGGCCGCCAGGAGCATGGTGCCGCCGCTGATCCCGGGCACCAGGTTCGCCAGTCCCATCAGCCCGCCGCCGATCGCGCTCCGCACGGCGAGGAGGGCGGCGGGTTGGAGCGATTTGGTCTGCTGCAGGCGATTCGGCACTGCGATCTTCCGATTTCCTCTGGATGGCGGGGACGCGGTACTGTAGCCGCCAGGAGGGGACGATAGCCGTGTGCGGCCGGTTCACGCTCACCTCGCCGCCGGAAGAGATCGCGCGCGTCTTCGAACTCGATTCGGTGCCCGATCTCTCACCGCGCTACAACATTGCGCCGACTCAGGACGTTGCGACCGTATGCGCTCGCGCGGGCGGGGATCGCGAAATTCGGCTCCGCCGCTGGGGGCTTGTGCCCCCCTGGGCGAAGGACCCGCGGATCGGTTCGAGACTCATCAACGCGCGCGGCGAAACCGTGGCGGAGAAGCCTTCCTTTCGCGACGCGTTCCGTCAGCGGCGCTGCCTGGTTCCGGCGGACGGATTCTACGAGTGGGCCGCGGCGGCGCGGGGTCCCCGCAAGCCGCACCATGTGCGACGACCGGATCGCAGTCCCTTCGCCATTGCGGGTCTGCACGAGCGGTGGCGCGTCGAGGAAGGGAGCTGGCTCGAGACCTGTACCCTGGTCACAGTCCCAGCCAACGCGCGCCTCGCTCCAGTTCATGACCGCATGCCCGCGATCCTGCCTTCCGAGCATTGGGACCTCTGGTTGGACCGGGACCGGAAGGACGCGGCAGCGCTGCTGCCATTGCTCCTGCCGCGTCCGGACTCGGAACTCGAGTTCACGCCGGTGAGCCGCCGCGTAAATCGGCCGGAGTTCGACGACGCGGGCTGTCTCGCACCACCGCCGCCGGAGGAGATGCCGTGAAGCGTTACTTGCGCCGGATGCTCCTGGCGGGAATCGGAGGGCTCTACGTGCTCTCGGTTCCCTGGTACCGGAGCGGCGGGGAGACCGGTGGCAGCGTGTTCGGCCTGCCCGACTGGGTCGTCGTGGCGATCGGGTGCTATGTCGCGGTGGCGGTGCTGAATGCCGCCGCCTGGCTGCTCACCGACATCGACGAGGACGGGACGTGAGCTTCGGCCAGGCGGGCTTCGCGGCCCTGCTCGCTTACGTGGCCGGCCTGGCCGTAATCGCGGAATTGGCGCGCCGCGCGCGCCGCGATGACTCCCCTGCGGATCACTTCCTGGCAAGCCGGGACCTCGGCGTCTTCGTGCTCTTCCTGACCTTGTATGCCACCGCCTATAGCGGCAACTCGCTGTTGGGCTACCCGGGAGAAGCCTATCGCCGCGGCTTCTCCTGGATCATGGCGACGGGCTTCATGATGTCGATCGTGGTGGCCTTTCACCTGCTGGTCCCACGCCTGAGACCCGTCGCGGTGCGGGAGGGTTTCGTGACTCCGGGTGACTGGGTGCGTCACCGCTTTGGAGCGGAGCCAGCCGGCAACGCCCTGCGTCTGGCCGTGGCGGGCCTCATGATCGTGGCCCTCGCGAACTTTCTCTTCGCCCAACTCAAGGCCATGGGTGTGATGGCGGAGCACGTGACGGGCGGGATCGTCTCCTACGAGCTGGGTGTTTGTCTGCTGGCGGCGACCGTGTTGTTCTACGAGACCCTGGGCGGCATGCGTGCGGTGGCGTGGACTGATGCCGGCCAGGCGATCCTGATGTTGGTGGGTCTTTCGGCGTTGCTCGGGTGGTTGCTCATCGAGGCTGGGGGGCTTGCCTCCCTGAGCGAGGCGGTGGCTGCGGTGCGGCCGGAGACGATCGAGGTACCCAGCACCCGGGAGAGGACGAACTGGTTCAGCACGATCGTCTTGATGGGGCTCGCCAGCGTCGTCTACCCCCAGGCGATCCAACGCGTCTACGCAGCCCGGAGCGGCCGCACGCTGCAACGATCCATGGCGCTCATGACTTTCATGCCGATCACGACGACGCTGGTCGTCACGCTGATCGGTCTCGCCGCCATCCCGCGCTTTACTGGCCTCGGTGCGGTCGAGGCGGATTCGGTGATGCCCCGGCTCCTGGAGGAGTGGGCCGCGGCCGGACCGGTCGCGTTGGTGGCGGCCGTGCTCGTGTTCCTCGGTGCGCTCGCCGCGATCATGTCAACGGCGGATTCGGTGCTGCTCTCGCTCGGCTCGATGCTGGCCGAGGACCTGCTCGGCCGGGCCCACTGGGACGCCGGCGCCACGCGCCTGGGAAAGCGCATCGCCGCCTTCGTAATGGTCGCGATGGCGGGTCTCGCACTGGTGGCCCGCGATGTGACGCTTTGGGGGCTGATCGAACTGAAGATGGAGCTCCTCATCCAGTGCGTTCCAGCCTTCCTGCTCGCACTCCACTGGCGCGGTCTGCGCGCCGGACCCGTTCTGGTGGGCATCCTGGCGGGCAGCCTGCTCGCGGTGGGCGGTGCGTTGCTCGGCGAGAAGCGCCTCGCTGGCATCCACATCGGCGTCGTCGGTCTGGTGCTCAACTTTGCGCTCGCCGCCTGCCTCTCGTTGCGGCGACCTCGCTGAGAAGCCGCTGAGGGGCACGCGTGCCCCTCAGCGAGCCGGGGGCCAGCCGGGAACCAGCGCGTGAGTCTTGCAGAGCTTGTAGGCGTGGAGCACCTGGCCGTTCAGGTCGGCGGCCTCGGGCGACGTGGCCAGCCAGGTGATGGCGGCGGCGGGTACGTCCATGGGAACGGCTTCGAAGTCTTCGAGATTCTGTGCCTGCTGGTTGCGCTGCATCATCTCCGTGGCGACGGTGCCCGGGTCGAGGTTGAAGAAGCGCACGCCGGAATCCCGGTGCTCGACAGCGAGCACACCGGCCAGCCGGTGGAATGCGGCCTTCGAGGCCGCGTAGGCGAAGCTCCAGCCGCCGCTGCCCGCGGGTGCCGGGGGATCGTACTGGCCGGCATACGAGGTGACGTTGAGGACGGTGCCGTTCTCGCGTTCGAGTAGTTCGGGGAGTACCAGCCGCGTGAGCTGTGCACCCGCCAGCACGTTGCCGCGCAGGTAACGCTCGAGGACGTCGAGCGGAGTGTCGAGGAATGTGTCGAGGCTCCCGGGACCGGTCGTGACCGCATTGTTGATCAGCACATCGATGCGCCCGAAGGCCTCCCGCGTGCGGGCGACGGCCGCCTCGATACTCGCGGGAACGAGGAGATCCATGCGAACCGGAAGCGCCCGCCGTCCCAGCTTTTCAACCGCCGCAGCGGTGATTTCGAGGCTTCCCGGCATGGCGCTCGTATCGCTTCTCTTGACCGTCCACGAGTGCTCGTAGCGCTCGCCCTCGCGGAGCGTGCGCGCCGTGATCGCCACGTCGAGCCCCGCTTCCGCGAGACGCAGAGCGGTGGCCTTGCCGATTCCACGACTGGCTCCGGTGACGAGCGCGATTCTGCGATCCAAGTGCGTGTCCTCCTATGGCATCATAACCCGATCGGCTATCCCTCTAGCTGCATCGACCGGAGGCCGACGAGACCCCATTGAGCACCCTTGGCTCCAGGCCGGTCGTCGCCGAGATCGGTGTCGTCCTCCTGCTGTGTGCCGTTGCGCTGGTTCTTGCAGGGCCGGTCCTTTCGGAGCTTCACAATTGGGGGATCCTCGACTGGGACCAGCATCTGTTCCATCACGCCGTTGCCCGTGCCACGCTCCTCGAGCACTTTGAGTTCCCGCTCTGGAATCCGTACAACTGGTCTGGCGTTCCGCTCCTCGCGAATCCCGAATCGCGGGTCCTCGCCCCGACCTTCGCGTTGACGCTTCTCTTCGGCGAGGTCGTGGGCCTGAAGCTCGAGATCGTGCTCTCCCTCGTGGTGGGCATGCTCGGTGCCTTTCACCTTCTGCGTCACCTGGGAGCCGGTCGTCTAGGTGCCCTGGCCGCCGCCTTCGTCGCCATTCTGAACAGCTGGTATGCGATCCACATGACCGTCGGGCACACCTGGGCCCTCAACGTCGCGTATCTGCCCTGGGCCTTTCTCTTCTACCTGAAGTCCATCGAAGATCTGCGCTATTCGCTCGCCGCGAGTCTCGCGCTCGTGCTCATGTTCTTCGGGGGCGGCATCTACTTGTTCGTAATGACCGTGCTGCTCTTTGCATTTTACTCGGCAGCTTGCCTCGTCTTGCGTCAAGGGACCGTCGCTCGCCACACTGCGGCGTTGGCAGCTATCGCCGGTCTGACGGTTCTGGTCTCAGCCGTGAAGCTCCTGCCGGTCGTCGAACTCATGCTCGAGCATCCTCGGACAACGAGTGCAGAAACCGGCTATACGATCGAAGCGCTCGGGAACGCGCTCTTCGCTCGGAGTCAGACACTCGCGTCCGCCTACGCGGACCGCCCCGGAGAATTTCTGGGCTGGATGCACGAGGGCCTCTACGTGGGCCTCCTCGCGCTGGTGCTATTCCTATTTGGAGTGGTCCGGGGGCCGCGCCGGCGGGCTCCGTTGCTGCTCGTCTTGCTGCTCTTCGTGTGGACCACGTTGGGCAGTCAGGTGCCCATCAGCCTCTGGAGCGGGCTGCACGAGCTGCCCGTTCTGGACAACATGCGCTTGACGCAGCGCTTCGGAATCGTCGCCGTCCTGGTCTTTGCGGTCTTCGTCGGCTTCGGGGTCGAGGCTGTACAGATCCGCGTTGCGGGCTGGACGTCGAGTGCCGCCGCGGGGACGCTGGCCGCGGCGGCGCTGGTATTGGCCATGTTGACGGACCTGGTTCTTGTGAGCGCTCCGGTGTTCCGGGAGGCGTTTCCCATCGAGCCGATCCCGGTTCGCCGCGATGCCGAGTTCCGCCAGATTCTCTCCCTGCCCGAATACGACGCGAGGGGCTGGCGGAGGCGGAATTCGAATCCGCTCTACAGCACACTCAGTGGCGTGTATCCGGCATTTCTCTCGAACCGAGGATCCACCCGCGGCTACGAGGTCGTGCCGATTCCTTCTCGGGCGGCGTTCCCTCGGGGAAGAGGTTATCGGGGAGAGGTGTATCTGGAAGGGACCGGGGGCCGCGTCGACTTCAGGAGCTGGTCGCCGAACCAACTGGTGCTCGACGTGAAGGCGGAGCGGGCGGGTACGGTCGTAGTCAATCAGAATCACGCTCCGGGCTGGCGCCTTCTGCGCTACGGAGCGGACGGTGTGGAGCCGGGTGAGGTCTTGGCGCGGGACGGGTTGTTGGCGGTGGCGGTCGATGCCTCGGATATCCGGCTGGAACTCGTCTATCGCCCGAAGAGCTTCGTCATTGGTGCTCTCGTGACGTCCGTGAGCCTGGCCGGTCTCGCGGGGATGGTGGTGTGGAGCCGCCGTCGCGGTCCGGCGTCGTGAGAATCCGCGTGGCCGCAGCGCTCCTGGCATTCCCGTTCGCGGCCTGCTCCCCTTTGGGCGGTGCGGACCCGCCGGATGTTCTGCTCGTGGTCGTCGACACGCTGCGTGCGGATCACGTCGGGAGCTACGGCTACAGCCGCGCCACCACGCCGCGCATCGACGCCGTGGCGGCCGAAGGAGCTGCGTTCGAAGTGGCCTACGCCCCGATGGGAACGACCACTCCCGCGCACGCAGCGCTCTTCACCTCGAAGGAGCCGCTGGGCCTGGGCCTGGTGCGCAACGGGCTCGCGCTTTCTGAAGAAGCCGTGACGCTGGCAGAAATCCTGGGTCGCAACGGCTACCGGACGGCCGCCTTCGTCAGCTCCTACCCCGTCTCGCGGCGCTTCGGCATGGCGCAGGGATTCGAATACTTCGATGACGAATTTTCGGTCGACTCCTCCAGGGTGCGCGACCCGATCTGGGAGCAGCTTCGGGTGGAGGGGGGGTTCGATCGGGACGGAAGCGCCACGGTCGATGCGGCGCTGGACTGGCTCGAGACCGAAGCGCCCGCATCGCCGCTCTTCCTTTGGATTCATCTCTTCGATCCACACGGTCCGCACCGCCGCCCGCAGCGGTTCGAAGATTTCTTCATCGGCCCGGGTATGTCGCGCCGGGAGCAGATCATCGCGCGCTACGACGCGAATGTGCGCTACGCGGATGAGGCGATCGGAAAGCTCGTCGACTACTTCTCGGAATCACGAGATTGGGAGAATACGCTCGTCGTGATCGTTTCCGATCATGGGGAAGGGCTCTTCGATCACGGCTGGCAGTTCCACAACCGGACCACCTACGAAGAGGAGGTGAGGATTCCGTTCATCCTTCGCTGGCCCGAACGGATCGATGCCTCCCTCCGCATCGAACAGCCGGCGCGCCTGATCGATGTCCTGCCCACCGTGGTATCCGCCCTGGATATCGATGCCGGCGGTGCTTCGTTCGAGGGCATCGATCTCATGCCGCACGTGCATCGCTCGGTTGCACCGGATCTCTCGCGTCCAATCTTTCTGCAGCGTCCCTATCCGGCGGCAAAGGCGGGCGCTGCGACGGAAGTCGGTTACGGCTTCGGCGTGCGGCGTGGGGCCTGGAAGTACTTCGAGGCGGCCGACGAGGGGCGCCGAGAACTCTACGACCTCCGCGGGGACGGCACCGAGCAGAGCGACGTGTCGCTGGACTCGCCGGGTAGGGCCGACGCGATGTCGGCCCTGATCCAGGAGTGGCGGACTCGCCAGAAGGGAGGGCTGGCCCACTCGGTGCTGACGCCGCGCGACAAAGCCGCGCTCGAGGCGCTGGGCTACGGCGAATCCCCCTCGAGGTAGCCGAGGGCGTGTAGATGGCGGCGGTCGTCGGCATCGAGCTGGGCTCGAGGTTCGGGCGAGACGTCGTACCGATTGGCGAGTTCTTCGAGCCGTGCGCGCAGGCGGCCGGCCACGTGGGGTGCCGGTGCGGTGAGATCCGTATCGTCGGCGTTTCGCGGGGTGAGCCTTCCATCCCAGGACGATCCATCCCGCAGTTCGGCCAGGTACTTGAAGTCGCCGTCGACCACACCGATACGCCTGACCCGGGAGCCCTGGAGCGTTGCGAGATAGACGGTACTCGACTGTTGCGCGGCTTCCGGCGCGAGCAGGTCGCGCCCCGGGCTGTCTCGTGCCGGCGACGTTCCGAGCAGCAGTGATTCGAGGGTCGGCGCCACGTCGAGAAGCGAGGCCACATCGGCGCGCCGTCCGGGGGGTGCTCCTGGCACGCGGATCCAGAGGGGCACCCGCACCTGCGCCTCGCTCAGCCGCTCGCCGTGACCGAACCAGAGGTCGTCTTCGCCGAGCGACTCTCCGTGGTCGGCGACGAAGGCGACGAGGGTCCGCTCCCACAGGCCGCGCGTGCGGATCGCGTCGAGGAGCTTTCCGATCTCAGCGTCGAGTAGCGACACCTCACCGTCGTAGCCGGCGCGGTAGAAGGCGACATCCTTGCGCCCGTCGATGACCTGGTAGTCCGGAATGCCTCCGCCGCCGAATGAGCGCCCGAGTATGGGAAGCTCGCGCTGCGCGTCCGGGCGCTGGCGCTCGACCGCGAGGCGCTGCGCCCGCAGGGGGGCGGGTGGGGTGTAGGGCCCGTGCGGGTCCTGGTAGTGGACCCAGAGGAGACAATGCCCTCGGCGTTCCGGGAGACAGAGGTCGAGGGCCGCGATGGCTGCGCGGGTGGTGTCGGGCCCCCGCCGCTCGGGCATGGGGCGGGCCGCCTCGAGTTCCGGGAGCGTGTCGTCGAAGTGATCGAAGCCGGCGTCGAGGCCCATCTCCCGGCGGAGCACCCAGTTGCTGACCACTGCAGCCGTCGTCCAATCTGCGGCGCGCAAGCGCCGTGCGATGGTTCCCGCGTCAGCGGGAAGGGGCGACAGATTCCCGGTGACGCCGAACTCCTGCGCGTAACGCCCGGTCAGCAACCCGGCGACCGAGGGCAGTGTCTGGGCGGTTGGCGCGTAGGCGGCCTCGAAGACGATACTCTCCGCCCCGAGTGCGTCGAGGTGTGGAGTCAGTCCGAGGAGGGACCCGTGGGCGCCGAGTCGATCCGCACGGAGTGTGTCGACGCTGAGGAGCAGGACGAGCTGCACGTCGGGAATACCCGGGCCGCAACTGATCGCCAGCGTTGCGACGCCGGCGGCTGCGGTCCGGAGGCGGGCTAGTATCGGACCCGGGCGCGCAAGCATGCGACGAAAGTTACCACGGGCGGTGGGACGAACCGGATGACGGAGCATACGCTCGCGCGCATCGCGCTGGCCTGGCTGGTGCTTGCCGCATGTGCATTCGTGGCCCTGCGCGCGCCACTGGTTTCGCTCCCTCTCCAGCGCGATGAGGGCGAGTACGCCTATATCGCCTGGCGCATGGAGCAGGGCGACGTGCCCTACCGGGACGCCTTCAATCAGAAACCCCCCGCGACCTTCGTTGCCTATCGCCTGGCCTTTGCACTTTTCGGTCGCAGTCCGGAGGCGATCCGGATCTTTCTCCACCTGTGGAGTGCAGTGACGGCGTTGGCCCTTTACGGACTCGTCCGGGGCTTGGCGGGGGCACTCGCAGCCGCCGGGGCGGTGCTGGTTTTCTGCGCCCTCGGCGCGGACCCGCGGCTCGGCGGGGTTGCGGCCAATACCGAGGCGTTTTTGCTGCTTCCCTGTGTGCTGGCGCTGTGGCTGTGTTTGCGTCGGGGCGAGCTGGGAACGCGCTCCTCGGGCGCCGGGGGCTGGGCTGGGGCCGGTGCCGCCAGCGCGGTCGCGGTGGCCTTCAAGCAAGTGGCGCTGACGAACGCCGCTTTCGTCGCAGTGCTCGCGTGCCTGTTGCCCGATGCCTACGGTCGGCGGCGGATCCCGCTGCGCATCGCCGCCCTCGCCGCCGGCGCGCTGGCGGTGGCCGTCCCCGTGGTCGGTGCATTCGCCGCTGTCGGCGCCTTCGACGAGTTTGCGGATGCGGTCTGGTGGCACAACCTCGAATACGTGGGGCGCCGCTCGTGGGCCGAGGGCTTCGACAATCTGCGCTACGCGCTGGGCGAGCAGGCGCCCAGCCTCTCTCCCGCCTGGGTCCTGGCCGCGGGAGGCTTGCTGTGGCCGATTGCCGCCGGGGGCCGCGAGCGTGCGATTCTCGCCGGCTGGCTCGCCGCCAGCCTGCTCGGCCTCGCCGTCGGCCTCCAGTTCCGGCCCCACTATTTCCTCCAGGCACTGCCGGCTCTGGCGGCAGCGGCCGGCGTGGGTCTGGCCGCTGCGGTGCGCGGGGCCGGAGCGGCGGGGGGCCGGGCCGCGGCATGGGTTGGCGCGGTCCTGGCGGTCGCCGTAGTCGGGGCGCCGATGGTGGCCAACCGCGCCGTGCTTGCCGCTGAGACTCCGGAAGCGGCGGCGAGGGAGCTCTGGGGCCTCAACCCGTTCCCCGAAGCGGTGGCCATCGCCCGCCACATCGCGCGCACGAGTGCCCCCGGGGAGGCGGTCTTCGTCGTGGGCTCGGAGCCGGAGATCCTCTTCTATGCCGAGCGACCGAGCGCGACCCGCTATATCTTCTTCTATCCGCTTACCGGCGGTTATCCGGAAGCGCTCGAGCGACAGCGAGAGGCGCTGGCCGAAGTGACGCGCGCGCGCCCGCGCTATGTGGTTTGGGTGCACATTTCGACCTCGCTGCTGATCTCTGAGCGCACGGACCGATGGATCTTCGAGGAAACTGATCGCATGCTTGCTCGCGATTACGCGATGGAGTTCGTGGCCCACGCGGACGAGCGCGGAGAGGGCTATGTCTTTTCCCATGGGCACGCCGCGCTGCGCTGGCTCGATGCAGAACGCGGGCGCCTGGCGGAGTTGCCCTGGGTTGCTGTCTACCGGCGCGAAGCCGCGCCGTGAAACCCGAACGAGGAGGGAATGTCCTATGAGATTTCGAGTGTTGGTTCTGGCTGTGGCGATGCTTGGCTGGGGACTCACGGGATGCGTGGTGGTCGAAGACGGCGAGGTGGGGGTCCAGAAGAGCTTCGGAAGCATCTCCGACGAGCCGGTGGCGCAGGGCATTGTCTTCCAGGTTCCCGTGGTGCGCACGGTGACCCGCTGGAATACGAAGCTTCAGGAGATCAAGGAGTCGGCCAAAGTTCCGTCCTCCGAGGGACTGATCGTGGGGCTCGAGACCTCGTTGCTCTTCCGGGTGCTTCCCGACAAGGCGCCGATTATCCGAAAGACCGTGGGGCGAAACTACATCGAGCTGCTCGTGGTGCCTTATCTCCGCAATGCGGTGCGCGACGTGGTGGCGGGATACCCGGTCAAGAACATCTACTCCGAAGCCGGGCGAAAGGAGATCGCATCGAAGATTCGCGAGTTCCTCCGCCAGAATCTGGCGCCCCGTGGCATCGAAGTCGTCGATGTGCTCTTGCGGGACGTCCGGCTCCCGGAAAAATTCCGTGAGAGCATCGAGCTGAAGCTCACCGCCGAGCAGCGAGTGCAGCAGAAGCAGTTCGAGTTGCAGCAGGCCCGCAAGGATGCGGAGATCGAGGTGGCGCGGGCCGAGGGCGCGGCGCGCGCCCAGGAGATCGTCCGGTCGACCCTCTCGGGCAGCTACCTCCAGTACCTCTGGATCAAGACGCTCAACGAGAACCCGAATGTGATCTACGTGGCGACGGAGGCGAACCTTCCGATCTTCCGCAAGATCGAGTGACCCCGGGCCCGTGCCAGCCGCGGCGTGTGGAGGGCTGAGCACGGGCCAAGCCGTGCGGGGACGCCCCCAGCGCATTCGGTTCGATTGGACGAGGGCACTGGATCAGAAAAACCGGAACACCCGCGCAAAGAGCAAGCCCGTCTCTGTGCAAGAGCCGAAGGCGAAGCCTTGTCGCTCGCCCGGACGAACGGGAACCGCAGCGCGGCACATACGTCCCCGCGATTTGAGGTAGGTTTCTCATCCAAATGAGGATTGCCAAGGGGCTGCACTGGATTTTACCGCTCGGTCTGGCGGCCTTGGCCTTCGCCCTGCGCGCGGCAGGTCACGAGACGGTATTTGCGGGCGATGAGCTGGCGCCCACTGTCGGTGACGCTTGGTACCACCTGCGGCGCATCGTCTACGACGCCGCGCGATTCCCCCATCTGCTGGGATTCGACCCCTTCGTGCAGTTCCCCCGCGGTGCGAGCGCCGCGTGGCCGCCGCTCTTCGATGCGCTAGTTGCCTGGTTCGCGCTGCCCGTCGTGGAGAATGTTGGTCCGGAAATGAAGCGGTTCGCCCTGTGGGTACCTCCGGTGATCGGTGCTCTCACGGTGGCGTGTCTCTACGCATTGCTCCAGCGACGCTTGGGAGTGGTGGCGGCGCTGGTTGCCGCTGGGCTCCTCGCGATTCTGCCGGCGCATGTCGAGGTGACACGCGTCGGGGCGCTGAGCCAGCGCTGTGCCGGAGGACTCGTCGCGGTACTGGTCCTAGCCGCTGCGCTGCGCCTGGTCGAGAGCGAGCTGCGCGCTTGGGGTGCTGCCCTCGTCACCGGATTGCTTCTGGGTTTTGGGGTGCTGCTCTCGGTCGGCGGGGTGCTCGTCGCAGCGGTGGTTCAGGTCGGATTGTTGATCCTGCTCGCGACGCGGCCTGTGGCAGGGGCCGACGGGGCGGCGCAGCGCTTGGTCGCACTGCAGTGTGTCGCCCTGCTCGTTGTCTTGCCCGCCGCCGTGTTGCGTGCCACTCCCGAGGCAGCTCCATTTACGGTGCCCTATCCGTCGCGCACGCACCTCGCGCTCTTCGCGGTTCCGGCCGCGATTGCGCTGGCCTGGGTCGCGGCACGGCGCAGCCCGATGGGCGCGTCGCTGTCGCTGCGCGTGGTAGCGATGCTCGTGCTCGCCGCTCTCGGGATGGCAGCGGGCGGCATTCTGGCGCCTCTGGTGCTCGATGGAGGAGTCACTCCCTGGCGGGCGTTCTTTGGCCCGGCCTCGCTCGCGGCGGGTCGTGTGGAGCCCCCGTTCACGGCGGGTTCACTGCTCGGCGATCTGACGCTCTTCGGCTGGGCGGTGCCCTTCGCGTTGCCGCTGCTCGCCTGGCGCGCCCGGTGCGGGTCGGCATCCACGCTCCTGGCGCTCGGCGCAGGTGCGGTGTTTCTCGGCGTAGCGTTTGTGGTGCCCGGGGGTCACTCGCTTGGCAGCGTCGCGGTGGCGCTCGTGGTGGGATACGCGGTGGCGGCGGCCGTGGTGCTGGCTTCGCCGCGGCTTTCCGGGGCCAGGGGCGGGGTTCTGGTGGTCGGTACGTCCGTGCTCCTCGCGGCGCCGGCCCTGGTTCGCTCGGAGTTCGTGGGCACACGGCCGGCGACCACCGTCTATGGCATCGATGTGCCCGAGAGCCGGGTGCGGGCGGTGGCAAATTGGCTGCGGGAATTCACGCCACCGACCAAGGGATGGTTCGACAGCGGCAGCGAGCCCCCGTACGGCATACTCGCACCCTGGGAACTCGGTGATTTCCTGACATTCGCGTCGTTGCGAGCGACGGCTGTGGATTCGCTGAGCAAGCCGATGCGTGTGGCGCGTTCCCGCAAGTTTTTTCTGGCGTCGCCGGGAATCGGTGCGAATCTCGCATCGCTGTGGAATGTCCGCTACGCGGTGATGCCGGTGGGCATCCACGCCGTATTGACCCCGGCCTCACCGGTTTCGCTCGGTCGATCGCTCCTGGAGTTCGACGGCTCCGAGACCCAGGACCCGCAGCTGGGTGAGCCCCCGGCCGCGAGACAGTTCCGTCTGGTCTACGAGTTGGGAGACCCGTCGGATCCGGGCGGGCTCCGGGTCTACGAGCGCGTTGCGGCCGCGCGGATTGCGGGAGTCACGATGCCCGGCCGGCTGGTGAGCGCGAGTCTGAAGCTTCGGACCAACACGGGACGTGAGTTCACCTGGCGCACTAGTGCTCAGTCGAATCGCGAGCATGGCTACTACGAGATCTTTGTGCCCTATTCGACCCAGGGCGGCTCGTTCCGCCGCTTCGTCGAGCCGGTATCGGACTGGGTTCTCGAGTGTGATGGTGAGCGTCGCAGGGTGAAAGTCGAAGAGTGGAAGGTTCTCGATGGCAAGGTCGTCCGAGGGCCGCACTTCTGCTTCCAGTAGGGAGACGAGCGTCTCTGAGTCGCTCGACTGCATCATCATCGGAGACAGCCCGGGAGGTTACGTCGGAGCCATTCGGGCCGCAGATCGCGAGCGCTGGGTTCACGGAGCAGGCTGTGCGGGGTGCGGGGCGAGAGCTGTGAGTGGGTCGTTTCCCTCTGACGGCCCGCGGCAAGGCGCTCGCCCTCGGTGAGAGGGAACGCACTCCGAGGCGAGGCACGAGACGGCACTCGAGACCCGGGGGCGAGCGCTGTATTTCTGACAATGGAACACCGTTCGATTTTGCGGTGCGTGTTTCCCCAGTCCCAGTTGACCGAGACGGGTTACCCTACCGGGTCACATTTTCGTCGTCGGCTGGGGGCGCCTTGCGGATCATTGTTGCGGGGGTTCTGGAGCGAAGCCGGAGCGTGGCGGAGCCCGCGCGGTGACGCATTCGATCGTCTCCGAAGAGCTGGACCTGCTCGGTCGGGTCAACCGGATCCTGGCCGAGAGCCCGGAGGCACCACCGCCGTCCGAGGCTCCCATCATCGAGGAGTTGCGGCGGCTGCGGGAACTGCTCATCAGCCGCCAGGAATCGAAGGACGCGGTCTCCCTCAACGAGCAGTGGCACCGCCAGAACTCGCTGCTCGAGCAGCTTCGCACGAGTCGCTCCGCTCCGAAGGTCGACACGCGCTCGCCGTATTTCGGGCACCTGCAGCTGCGCGAGAACGGGCAGATCCGGGACCTGTGCCTCGGGCGTGCGACGTGCATCCGTCGCGGGGTGAGGATCGTCGACTGGCGAAACGCTCCTGTGTCGCGGCTATTCTATCGCTACGCCCAGGGAGAGGAGTACGAGGAGGAAATCGCCGGTAGGGTTCGCGTCGGCGAGGTGGTGTCGCGGCGCACCGTGACGATTCGGGAAACTCTGCTCGAGCGCATCGATGCGCCGGAAGGCACCTTCACAATGGCGCCCGAGGCCTTGAGTGGCTGGAAGCGCATCGAGCGGGAGACGGCGCGGCTGGCCGGCGGCGAGGGTTCGGCACTGCGCGCCCATCGGCCGAAGGCGGGCGATTCTGCCGAACTTGGCCTCGACGGTGCGGGTGGGCGCCGTCGAGCGGACAAGCGCCTTCCCGAGATCACGGGCCTCATCGATCCGGAGCAGTTTTCCCTCATCACCCGTCCGAAACCGGGATTCCTGACGATCCGCGGCGCGGCGGGCTCCGGCAAGACGACCGTGGCGTTGCATCGTATCGCCTACCTGGCCTACGACGACCCCGAAATAGACTCGAAACGCACGCTCTTCGTCGTCTTCTCCCCGGGCCTGCGGAACTACGTGAGTCATGTGTTGCCCGCGCTCGGCGTCGGTGCAGTCGCGATTCGCACTTGGCACGAGTGGGCGCATCAGCAGCGCCTGCGTCACTTCCCGGCCCTTCCGAAGTCGCAGCGCCACGACGCGCCGTCCGTGGTGCAGCGTCTCAAGCTTGCCCCGGCGTTGTCGGTTGCACTCGCGGAGCAGGTCGCGAGGGTGGAGGGGCCCGCAACGGCGGAGCAGGCCGTGGACGACTGGGCAAGCGTTCTGGTGCAGACGGAGCTGCTGGAGCGAGTATTCGAGGAGCGTGGCGCGGGGGACATCAGCCGGGATGCAATCGCGAGCTTCGTCGCTTGGAACCGGCAGCGACTCGACGAACTCTTCGCCTGGCAGCTGGGTGACTCGGAGACCGACGCGGCGCTCGAACCGGAAGACGATGCTCTACTGCTGCGAGCCTGGCAGCTTCGGGTCGGCCCGCTCCGGGCGGGGAAGCGTGTGCTGCGTCACCGGCACGTCGTCGTCGATGAGGTGCAGGATTTTGCTCCCTTGGAGGTGCAGGTGCTGCTCGACACCCTGGATGAAAGTCGCAGCCTGACGCTGTCCGGAGATGCGCAGCAACACATCGTGCCCGGAAGCGGGTTTACCTCCTGGTCAGGGTTCCTCCGGGAACTCGGCGTTCCCGGTGGCGAAGTAGAGACGCTGCGGGTGAGCTATCGCTCGTCTCAGGAGATCATGGATTTCTCGGCCCGAGTTCTCGGCGATCTGCGCGATCCGGAGCTGCCGACGCAGGCAACGCGCAGCGGCCCTCCGGTCGAGTTTTTTCGTTTCACCGAACTCGGGGCCTGCGTGAGCTTCCTCTCCGACGCGCTGCGCCGCCTCTCCGACCAGGAGCCGATGGCCTCGGTCGCACTCCTCACGCCCTCACCCGAGGTGAGTGATGAATATTTCGAGGGGCTAACGGACGGTGACGTGCCGCGGCTGCGTCGTGTCGAGAACCAGGAGTTCGGCTTCATACCGGGCATCGAGATTACCGAGATCGAACAGGTCAAGGGGCTCGAGTTCGACTACGTGATCGTGGTCGATGCGAGTGCAGGGCAGTTCCCGGATTCACCGCTCTCGCGTCGGAGGCTCAATGTCGCAGCGACGCGTGCGGTCCATCAGCTCTGGGTCAGCTGCGTCGGGACGCCCTCCCCGCTGCTGGAGGCTTTCCGGGGGGCTAGCGAGTGAGGTAGCGATAGGTTCCGTCGCGCTCGACCGTGAGTTCGGCATCGCCGGCGATTCGCAGGTGCTCCAGGTGCGCGAATGTCTCGCTGTCCGCCATCGAGCCCCAGGCGCGGGGGTGGAAGAGGTGATGGGAGAACTCCTGAACCGTGGCGGGCCGTCCGTACTCGTGAGAAATGTCCTTCAATTTGCCGAGGCGCTCTTGATGGTGGCGCTTGATCGCCACTGTGCGGGCCGCGAGATTCTCGAATGGATGGCCGTGGGCCGGAAGCACTTGACCGACTTCCTTGATTTCGGCAACACGGTCGAGGGAGTAGAAATACGAGGCCAGGGGATCGGGTGAGCTGGCCAATCCAGAAATGTGGGGGGTGATGCTCGGAAGGACGTGGTCGCCGGCCAGGAAGAGCCTGCTCGCAGGGTCGTGCAGGCAGAAGTGATCCTGGGTGTGCCCGGGCGTGTGCACGACGAACCACTCGCGTCCTGCCAGGCGCAGAACGTCCCCGTGCTCCACCGAATCGCTTATCTGGGGGATGATGCGGCCGCTGACGAGCCGTAGGGCCCGCCACTTGAGGCGGGTGCGCCAGGGGGGTCGTGGGGCTTCGCCTCCCCAGGGTGTTCGGCTGCGTGTGAAGCTGGCCAACTGGTCCCGGAGATGCTTGTCCGGCTCTTCGCCCTTAGCGGCCTCGTCGCTGCCGGATGGGTGCTGAGCCGCGAGATCGTCTGCAGAGACTTCGGGCGCGGCGGTTTGTGCCGCGGGCGGTCCGAAGGCGAAGCTGTGATGCGCTATGACCTTGGCCCCGGACTCCTTGGCGATTCTCGCGGCGCCTCCGAAGTGGTCGGGATGGGAGTGGGTGATGATCACGGTGTGGACGTGACGGACCTCCATGCCGATCTGCTTCAGCCGCTCCTGGAAGGTTCGCCAAGTCGAGGGACCCGGGAGGCCTGGGTCGACGACTGCTGCACCCTCGTCGTCGACGAACGCGTAGCAGTTGACGTGTTCGAGGCCCGGGAGGTGGATCGGTAGTGCCATGCGCAACACGCTCGGAGCGACTTCAACGACCTCAGGGAGGGCCGGCTCCTGTTCCTGTCTCCGCGTCACGTACGCACCGTAGGCGATTGGCCCGCGATGTGCAGCGGGGCGTGTGCTAGGTTGAAGGCTTCTGGAGGGGAAAGACCGTTGCGCAGGGTTGTCGCGTGGCTCGCCGCGTTCAGCTTGGCGGCGGCGGGGTGCGGTGGGCCGCCGCCTCCCAGACTCCTGCTGCTGATCAGCGTCGATACGCTCCGTGCCGATGAACTCGGGGTCTACGGCAGCTCCCGCGGTCTCACGCCGAATCTCGACGAATTCGCCGCCGGGGCCAATGTCTTCACGCTGGCGTACGCAGCGTCGTCGTTCACATTGCCCTCGGTTGCTGGCCTGCTCACAGGCCGCTACCCGGAAGAACTCGGCATCTGGAACAACGAGTCGGGTCTGCCCGACAGCGTGCCCACGCTCGCTACCGAACTGGGTTCGCGCGGGTGGCGGACGGGGGGTGTGGTCGGAAACTGGGTATTGAGGCGAGAGTCGGGAGTCGCGCGGGGCTTCGATCGTTTCGACGACCGATTCCCCGAGAAGGAGGCGGTGCGGGGTTGGCCCGAGCGCAGCGCCGAAGCGACGACGGATGCTGCGATCGAATCGGTGGAGGGCTGTACGCAGATCCCGTCGACGCGTTGTTTCGTCTGGGTGCACTACCAGGACCCACACGGACCCTACGATCCACCCGGCGATGCTCGCGAACGGTTGCTTCCTGCGGAGCGACGAGCCGAGGACGGAACGCGTTCGCTGTCGGTCGGCGAGGATCATCGCGGTGAGGGCGTGATCCCGCGCTACCAGTTCCTGCAGGACCGTCACGAGGTTGCGTGGTACCGCGCCGGTTACCGCGCAGAGATCCAGTACGTGGATCAGCAGATCGGTCGCTTGCTCGAGACCGTGGAGTCTGCGGGTCTCGGCGACCGGGCCGTGATCGTCTTCACGGCCGACCACGGCGAGTCTCTCGGTGAGAACGGCGTCTGGTTTGCCCACGGCTCGCGTCTCGGTGACGAACAGGTGCGCGTGCCGCTGCTGGTCCGTATTCCAGGGCGAGGTCCCTCCCGGCGCGATGACCCGGTCACGCTGGTCGACCTGATGCCGTCGCTGCTCGCGTTGCTCGAAGGGCTGCCCTTGGATTCGAGGGGATTGGGACGCGACCTGTTTGGACCCGGGGCGGAGCGCGGGGCAAGCACACCCTACTTCGCCACCCTCGGCGCAGACGAGGTGGAGCGCGTTGGGATCATCGCCAACGGCTTCAAGTTCGTCGCGACAAAACAGGGCGGGGTATATGCCGGGCGCCTCTACGAGGTGGGTGATGAAGAGGTAGAGCTGAGCGCGGCGGCTCCCCAGGTGGCGGCAGATCTGCGCGCACGGCTCGGCGCGCTGCGTGCCGGCCTCGAGCGCTCCGCTGAGACTCGGCCGCAGCTGGATTCCGAAGATCGTGAGCGCCTTCGTCAGCTCGGCTATTTGGATGAGTAGATGCCTCGGGTCCTTTTGGGGAACACGCGGCATGGAGCAGTAGATCCGGTACCTTGAGCCGCTTGTAGGACACGGCGCGTGCCGCCCGCTGCGGCAGCGCGAGGGAAAAACGATGCGCTCGACACGTTTCGCATGCTGGATGGTGATGGCACTCGTGCTGACGGGCTGCGGCGACCTCGATCGGCTGCGGGCCAAAGCCTGGCTGGGCGGCATGGACTCGCGGCTTGAACTTGCAGGGCGCTACGCTGTGGGTGAAGGGGTGGACCGCAACGAGAAGGATGCGACGTACTGGTACCGCAAGGCCGCCGAACAGGGCAATGCCGGCGGTCAGTTGATCCTCGGCATACGCTACCTGGCCGGTGTGGGCGTCGGGAAAGACCCGGCGCAGGCTACAGAATGGCTCGAGCGCGCTGCGGTGCAGGGAATTCCCGAGGCCATGGTACGCCTCGGCGGGCTCTACCTGGGCGGTACCGGTGTGCAGCAGGACTACGGTCGGGCGAGCCTGTGGTTCGAGCGCGCAGCGGCTCTGGGCCGAGCGGATGCGGGCGAGGTCGTCAGAAAGCTTCACCTCGCCGGTGTGGTTGGTGATCCAGTCGAGATTGCGGAGTCCTATCGGCTGCGCGCCGAGGAGGGGGATGCGGAGGCGCAGTTCATGACCGCGATTTTCTACGACCGTGGGCTCGGCGTGACGGCGGATCCCGGCGAGACGATGGTCTGGGTCGAACGCGCTGCCGAGCAGGATCACCCGATGGCTCTCGCCTTTCTCGCGAATGTGTACAGCAGTGGCTTGAGCGTACCGGTGGACAACGAGCGGGCTGTCTATTTTTTACTGCGATCGGCGGAGGGGGGGTATGCGGGTTCGCAGTACTCCCTGGGAGATGCCTATCGCAAGGGGCTCGGAGTGGAGGCCGACTCGGAGCAGGCCGCGTATTGGTTCCGCCAAGCAGCCGATTCGGGTCATGTTTTTGCACAGCGTGACCTGGGAGCGCTTTATTCCCTGGGGCAGGGGGTGCCCCAGGACTTCGGAGAAGCCGCCCGCCTGTGGGAGGCGGCTGCAAGGCAGGGTGAGTCCTCCGCGCAGCACGACCTGGGGGCTTCCTACGCCGCTGGACGCGGCGTCGCGCAGGATATCGTCGAGGCGGTTCGCTGGTATCGCGCTTCGGCCGAGAACGGCAATCCCTTCGGACAGGCGAAGTTGGGCGCGGTGCTGCTTCGGGGCGAGGGCGTGCCCGCCGATCCGGCGCGGTCCTTCATGTGGTTGAGCCTGGCCGGTGACTCGGAAGAAATCGATGTGGCGAACGCGCTGGAGGTCCTGCGCACGGAGCTGAGTGCGGAGCATGTCGCGGAGGGTGCGGAGTTGGCCGCCGCGTGGCGGGAGCGGCACGCCGGCTCCGGAGGCGCGGCGAGTCCCTAGGGTGTTGCGCGGCGTCAAGGCGGCCGGGACGGCCGCGCTGCTCATGGGCTGTGCGGAGGCGCAGGCACCGGCGGGCGTTCCGAATGTGGTGATCGTGACCCTCGAGTCGACTCGTACGGACGTGGTCGGCGCCTACGGAGGGGGCAGCGTATCGCGACCCGAGGTTCCGGTAACGCCAGCGATCGACGCTCTCGCGGAGAGCGCCACGTTGTACGGCAATGCCTTCAGCGTCACGAGTTGGACGCTCTCTGCCCACGCGAGCCTCTTCACGGGTCTCTACCCGACCGCCCACCAGACCGACGGGCCGCGTGATCGACTCGACGATTCCTACCCCACGCTCGCCGAAGCCCTGGCAAGCCGTGGTTTCGCGACCGCCGGCGTGGTGAGTGGGCCCTACCTGCGCCATCTCCACGGATTGAGCCAAGGATTCGATCAGTGGGTGGACGGAATCTCCGCACCGATCGACCCGCTTGCGCACGATGACGTCACGAACCCGGAGATGCTGGCGGCCTTGGAGCACTGGCTCGACGCGAGGGACCCGGCGCGTCCTTTCCTACTCTTCGCCTACTTCTGGGATCCACACTTCGACTTCCGGCCGCCACCGCCCTACGACGAGATGTTTGTTGGAGACGCTGACGAGCCCATGGATGCGGGCTCCTTCGACACGAATCCAGCGATCCATCCGTACATGGCGCGCGAGCACCTCGACTGGATCCAGGCCCAGTACTTGGGGGAGGTGCGTTGGACCGACGAACACCTGGGGCGTTTATTTGCAGCGCTTCGCGAACGGGGACTCTGGGACGACACCCTCGTGATCCTGACGGCGGACCATGGAGAGGAGTTTTTCGATCACGGTGAGAAGGGACACAAGAAGAACCTCCACGTTGAAACCGTCCACATCCCGCTGATCGTCAAGTACCCAGGGCAGCAGGAAGGTCTGCGGGACGACCGGCTGGTGAGCCTGGTCGACGTGGCTCCGACGGTGCTCGACGTCGCGGGTTTCGAGCCGGACTTCCCGGTGCAGGGGCGCTCGCTTCGTGCGCCCCCGTCTCCGGGACGCGCGATCTTCTTCGATTTGCTGGCCACGCGCTACACCCGTCAGGACGCGGGGGCTGTGGCGGAACAGGTGCAGCGCTGGCGTGCAGTGCAGGACACGGAGCACAAACTCATCCGGCGCGGACAGGGTGATGCGATCGAGCGCGAGGAGTTGTACGCCACGGGTAGCGATCCCGGTGAGCGCGAGGACCTGGCGCGGGGTTCGCCGGAGCGGCTGTCGAGGCTTCGGGTTCTGCTCGGCTCCCACCTCGATGAGAGCGCGCGGATCGCGGCGGACTATCGGCGCGGCGGCGAGGTCGAGTTGGGTCCCGAGGAACACGAGCAGCTTCGCGCGCTGGGCTATCTCGGTCCCTGAAGCGGGGGCAGTTGTTTCCGGGCCGTGTCCAGGGCTTGCTGGAAACGCGGGTCTCCGGGAGCAAGGTTCACGGCGCGTTGGAAGCGGCTCGCCGCCGTCTCCGGATCGCCCGCCGCCTGGGCGGTCTGCCCCAAGTTGAACCACGCGAGCGCATCGCCGGGGTCCCGTTTCAGCAGAGCCTCGAAGGTTTCTGTCGCGGCGTCGAGGTCGCCGCTCTGCAATTCGAGCACGCCGCGGTTGCCGAGCGAAGCTACATCGTGAGGATCGAGTTCCAGCGCCCGCGTGATCTGGGCTGCGGCCAGGTCGAGTTCGCCGCGCTCGAGGTACGCGGCGGCCAGATTCGTGTACGCGCGCTTGTCGGTGAGGTGCAGTTGCGCGCCACGCCAGAGCTGCACGGCGTCTCGCCACTCGAGTGCACGGGAGTGGCTGCGGACGGCGCCCGCCAACGCGAGGCTTCCCGTGAGCAACGTGGCCGCCACCAGAACGCCTCGTGGCGGCAACGAACGCCGCAGCAGTGCGCGACCCGCGAGCGTTGCCAGGAGCACGAAGCCGAGCGAAGGTGCGAAGAGGAAGCGTTCGGAGAAGAGGGCCCCGATGGGGAGTGCGTGGGAGGTCGGGAATAGGGGAAAAAGCAGCAACGCGAACGCGCACACCGCCGCGGCCCGCGCCGGTCGTGGATCGGCGGGCGCACGCCACTGGCTTCGGGCAAGTCCGATTGCCGCAGCAACGACTGACACCAGGATCGCCCAGCCGAGAAGAGCATCGGTCGTCGGTGCCTCGACGATTCCGATCCGCGCCTGGTAGTAGAAGTCGAGTTCGAGTCTCAGTGGCGCGATCAGCTGCACGAAGTCGATCCAGAAGACGGAGCCCATCGTCCAGAAGCGGGTCGAGAGATCGGCGTCTCCCAGCACTGCAGCCGCGGGTGAGAATCGCCCGAGAACGAGGCTGCGCAGCAGGATATAGCCCAGGAGCACGGCTGCATGCGGTGCCAAGGGGCGGAGCGCTGCGAGCCGGGCGTGCGGGTTGGGGAGTGCGGGAGATCGCAGGGCCACCGCGTGGACGGCCAGCACGGCCAGCATCACGCTCCCGGATTCTTTCGAGAGGCAAGCGAGGGCGTAGAGTGCGGCGGATCCGAGTGCTGCGGGCGAACGCCAGCCCCTGGCATCGACGCGAAGGAAGAGCAGCAGCGCGCCCACCGAGAAGAGCAGCGAGAGCAACTCGCTGCGCCCAGAGACGCTGTCGACAGCTTCAGTGTGGATCGGATGCATCGCGAAGAGCAGCGCGGAGGCGAAGGCGAAGCCCGCGCCCAGCCGGTAGGCGAGCGCAAGGCGGTGGAGCAGCACGACGAGCAGCGCGTAGAGCGCGACGTTCGTTCGGTGGAAAGCGGCTCCCTGGAGTCCACTGAACGCGGCGTCGACCGCGTAGGTGAGGCCGGTCAGGGGGCGGTAGAGCGCACGCTCAGGCTGCGATGGAGGGAAGGGAAGCCGAAAGCCCTCGAGCGCGCGTCCAATGCTCGTGATCGCGGGGTTGGTCTGCACGAGATTCCGGTCGTCGTAGCTGAAGTCGGCGCGATCGAGGGGCCAGTGCACGACGGTCGTGACGAGGATGAGAAAGAAGAGCGCTGCCCCGCGGCGGAATTTCATTCCGGTGTTACCGAGAGTGGCAGGGGAGTCACCCGCACGGTGACGGTCTCGCCAGAAGCCGGGGTGGAGTCCACGGTATCTTGGAGCACGACGCGGACTATGCGGCCCGGGACCGTCAGTTCGGCGTAGGCGGCGACGCTGTAGTCGGTGAGCCCAAGGGCGCTGCGGATCCCGATGCGCTCGATCGGTGCGCCGAAGCCAAGCGGGAGCCCCTCGACGCTCACGACGTCGCCCGGCTGTGCGCCGGCGAGCGTCGCGTCGAAAGTGCGCAGGAACTGCGCCGTGTGCCGGCTCACCGAACGCCACCCCTCGTAGCCTTGCAGCGGGTCGGAGCGGACGATGTAGCTCACGAGCAATACTGCCACGAATGCCGCTGCAGCCACTGCGGAGCGTTGCACGGCCGGCCAGCGGCGGGGCACGGCCCGCGTGATGAGGCCGAGCAGCAAAGCATAGGGAGCCAGCAGGGGGGCTGCGTACCAAGAGGCGGGGTCCCCCGAGACGCCGGCCAGCAGCAGCAGGGAGACGGCCCAGACCGCGAGGACCGCCGCGACGGGGCGTGCGGACGGGTCGTCTTCCAGGGTCCACCAGGTTGCCAGGCCGAGTCCGCCGGCCAGGATCCCCGCAATCGCGAGGTCGACAAAGGGAAGTTCCGTCCAAGGCTGTGGTTCCAGGACGAAGTGGAGCCAGGTTCCGGCTCCCTGAATTCCGGCAATCGCGCCACCCAGCAGGGAAGAATCCGGGTGGCCACCGAGCCCGCCCAACACCGCGCTGCGCAGTACCACGACGGCGAGTGCAGCCAGCGCCGCCGGCCCGCCGCCCACGCCCGCTCGGCGCAGGCAGGCGCGCGGGGCGGCGACTCCCGGGAGCCAGGCGTGTGCGGCGAGCACTGCGGGGATCACCACGACACCGGTCTCCTTGGCCGCGACGGCCAGCGCCGCAAAGAGCGCACCGATGGTGATCCGGAGGCGCCCTGGCGCCGCGTCGAAGCGCTGGATCGCGAGCGTGCACGCGACGAACGCCAACGCCAGCAGGTCGGAGCGCCGCGCCGAGACGGGCACGACCTCGAGCATTGCGGGGTGGACGGCGACGGTAAGTGCCGCGACGCCCGCTGCGATTGCGCTCCCGAGCCAGGCACGGGCCACGGCGTACACGGCGGTCACGGCGAAAAGGAGGCAGGCGAGGTTCGTCCACTGGTAGCCCCGGGGCTCGAGCCCCCAGAGTGTGTGGTCGAGGGCGAAGCTCAGCGCGCTCACGGGGCGGTAGAAATGACCACGTGGGTAACGGCCGCCCATCCACTCCTCGGTGAAGAGGCCGGACAGTTCACCGAGCCCCCCGACCCGGCTGGCCGCGATGATCGGGTACGTGTCCCAGCCGACGAGCGCGAGGTCGAGAACGAACTGGTGGGTGAGCCACGCGGCGGCGAGGGCAAAGCCGAGTGCGAGGACGTCCCGGGCGCTGGGTTTCACGCGCCGCGAGTATACTCGCGCTGCGTCTCGGTTCAGACGAGTGCCTCGTCTTCTTCGTCCGCCGGGGATACGGCGATCGGGTGGGGCGCGTATTCGGGCCCATCGTTCCACCCGGGGAGCGAGCCGGCCTGGGCGAGCCAGGAGTCGGCCAGGGCCTCGTCGAGGACGATAGCTGCTGTTTCCGAAGCGTCGGCGAGCGCTTCCCAGAGGTCTTGGCCGCCCTGGTCCCACCACTGCCGAGATGAGAACTCGTAGTCGATGGCGAGCCGAACCAGAGCCATGGGTGCCTCCCGGCCGCATCTTCCCGGATCTGCCGGGGACCCACAACCGGTCCTGCCCCGGAGCCTGGGGAGCCACTGCGAAAGACCTGCCGCCCCGGGGGGTGTGGTGTTAGAATAAGGACCTCACGCCCTGGAGGACCGGTTTTCATGGGTCGAATGCGCACCTCTCTGAGCACGGCGCTCGTCTTGGCTTTCGCGCTGTCCGGTGTTGCGCCGGCTTCGGACGAAAGCGCCGCCCCGACCGCTGGCGAACACCCGAATCGTCACCGGCGGCCCGCGACGGACGACCCGGGCACAGTGCAGGAATGGGCGAGAGACATGGCCAACCGGGCCTCGGTCGGGGTGAACGGCATGCTGACTGCGCCGGCCGATCCCGTCTACTTTGCGATGGAGGGCTCGGAGGTCTTCAGCAGCCTTCCTGCCTCGACGTACACGGGCCCCGTCGTGGGAGTTTTCGCGGGTATCGGCCAGATGGCCTACCGGGTCTTTACCGGAACGTTCGACTTCGCCTTTTCGTGGGTTCCCTTCCTGTACATGCAGAGCCCCGTGCCGCGCGTCACACTCCTGCCCTGGGCGGAGCACGACGAGGGCTGAGCGTCAGGAAGGCCGCTCGTTCTGCCGATACGTTCGGTATGGGCCGTCTGCTCGCCACCGCGCTAATCGCTTGGCTATGCCAGGGTTGCTTCGTATTGGAAGAGCTCGACAAGAGCCAGGCCAGCATGGACCGGCACTCGGGCCGCATGGGTCCGCATGAGGTGGAAAGCACCGAGTCGGACCGGCAGCCTGTCCGGGGTACTCGCGAAAAGGAGCCGGACTGGATCGCCACCTGGACGGATAGGGTGGATGGGTGGTGGCAGGAAGCGTGGCAGCGAGAGCCGGTCGAGAGCGATCCGGACGACATCGTGGTTCGCTGTAGCCTGGGCGATGGGACCCGGTTCACTCGCAAGTCCGACTGCCTGGTTCGCGGCGGCCGGATTCTCTGATCTTTCGGACGTTCGGTACACTGGCCATTTTCCGCGGAGGCGAGACCTGATGGCCTGCTTCTGTCGTCTGCTTCTCATCGTGGCACTGCTCCCGATTGCGACGGGTGCGGTGCCGGCCGCTTCGGCAGCGGATGGCGATGAGGTGGACACCGTTCAAGAGCTGGAGGCGGAGAATGTCGCACCCGCACCGGAAATACCGTTGGAGGAGCGCTACACGACGCCCGAGGAACAATTCTGGGTTGGCTTCAACTATCTGTACGGTCGGGGTGTAGAAAAAGATCCAGTCGAGGCCTACGTGTGGTTTCGCAAGGCGGCCGAGCGGGGAAACTCCCGTGCGCAAGTTCACCTGGGGATGTCCTATTCGAAGGGGCGTGGCGTTGCGCGCGATCCGGCGGAGGCCGTCCGTTGGCTGGAGCTGGCAGCCGAGCAGAACCATTCGAAGGCGCAGCTGGAGGTGGGTATCGCCTATTTTCGGGGTGCCGGTGTGCGCCGCGATCGCATTCGCGGACTGATGTGGATGGTACTGGCCGTCGAGACGGGCGGTCTTGTGGCCCGGGTTACGGTCCCCGACTACCTGAAGAACACCACGACCGAAGAGCGCCGCAGGGCAGGGGTCCTCGTTCGCGAGTGGCGCATCGCTCATGGGCTCCCCGTGCCCGCAGACCTCAACCTGGAAGGCGCGGATCCCGACTCGTGAGCTGACTGCCGTGCTAGGTTCTGCGATGTGACGAAAGCGGCCGTCGTCTTCGGCGTGGGTGCCGATGAGGGCGTCGGTGCTGCACTCTGCCGGCGCTTTGCGCGCGAAGGGCTGCACGTCTTCCCGAGCGGCAGGACCCCAGAGCGGGTTGCGGCTGTCGCTGGCAGGATTCGTGAGGCTGGCGGGGCTGCGACCGCTGTCGCCGGGGATGCCACCGACGCGGCTGACGTCGAGGCGGTCTTCGATGCGGCCGAGTGCGAAGCCGGCGTACCGGAACTCGTGGTCTTCAACGTCGGCAACAACCGCTTCCGCTCGCTGCTCGAAATGGACGATGCGTTCTTCGAGGGGCTCTGGCGTGTCTGCTGCTTTGGAGGTTTTTTGGTGGGACGTGCGGCAGCGCGGCGCATGGTCCCCGTTGGAGCCGGAAGTCTGATCTTCACGGGAGCGACAGCCTCCCTGCGCTCGCGCCCGCCTTTCACCGCGTTCGCGTCGGCGAAGGCGGGGCTTCGCGCTCTGGCCCACGGAATGGCGCGGGAGTTTGGCCCCCAGGGTCTGCACGTGGGTCACGTGGTGATCGACGGCGTGATCGACGGAAACGCCGTCAATTCCCGTTTTCCACAGCTGAAGGAGAGGCTCGGAGCGGACGGGATGCTCGCGGTGGATGCCATCGCAGAGGCCTACTGGAACCTGCACCGCCAGGATCGGTCCGCCTGGACGCTCGAACTGGATTTGAGGCCCCACAAGGAGCCGTTTTGAAGCGTGTCCTGGGCCCGCTGGTCGCCGCACTCAGCGCGGTGCCACTCGCCGGCGCGGGCGTGCCCGGGTCCCTGCCGGGAGCAGAGCCCTTTTCGCCGGAGCTCCGGGCACGGATCGAAAGCGAACTCGCGGCGCGCGGCAAGGGTTACATCCCGCGCACGCGTCACCGCGCTGCGAACGGGGCGCCGCTGTACACGAACCGGTTGCTGCTCGATGCAAGCCCGTATCTCCAACAGCATGCCCACAATCCCGTCGACTGGCATCCCTGGGCACCCGAGGCCTTTGCAAAGGCGCGTCGCCTGGGACGTCCCGTGTTGGTGAGCATCGGCTACTCGACGTGTCATTGGTGCCACGTGATGGAAGAGGAATCGTTCGACGACCCGGCGGTCGCGCGGGCGTTGAACAAGGGCTTCGTGGCGATCAAGGTCGATCGCGAGGTGCGCCCAGACATCGATGCCGTCTACATGCGCGCTGCCCAGGCGCTGGTCGGACGGGGAGGCTGGCCGCTCAACGTGTGGCTCACACCTGAGGGCGAGCCGTTCTTTGCCGGCACGTACTTTCCACCGGTCTCGCGCCGGGGTCGTCCGGGATTCACGACGGTCCTGGAGCAGGTGCGACGACGTTGGTCCGAACACCGTCCCGGGGTCGAGCGCGTGGCTCAGCGACTCACGGAATCGGTGCGTCGCGATCTCGAGGGCGAGCGCGTCGGTTCGAGTTTGGAGGTGGGGAGTGCACCGATGCATGCGGCCATCGAGCGCTATCGCTCGAGCTTCGATCCCGAGTGGGGAGGCATCGGCCGCGGCACCAAGTTTCCCTCGGACCTGCCGGTGCGATTCCTGCTCCGCCATCACCGGCGTACGGCCGACCCGAAGGTGCTCGAGATGGCGACCCTCACACTCGACCGCATGAAGGCCGGAGGGATCTACGACCCGGTGGGGGGCGGCTTCCACCGCTACTCCACGGACCGGCGTTGGTTGATTCCCCACTTCGAGAAGATGCTCTACGACAACGCGCTGCGCGTTCTCGAGTACCTCGAGGCCTGGCAGGTGACCGGACGCCCCGCCTACGCGCGCGTGGTGCGTGAGACGCTCGACTACCTGCTGCGCGAGATGCAGTCCGAGGACGGGGGATTCTATTCGGCGACCGACGCCGACAGCACCGGCCTCGGTGGCGAACTCGAAGAGGGGGCCTACTTCACCTGGACGCCCGCCGAGATCGACGCCGCGTTACCCCCCGATGAGGCGGCTGCCGCGCGGGCTTTCTGGGGCGTGACGGACGCGGGGCAACTCGATGGGCGCAGTGTGCTCCACGCCTGGCGTCCGCCGGAGGAAGTGGCGACAGAACTGGAAATCGAGCCCGCGCAACTCGAACGCCGGCTCGAAGCGGCCCGCCTCGGGCTTCGCCGGGTGCGCTCCCGGCGCCCCGCTCCTCTTCGCGACGAGAAGATCCTGACGGCGTGGAACGGGCTTGCGATCTCGGCGCTAGCGCAGGCCGGCTTTGCCCTCGGCGAATCGCGCTACGTGAGTGCCGCCGCCCACGCCGCGGAGCTGCTTCTGACACGCGGGCGTCCGGACGGACGGCTTCGGCGCGTGATTGGTAGCGGCGGCAGCCGCGGCCAGGCGTTCCTGACGGATTACGCGTTCAGCGTCGCGGGGCTCCTGGATCTCTACGAGGCCTCGGGCGATGCGCGCTGGTTGCGCGAGGCGGTTTCCCTGCAGGCGGTTGCAGACGCCCATTACGCCGATCCCGGGGGCGGCGCCTACTACGCTAGCGCCGACGATGCGGAGCGGTTGATTGCCCGCGAGAAGCCGGAAGGTGGCGGGGCGATTCCCTCGCCCAACGCGGTCATGGCTTCGAACCTGCTGCGGCTCGCCGAACTCACCGGCGATGCGTCGCACTCCGAGCGTGCCTCGCTTCTTTTTGCGGCCCTTGCACCCAGCATGCTCCGCACGCCGACGTCAATGCCGGGTATGCTGATGGCGCTCGATTTTCACCTGGATCACCCGAAGGAGATCGTGATCGTGGAGCCCGCTGCCGGCGGAGGCGGTGTGGCTGAACTGCTCGCGCCGCTGCGGCGTACGTTCGTTCCGAACCGGGTGGTCGCACGGGTTGCGGATGGCGACGAGCGTGAGGCGCTCTCTGCGCTCGTGCCACTGGCGCGCGGGCGGCGGGCACTGGGTGGGCGGGCCACCGCGTACGTGTGCCGGAATCGTGTCTGCCGGCTTCCGACTTCGGACCCAGCGGTCTTTGCGGAGCTGATCGGGAAGGTGGCGCCGATGGATGCCGCGGACCCGGATTGAAGCTCGGGTAGAAGCCTCGGTCCATCAACCGGCGTACTGAGAGAAGTGGTTTCCTTCCCCGCCTCTGGGCGGGAGTGATTAGTCGAGGGCCCGCTCCACGCAGTCTCGGAGGTCCGCCACGCGGGCCAGCAGCGCGACGGCCAGCCGCGTCTGGGTACGCGCGCGGTCGAGATTCTGGTCGCTGCGCAAGCTGCGAAAGTAGACATCGCCTTCGAGGTAGTCGGTCAGGAAGCGCAGTCCGTTCATGGCCGCGAGCCGTGCTCCGGCCAGAGGCAGTGCACGCCGCTCGGCGTCGATCAGCAAAGGTGCTGTTGCATGCAGCCAGCCGCTGGCCAGGGCGTCGAATGCCGCGACGTCGATTTCCACGCGGTACGTGTCGCCTGCGTCTTCGGGAGCGCCGGCGGTGGCCGATCGCACCAGTTCGCCGAAGTCCGAGAGCCAGGTGCCGGGCATGGTCGTGTCGAGATCGATTACGCAAAGGGGTTCACGGCTGGTCGAATCCACGAGCAGGTTGTCGAGCTTGCAATCGTGGTGGGCGACCCGGCGGGGCAGGTTGGCCAGCTCCGCCTCGGGGAGCAATCGCTCGAGTTGGGTGCAGGCGTCGCGGGTGGCGGCGATGGCTTCCGTCGCGCCGGCCGCGCGGCCGCAGGGATCGGTTGCGACGCTGTTTTCGAAGACGCCCCGGCGTCGTGGAAAATCGTGGAAGCGGGCGATGGTGGTGTGTAGCGGGGGTGCCGGAAGCTCGCTGAGCTTTCGGGCGAAATCTCCAAACGCAGCGGCCGCTGCGGCGAGCGCCGACGGATCGCGGGTCGACCCTGCGGCTTCGGCGTCTCGGATCTTCGCGAAGGCCCGCCACACTCCGCCGCTGGCGTCCCGGTGGAGCGCGCCGCCGTCTGCAGCCCGCACCACCGTCAGTACCCGACGTTCGGGCTCCGAACGCGTTTCTGCCTGGGCCAGGTGTTGCGTAACCCGCAGCAGGTTCTCGGTCAGCGCGTCCAGATCGGGGAAGATCTCGGTATTGAGGTGCTGGAGCACCAGGTCCCGATCCCCGCAGCTCACCGCGTAGGTGCGGTGGATATGTCCGAGACCCAGCGGGGTTGGCACCCCGGGATCGCCGCCAGCAGCGAAGGCACGGACGGCGCGCACCGCCGCCTCGAGCGGATCCGGCTCCCCCATGTCACCCAGCGTAGCCAGTGAGTCGGGTCGTTGTGCAGGAGACACCAGCAAATTGACAATGTGATCCATTGTATTACATTGAGATCTATGCCTGATGAATCGGGGTCGGCGCGTGGCGGCCATCACCGCAAGGAACGTGTGCTCCACACCCGCGTCTCCGATCACCTGGCAGCCGACATCCGTCGTATCGCCGATGACCTGCGCGTTCCGGCCTCGAACCTGGTCCGCAACGTCCTCGAGGAAGTCTTCGATGTCGTCGAATCGGTGAGCGACGATGTCGGGGGATTATTCGGGGATGTGCTCGAGGAGGCCGACGCCGCGCGTGAACGCCTGACCCGCAACCGCGAGGCCAGCCGCCACCGCCGCCGCCGCCGCGGGGCCTGGTGCGACGTCGACGAGGAACTTGCAGCCACCGAACGCCGCAGCGATGGCCCGCCGCCTCCGCCGATCGCGTGGCACGTGGTTCAGGACGGGCGCGCCCGGGGCCCGCTTTCGCGCGATGAATTGGCGGCAGAGGCACGCGCCCGGCGCTTTGAGTGCGACACCCTCGTGTGGTGTCCGGGCATGTCCGATTGGAAGCCGGCGAGTGAGGTGCCGGGTGTGGCCGATTTGACTGGCCCCCCGCCCGTGCCCCCGACGAAAAAGCCGACTGCCTAACGCAAGAGGTTGCGTTCGAGTGCGGCGCGGCGCTCCGGAGTGACGCCAAGGGGCCCCGCGAGGTAGGCATCCAGCGAGCCGTAGCGTTCGCGGATCGCGGATAGCGAGGCCGCGAGGTACTCGGGGCGGGCTTCGAGGAGCGGGAGCAGGTCGTCTGGATCCGTGCGGAAGAACGAGTAGAGCGGCGCCCAACGCAGCACGAACGCGAAATACTCTTTGCGGTAGTTGTTTGTAAGCAGATAATCCTCGAAGACCGCCTCTTCGGGGACACCGAGCGTCAGCAGCACCAGCGCCGACGCGAAGCCGGTGCGATCCTTGCCCGCTGTGCAGTGCATCACTGTCGGCAGGTTGTCTATGTCCGAGAGTCGTTCGAGAAGCGTTGCCCAGCGGTCCGAATCTTTGATCACGAAGTTCCGGTAAGCACGCAGCAAGGTGTTTCTGATCCCGAGCGCGCTGATCCCGCCGGTTCGGATGCGTTCGCGCATCTGGCGTGGATTGACACCCTGTTGTGCGACGGGGATGTCGAGATTCTTGGCGGGTATGGGCGGAATCGGTGGATCCGGATCCGCGCGTCGCACGGGCTCCGTGCGGAAGTCGCAGACCAGCTGGATTTTCTCCTGGGACAGGTATTCGAGATCGCGCTCGGTCAGGTTCCCCAGTGCGTTCGAGCGGTAGAGGCGACCCCACCGCACGTGGCGTCCGTTCGCGGTGGCGTAACCCCCTAAGTCGCGGAAGTTGTCGGCACCCTCCAGTGGCAGCCGGCGCTCCGCCACGATTGCCGCAGGACCGCCGTTCTGGGGCAACAGGGTGTAGAAGAGCCGCTGGCGGTCGGATGCCGGGCCGTCCTCCGTGCGCGAATGCAGGGTCAGCTGCCCGACGCCGGTGCCGAGAAGCGTCCCGGTTCGGCTCGTCTGCGGCGAGGTGGAGGCCCGGACGCTCACTGGGCCCGTTGCGAAGGATTCGGGCCAGCGCACACGTACTGTAAGCGCGTCGAGACGTTCCACTCTTGGGCGGTCTCGTAGGACCGGCTCGATGATCGGTGGGGTTGCGATGCAAGCGGCCAGTACCGCGAGGAGTGCGAGGCCGGGCCGGGCGAGACGGGGTCCGAGGCTTCTCACGGTGTTTCGTCGAGCAACAGTGTTCCTGTCTTGCGCCGGATCGCTGGATCTCGGAAATAGAAGAGGCAATGATCGCAGTAGTAGTGGACGAGTTCCTCGGCGATGAAGAAGCCCATCACGGCACCGAGGACCCAGCGGTCGGTATGGGCGATTGCATTGATGCGTTCCCCGTGGGCGAAGCCAGCCGAGTTGAAGGGCGGGCAGTTGGCGTAGGGGCAGGTCCCCCCCACCACGACTCCTGCCAGGCCCGGCAGGATTGCGATGTGACGTAGCAGGGGAAGCCCTGGCTTTCGCCTCGACTGTGGTGGTAGCGCGAGTTGATTCGCAGGGCGAGGACTCCGAGGGCGGCTGGGCCGAGGTCCACGCGGCCGGTGCCGAGCAGAACCCGCGCCCCGCCCCCGGGTGCCGAGAACATCCAGAACACGTCCCAGCCGGGTGACGGGATCCAGCCACTGCGCGAGGGTGCGCTCGGTGCCATACCGGCCATACCGAAGAGCGTGCCGGATACGAGTTGCCGGCGCATCCCCGTCTCGCTACATCGAGTGCGGCGGGAGCGAGGCGGGGAGGCGATGGAGCGCACGCGCGGGATCGAGCAACGGCTCTGAAGGGCGACACCTTTACGACGTCGCGAGGGAGCGGGCTGCTCCTGCGGCATTGTCCCGAACGCAGCGCCGAAGAGTTGCTTCGCGCGCTGGCGCGGCATCGCGCGAAGGTGAGGCGGGGTCCGAAGGCGCTCGAGCACCGGGGCCGGTACTCGACCGTGAGCCGGGTACGGCTCGAAGACGGCACCGAAGTGGCAGTCAAGTGGAACCACACCCGCGGGCTGCACCGCGCGATTGCTGAGGGGCTGCGGGGATCGCGGGCTCGACGCGCCGTCGCCGGCACGGCGCGGGTACACGCGATCGGGCTGGCCGCGCCGCGGATCGTCGCCTGGGGCGAACGGCGCAGCTTTGCGGCGGTGCGGGAAAGCTTTCTCGTTACCGGCTTTGTGACGGATAGCGAGCCGCTGCCCGCTGCAATCTCGCGGCTGCGCGGGGCACGGGCGGAGCGCCGGGATCTCGCGCGCCGGCTCGGTGAAATGATTGGACGGCTCCACGCGGCGGGTCTCGACCACCACGACCTGAAACATTCGAACCTGCTGTGGTGTGCGGACGCCACGCTGGTGGTGCTCGATCTCGAGGCGCTCGAGCGCTGCGCCTGGCTCAGTCGGCGCCGGCGGGTGCGGGCCTTGGGACAACTCGAGGCCTATGTGCGGCATCTCTACCCGTGGCTTCCGAAAACCGACCGCCTGCGGTTCCTGCACGTGTACCTCCGGCACGCCGGCTTTGCCGCCGCGAAGCGGCGCGTGTTGGTCAGGGGGGTATCGCGTTGGGCGGATGCGCGCATCCGCGACTGGGGGCAACGCATCCGCTGATGCCGCCACCGGTTCCCGCTCGGTCCGGACGCCGGTCTAGCGCCGCCCGTCGTCGTCGACGCCGTAGAGCCGCGCCATCAACTGGGAGACGAGTCCACCGACGGGAAGTGAGACGCCGGCCTTGCGCGCCAGCTGGAGCGCCCAGGCCAGGTCCTTCTCAGCGATGTTCATGTGTCCGCGCATCAGCTCTTGCACGGGTTCGCTGTGTCGCGCGTCTTCGGGGATCTTGTGGGTTCCGAGGTAGGTCTGCATCAGCGGAGTGATCTGGCCGTTGGAGGCGCCCGCTTCCTCGAATACGCCGTCGGGCAACCCCACGGCCTTCGACAGCTGGTAGGACTCGTAGGCGGCGGCCCACTGGATGTAGGTCAGAAGGTTGATGCAGAGCTTTAACTTTGCTCCGCATCCCAGGGGACCCGCGTGGATGATCTTCACGGCACTGGTTTCGAAGATCGGCTGGGCCTTGGCCAGAGTGGCCGCGTCTCCTCCCACGAGATACGTCATCTGCTGCTGCTGGGCGCGCGCGGCGCCGCCGGTTACGCAGGCGTCGAGAACGGAAATTCCGCGGGAAGTTGCCTCTCCAGCCAGGGCAATTGCGGTCTCGGGCAGGATCGAGCTGTGGATGGCCACGATCGTTCCCGACGGGGCACCGGCCAGCACACCGTCGTCTCCGAGCATGACGGCGCGCACGTGATCGTCCTCGGGCACGCAGATGCCGATTACGTCGGAAGCGGCGCCGACCTCGCGGGGGGAGGACGCGGCCTTGGCACCCCGGGCCGCGAGTTCTCTGACGGGCGCGTCGACGATGTCGTAGAGAGTCGTCTCGA
The DNA here is from genome assembly GCA_002729515.1 of Deltaproteobacteria bacterium. Lineage (GTDB taxonomy): Bacteria > Myxococcota_A > UBA9160 > UBA9160 > SMWR01. The sequence continues at coordinate 90,309 of PBYF01000021.1, forward strand.
AACCCGCTGTCACGAGGTTTGCCGCCAGGGGCTTCCCCTGGTTTCCGAGTCCGATGAAGCCGGCGCGAAGCGTCACGGGGTACCTCCTGCCGCGATGGGCGCTCCAGTCTACCTCCGTCGGGCGGGGACCCGCACGGCGGGGAGCGTGACAGCCACATCCTGACTCGCCGGAGGGTCCGGCCGGGCGTTACGGGCTTCGGCGGCACGCTGTTCTCAGCGGTGAAGGCCCCGGAGATTTCTACCGGCACCCGCTGTCAGAAGTCCGCATGCCCTGACCTGGCCTCGGCGTTTCGGAGTCGTCGCAGTCCGTTCAGCCGGCACCGATGCCCTTCGATTCGGCTTCGCGCAGCAGGGCCAGCGGCCCGCGAGAAGGGCTGGGTCCGCGGGTGGAGCCAAGGGCGGCCCCGATGCAGACCGTGGCCAACGAGAGCAGGGCCAGGTCGCCGGCCGGCGGATCGAAGGGCAGCTCGAAGACGAAGTGCGCGAGGCCCCAGGCGGCGGCCAGCGAGAGGCTCCCGCCCACCGCCGCTGCCAACGTCGCGAGTGCGATGGCCTCGGTGGCGGCCATGCGCCGCACGAGGGTCGTGCTGGCGCCGAGGGTGCGGAGCAGGAGCATCTCTCGTGTGCGCTCGCTGCGCGCGGCGGCCGCAGCCGCCAGGAGGATCGCAAGTCCGGTGGCGAGCGTGAAGAGCGCCAGCACCTGCACGGCTGTGGCCATTTCGCGGTGCATGGTGTCGAGGGCGGCGAGGATCAGCGTTGCGTCGAGCGCGGAGACGTTCGGGAAGCGCCCGACCAGGTCGCGTTGCAGGAGGGCGCGCGCCGTGTCGTCTTCAACCCGCGCCAGCAGGAAGCTCGTCGACGGCGCTTCGTCCAGGACGTCCGGGGGAAACACGACGAAGAAGTTCGATGCGAGGCGGCCCCAATCCACCGCGCGGAGGCTCGTCACCTGCGTTTCGACGGGGACACCCTGGATGTCCCACGTGAGGCGATCACCGACCCCGACGCCGAGCGTCTCCGCGATGTCGACCTCGAGCGAAACGGGGGCCAGGGCGCCGGGCGCGGCGGGCCACCACTGGCCCGCGGTGAGGGTCTCGCTGGGTCGGAGCTCCGCCGCGTAGGTGAGCCGGTATTCGCGCCGCAGGGCCCAGCGCCGGTCCCTGTCGAGTTCGTCTTCGCCTTCGGCGAGCCAGGCCGCCGTGTCCCGGCCGTCGATGCCTGCGATGCGGGCCGAGATCACTGGCGCGTGCTCGAGCACGGGGACGTCGCGTTCGGCCAGGAAGGCCTCGAGGTCGGCCACCTGGTCGCGCTGCACATCGAAGAGCACGAGGTTCGGCCGGTCCGGCCGAGCATCGACCGCAAGCTGGTGGAGCACGTTGTATTGCACGGCGTGAAGCGTGGCGATGACGAAGAGCCCGAAGCCGATGGCAAGGCTCGTCGCCACGGTGTGGTTGCGCGGCCGCGAAAGGTTCGCGATGCCCTGGCGCAGCCAGTAAGGTGCACGGCGCGGGCGGACGCGGCGCAAAAGCGCCGCTGCACCGGCGGCTGCACCCGCGAGGCAAGCGAGGGCGGCGCCGAGGCCCACGGCGAAGCCGAGCCCCACCTTCGGTGTGGGCGCCTGCCACAGCGAGGCGCCGAGCACGGTGGCGCTGAGGGCAACGACGAACGCCGTCCGGATTGGGCCCGACCCGAGCGCGGGTTCGAAGCCGCGCCTCAGCGCGCGCAGCGGCGCAACCCGCGCGAGTTCGAGCAGCGGTGCGGCGGCGAAGAGCGTCGTGACCCAGAGGCCCAGGCCGATCCCGGTGAGGATGGCTGTGGGCTCGAGGCGCGGCTCTACCGAAACCGGGAGGAGCCCGCGCACGAGCTCCGGCAGCAGCCATTGGAAGCTCACACCGAGCGCCGCTCCCGCGATCCCCGACGCGGCACCGAGCCCGAGGGCCAGCACGCCGTACGCGGCCAGCACGTCCCGCGTGCTTGCCCCGAGGCAGCGCAGCAGCGCCACGGCGTCGAGTTTTTCGCGCACGAAGACGCGGACACCCGCAGCGACGCCGACGCCGCCGAGGGCCAGCGCCGCCAGCCCGACCAGACCCAGGTAGCGTGTGACGGTCGCGAAGGAGCGGCCCAGATCCGCCTGGTAGCTCTCGACCGTCTGGATCCGGACGCGCTCGGTTTCGAGGGCCGTGCGGTTGGCGTCGAGCCAGGGCTCTAGCCGCGCTGCTGGCGCAGCGATGTAGAGCAGGTGGTCGACGAGGCTGCCGGGGCGGATCAAGCCTGTCGCCTCCAGGTGCCGCCCAGCGATGAAAACCCGCGGCGCGATCTGCGTGCGTACCCCCACGCTTCCCGGCGCGCGGGTGAGTGTTCCCGCGATCCGGAAGCGCGCCTCGCCGAGCGCGAGCGTGCTCCCGACCGGCGCGTCGAGCTGGATGAGCAGGCTTTCGTCCACGAGCGCCAGCGGCTCCGGCGATCCGAGCCGCCCCCAGGCGCCGGGCGGCTCGGTGTGGATCTCGCCGTAAAACGGAAACGCACCGGTGGTGGCCCGCACGTCGGCGAGACGCGTGCGGCCGGATTCGGCGGCGAGCACCATGGATGCGAACTGCGTCACCCGGGCGGCGGGCGTGCCCGTGCTCGACTCGAGCTCTGCGACCCGCGCCTCGACGCCGGCGGGGAAGAGCGCGTGGCTCGCGAGCCGCAGGTCCGCGCCGAGCAGGCGCTGCGCCTGTTCGCCCAGCGCATCGGTGACGCTGGCGCGGAGGCCGTCGAGCCCGACCAGCGCGGCGATCCCGAGCGCCATGCAGCTGCCGTACAGCGCAAGCCGCCGTGCGGACGTGCGCGTTTCGCGCCGGGCCATGGCGATGGCAAAGCGGGTGTTCACGACACCACGCGGCCGGCATCCAGGCGGACGATGCGCTGGGCGCGTTTCGCGATCTCCGCGTCGTGGGTCACGATGACGAGTGTCGTGCCGCGCTCCCGGTTGAGCTCGAACAGGAGCTCGGCGATCTCGTGTCCGGTTTCGCGGTCGAGGTTCCCGGTGGGCTCGTCCGCGAAGAGCACGCGGGGATCGTTGGCGAAAGCCCGGGCGATCGCGACGCGCTGCTGTTCGCCTCCGGAGAGCTGTGACGGGTAGTGATCCACCCGCTCTGCGAGGCCGACGCGTGCCAGCAGCTCCGCGGCGCGGCGGTCGTCTTCCGCCGGCGTGTGCCGGCGCGTCGCTGGGAGGAGTTCGAGCGGAACCAGCACGTTCTCGAGCGCGGTGAGCGTCGACAGGAGTTGAAAGTCCTGGAAGACGAAGCCGACCGATTCGGCGCGCAGCGCGGCGCGTTCGTCTTCGCCGAGGGGGGCGAGCGCTCGGCCCTCGAGATCGACCGCGCCCTCGCTCGGCCGGTCGAGTCCGGCGAGGAGGCCGAGCAGCGTGGTCTTGCCGCTGCCCGAGGGTCCGAGGATCGCGACTACCTCCTCCCGGGCGACGGAGAGGTCCACACCGTCGAGGACGGTCAGCGGCGGTCTGCCGTCGGATCGCGGGTAGCGCTGCGTGAGTTTCCGGGCGACGATCATCCGGGATGGGGCGGTGTGGGTGCGCAGGCCTACGTTACTGGCTCGCGTTCGCGCTCGCCTGCGCGGCGGTGCTGGCTGGCTGCGGGGACGCTCCGGACGCCGTCGCGCCCGCATCGGCGCAGCGCGAACCCGACGGGCGCCCGGTGGTTCTCTTCCTCGGCACCAGCCTCACGGCGGGCTACGGGCTGCCCTCCAACGAGGCATTTCCGGCCCTGCTCCAGCAGAGGATCGATGCGGCCGGACTCGCCTACCGGGTGGTGAACGCCGGTGTCAGCGGGGACACGTCGGCGGGGGGGTTGAGTCGGCTCGGCTGGCTGTTGCGACTTCCGCTGGCGGTGCTGGTGGTGGAACTCGGGGCGAACGACATGTTGCGGGGGCTCGATGTCGGGGCGCTGCAGCGCAACCTCACGGCGATCGTCGAGCGCGCCCAGGCCGCGCATCCCGGGGTGCGCGTCGTCGTCGTCGGCATGCGTGCACCGCCCAATCTCGGGGGGGCCTACGTCGACGCCTTCGAGACGGTGTACAGCCAGTTGGCCCAGGAGCACGACGCCACCCTCGTTCCCTTCCTGCTCGAGGGGGTCGCCGCCGTCCCGCAGCTCAACCAGCCCGACGGGATCCACCCGAACGCGGAGGGACAGCGTCGCGTCGCAGAGACGGTGTGGCCCGCATTGAGCCCGCTGCTGCGCTGACCGCAGGGTGCTCCGCGACGGGCCACAGCTGAGCGCCCGTGTCGGGTCCGCCTCCTAGAAACGGATCTCGAGGGAAAGCCCGACGGCAGTCTCGCTGCCCAGAACGGGCCCCCGGAAGCGCAGCTCTGGGCCGTTGTCGCCCCGCGCGAGGGGGTAGGTGTAGATGAGGCCGTATTCGTCGGAGAGCCCGAGCCGGTTCAGGTGATGGGTGGATAGGCTCTTGCCCAGCGTTGGCTGCAACAGCCCCTGGAGCATCTCCACGACGCCCACCGGGATCGGTTCTGTGATGGCTCGATCGGTCTCGGCCCGGGCGGGGTGGGCGAGGAACCCGGCTGCGAGCGTCGCGAGAAGGACGCTGCGGTAACGCGGTGTGGCCACGGCGACCTCCGCTGTCTCCGTCCAGAACCTCGGCTTCGAGGCCTCCTTCCTATAAGAAAACAGTACGCTCGGTCAGGTTCCATTCCAGGCCGCACCAAAGCAGCCGAGAACGCCTTCTGCCCTCTCGAGTGAGAGTTGCGGGTCGTTTCCGGGGCTGAGCAGAGCCCAGAAGCCGAGAGCGGCCCCCACAGGGGGGGGCGACCGCTCGCCTCAGGGCGCCACGGCGTCCCCGGTCTCGAAGCCGTGGGGGCGGTAGACGCCCAGGCAGATGTTCTCGTGCATGCCGTAGCCGACCTCGCCGGTCGAGAGCTCGAAGCGCGAGAGCGTCTCCTTGAGCAGCCCGTACTGGCTGCGGTTCGCCGGGTCGGCGAGGTCGAAGCTCAGACCCTCGACCTTCAACTCGCCCTGGTACATGCCGTGCGCCCAGTCGGGTTGGGGCACGTAGCCCGTACCGGCGGCGAGGTAGACCGTGCGCAGCGGAGTAGTCTGGACCGAGAGTTCTCGACCCGAGGGATGTTCGAAGCGGATGAGCGCGCTCTGGATCTCGCGGGTGCCCGGCACGTAGGTGATCTCGGGCCGCGGCGCGCCCATGGGCTCGTTCTCTTTGTCGATGCCGAAGTTGTAGACCTTCACCGACTCTTCGACGAAGCGGTCGCCGTCGGCGTCCTCTTCGTAGAAGACCTTGAACATGCAATCGTCGAATTGCATGGGCAGCCAGTTGTGCAGGAAGCCCGCCGAGCGCTCGGCCTTTACGCCAATCCCCGCCGGCTCGCGCTCGCCCACGGGCCGCACGCCCCAGGAGCGGTCGCGCACGCCCTTCCAGCGGTCGGGTGTCACTTCGTAGGTCTTGCCGGCGACGCTCAGCGTGCCCGTGTAGCAGCCGATCTGGGCGAAGCGCGAGACGTCCATCGTGACGCGATTGAACTGGCGCGTCGTCTGGCGGGGCTCTTCGAGTGCCGGCACCGCGCCCTGGAAGGTGAGGTCGAAACCCACGCCCCACTCGTTTTCGTCGAGGGTGAGGCGCAGCGTCTTGAGACCCTCGATCACCTCGATGCCGAAGGGGCCCACGGTCGTGTCCAGCCGGTCGCTTCCCAGCTCGCGCGAGGCGCGCACGACGCTGTGGACGCCATCGCCGTGAGAAATGGAGACGAACGCGTCGATCACGCCGAGGTTCGGGTACTGGCCCATCCCAGTGACGAGGAAGAGTTCGTCGCTCGAGGCGTGCAGGTTGAAGTAATGCCGATCGTAGAAGTTCCGATCGCTGGTGTAGACGTGGTCGAATGTCTCCGGAGTCTGGTGGGCGAGGTACTCGTCCATCGGGCTGAGGGGCATGGGCGGCTCCTTTTGGCGCGGTGGGCCAGTCTACTCCACGGGAGGCACCCTGTTAGAATCACAATTCCCGCAGCCAAGAGGTCCCCATGCGTCACGTCCGCATCGAGAAGCCGCGTCCCCACACCAGCGTGATCGTGCTCGATCGCCCGGAACGCATGAATTCGATGGCATTCGAGGCGATGGGTCCGCTTCACGAGGCGATCGAAGAAGTTGGGCAGGACAACGACACCTGGTGCGTGATCCTGACGGGCGCCGGCCGTGGCTTCTGCTCGGGCGCCGACACCCAGGAATCCGAGCCGCCGCCGAATATTGGGGGGCTCACGCTGACCCGGATTGCGACCCGCGCGATGACGATCCTCTCCGATCTGGTTCCGGCGCTGCGACGTATGCCCCAGCCCGTCATCGGCGCCATCAACGGGGCCGCCATAGGCGGCGGGATGTGTCTCTCGCTTGGGGCCGACATTCGGATCGCGGCTGAGTCGGCCTATTTCCGGGCGGCGGGAATCAACAATGGGCTCACCGCCGCCGAACTCGGCATGAGCTTTCTCCTGCCCCGTGCGATCGGCGCCTCCCGGGCCTTCGAGATCATGCTCTCCGGGAGGGATGTCTCGGCAGAGGAGGCGGCGGGAATCGGGCTCGTCTCGCGCACGGTGCCGGACGAGGAGCTCATGAGCACCGCCCTCGATCTGGCGGATCAGATCAACGGTTGGAGCACCCAGGGTGTGCAGCTCACCAAGCGGATGCTCTGGTCCGGGCTCGAGGCCGGTAGCCTCGCGGCGGCCATAGAGCTCGAGAGCCACACGCAGCTCTTCGTGCGGTTGACCACGCAGAATTTCGAGGAGGCGACGCGAGCGAGAAAAGAGGGGAGACCACCGGATTTTTCAGACTGAGGGGGTTACCCTACAGGCAGAGGTGATGCTGACGCGGTATGTTCAAGTGAACGAACGATCGTTAGCCTGATTTTACTCGAGGTGAGGAGCAGAGACATGCACTGGGTGGTCGCTGGGGTGCTGCTGCTATGGGGCATTTTTACCGAACCGGCCGCCGCAGATTCCCCGCCGGCTGTCAGTGCCCGGCCCGAGTGGAAACTCCACGATCGAAACGAGGATCCCGCCGAGGGGTACACCGTCTACCGGCGCAAGCCGCCCGGCTCGGACTACTACGCCTATCGCTTGGAGGCGGTGATCGACGCCCCGCCGGCGGTAGTGGCCGCAGCCGGTAGGGCGACTATCGCGGATACCGACGACATCCAGGACAACATGACCAGGACCCTTCTCAGCGACGACGGCGAGGTGCTCCTGGTCTACACGTACATCGATCTTCCGATGGTTTCGGACCGCGACGTCATCACCCGGGCGCAGCGTTCTTTCGATCCGCAGACCGGTACCTACCGTGTCGAATGGAGAGCGAGCGACGAGGGGCCGCCGCCGAAGAGGGGCGTCGTCCGGCTGGCGGAGTCTTCCGGATACTGGACCTTTGCGCCGCACGGCAGTGGGCGGACCCGCGCGACATACGAGAGCCATACCGAGATCGCGGGCTCGATTCCGACCTGGATCGTCAATTCGTTGATGAACGACACCGCAATCGACGGGATCGTGAGGCTGCGCACCCGGCTCGATCGCGACGGCGGCGGTGAGGGCAGCTGAGAGAAGAACCTGACCGGGAGTCGCTTCCCGGTAGGTAATTGGTACGCAACGCCGCCGCACGCTCTAGGAATCCCGCGCGCATTGACTGGCGCAGCCATTGACTGGACACTGTCGCTCTCGAAAGCAGGGAGCCGAAATCGCACAATGTCCTGCCAGCAGCCCCCCCCTCTCTCGGTGTCCGCCGTGCGGAGTCTCGTCGAGCAACGGGCGATCGAGCACGTCGTGGTGCTCGGCGCGAATGGCACCATGGGTTTCGGGAGCGCAGCGCTCTTCACCCAGGCGGTGCCCCGAGTCACGTTTCTCGCCCGTAGCAAGGCCAAGGCGGCGGAGGGCCTCGCAGCAGCCGTCAAGCAGGTCCGCTCCCCGACGGTGGCGTCGCGCGCCGAAACGGGCGATTACGAGAGCGACCTGGACGGAGCGGTAGCGAGCGCGGACCTCGTCTTCGAGGCGCTGACCGAGGACTTCGGCGTCAAGAAGGCGATGTTCGATCGCATCGAAAAAGCTCGCCGGGACGCCGCCATCGTGGCGACGGTGACCTCGGGCCTTTCGATCAACGAGTTGGCCGAAGGGCGGGGCGACTCTTTCCGCAAGAATTTTCTTGGGCTGCACTTCTTCAACCCACCGAACGTCATCGTCGGGACCGAGTTGATTGCCGGCGACGACACGGATCCGGACGTGCTGGATTTCGTCGAGGCGTTTGCAAGACTTCGTCTCGGGCGAGAGATCGTTCGCACCGCCGACAGCCCTGCCTTCGCGGGCAACCGGGTCGGCTTCAAGGTGTTGAACGAGGCTGCGCAACTCGCCGAGCGACTGGGGCCAGTGCTCGTGGACCGCATCGTGGGTCCCTACACCGGCCGCGCGCTCACGCCGCTCGCCACCATCGATCTGGTCGGTTGGGACATTCACAGGGCCATCGTCGACAACGTGTACGAGAAGACGTCGGACGAAGCGCACGAAACCCTGAAGCTCCCCGATTACATGGCAAAGCTCATGGACGGCGGCGTGCTCGGAGACAAGACCGGCGGGGGCTTTTTCAAGCGCGACGGCAAAACCCGGCTTGCGCTAGAAGTCGCGAGCGGCGATTACAAGCCGATCGCGGAGATTTCGGTGCCGTCGCTCGACTACATCGATGAAGTGGCTCGGCTCTACGCTCAGGCGCGATACGCCGAGGGCATGCAGCTTTTTCTCGCCGCCGAAGGAGACGAAGCCGCGATCGCACGCCAGGTGGTCGCCGGGTACCTCAGCTACGCATTTCATCGGGTGGGTGAGGTGGCAAGCGCGGACGGCATCGACCGCATCATGGGCACGGGTTTCAACTGGGCTCCGCCCGGGGTTCTGGTCGACACGATGGGACCGGCCTCCGCCGTCGAGATGATCGGCCGCGCCGGTCTGGCGGTGCCAGAAATCCTGGAAACAGCGGCTCGCACCGGTGAGCCGAAGCGTTTCTTCGACCATCCAGACATCAACGTCGGGCGCTTTTTCGTGGCGGCTTGAGCCGCCCGACTTCGAGAGGAACCTCATGGCGGCACATTCGGATGTCTACGTCCTGGGCGGGTACCAGACGGATTTTGGACGCAACTGGACCAAGGAGGGCAAGCACTTCTCGGCCCTGATGCGCGAGGCCGTGCTCGGTGGGCTCGAGCGATGCGACATCGCCCCGGAGGAGGTCGAGAGCGCCCACGTCGGGAACTTCGCCGCCGAGCTCTACTGCATGCAGGGCCACCTCGGCGCCTTTTTCACCGAGGTGCACCCCGGTTTCAGCGGGCTCCCGACATCGCGCCACGAGGCTGCCTGTGCCTCGGGAAGCATCGCGCTGCTCGCCGCGTCGGCGGAGATCGAAGCCGGTCGCTATGGGCTCCAGGCCGTGGTGGGGATCGAGCAGATGAAGACGGTCTCGCCCGCCGAGGGGGGAGCCTACCTCGGGACGGCCGCCTGGTACGACGAAGAAGCGAAGGACATCGAGTTCCCCTTTCCGAAGCTCTTCGGTCGCCTCGGCGATGAGTACGACGCGCGTTACGGGCTGAAGGACGAGCACCTCGCCGAGATCAGCACCGTCAACTATGCGAATGCGAAGCTGAACCCCAACGCGCAGACCCGTACCTGGTACATGAACAAGGAGCACGCGTTGTGTCGGACTGAAGACAATCCGGCCGTGGGGGGGCGCATTCGTATCGCGGACTGCTCCCAGGTGACCGACGGCGCCGTCTGCGTCTTCCTCGCCTCGCGGGAGTATGCGGAGAAGTGGGCGCGCGGCCAGGGCAAGAAGCTCGAGGAGATTCCGCGCATCAAGGGCTGGGGTCACAACACGGCCCGACTGCGCTTCGCCGACAAGGTCGCGGAGAGCCGTGACGATCGCTACGTGCTGCCCCACGTGCGGAGCACCATTACCTCCGCCATGCAACGGGCTGGAATCGCGGACGTCAACGGGATCGACGGCATCGAGACGCACGATTGCTTCACGACCTCGGAGTACATGGCGATCGACCATTTCGGGATTACCGAGCCCGGTGAGAGCTGGAAGGCCGTCGAGGAGGGTTGGCTCGAGATCGACGGCAAGCACCCGATCAATCCGAGCGGCGGACTGATTGGCGCGGGGCACCCGGTGGGTGCCACCGGTGTGCGCCAGCTACTCGACGCCACTCTCCAGGTCTCTGGTGGGGCCGGGGGGTACCAGGTCGAAGGGGCGCGTAATTTCCAGACGCTCAATATCGGCGGCAGCGGCACTACGAGCGTGAGCTTCGTGGTGGGCGTCTGAGTCGATTGCAGCCTCGGTTCCCCGGAGTGTTCGTCATATACTGGGTGTAAAGGACATCCGATGACGGACGACGCTCTTTCTTCTCTCGGGCTTCCCCCGATCGACCAGGTCGGCTTCGTGGTGAAGGATCTCGACGAGACTCAGAAGCGCTACGGGGCTCTCTTCGGCCCGTGGACGCACCTGGACGGCTCCGTCAGCGGCGCCACCTACCGCGGGCGGACCGCCGATGTGAAGCTCGCGATCCTCTTCGGGCATTCCGGCGAACTCGAGATCGAGTTCATCGAGTGGCAGGGGGGCGAGAGTCCGCACCGGGAGTTCATCGAGCAGGGCCGCGAGGGCATGCACCATCTCCGCTACCGGGTCGACGACACGGACGCTTGGATCGCGACACTCGCGACGCTGGGGTACGAGCCCATTTGGTACAAGCAGTTCTCCGAGGACATCGTCTTTGCCTACCTCGAGCGGAAAGGCGACCCGCTGCTTCTCGAACTTCTGCAGATGCCATGAGCCCGGCCGAGAAGATCCGGATCGAAGATCTCCGGGAACCGGTCCTCAACGAGGCGCAGAAGGCGGCGCTGGCGTACGGGGAGAGCAACCCCGTCGACCTGAGTGTCGACGCGGTGCTGTCGGCGGCCGTGGAACGCACCGGCCTCGACGATTTCGGCCCGGACGATTTCCTCGAGCGCCTCGGGCTCTGGCTGGCGGAGACGGACGAGAATCCCGAGCGCACGGCGCTCGGGCGCTTCTCGCTCTACAACGACTGCGTCCGCGCGGCCGCCAACCGGCTTTGGATCCGGGATCTGCTCGAGCGCCACCCCGAGATTCACGAGCAGGAGATCGAACGGCCGATCATCGTCGTGGGCCTCCCGCGGTCCGGGACCACGCATCTCGTGAATCTCATCGCGGCGGATCAGCGCCTGCGCTCGATGCCCCTCTGGGAGGGCCAGCAGCCGGTGCCGGATCCGCGAGAGAAGCCGGGCCCAGACGGAGTGGATCCCCGTTACACCCGCTCGGCTGTGGCCTGGGAAGGCTTTCGGACCAGCTCTCCTCTGATCGCCGTCATGCACCCGATGAATCCGGACCACATCCACGAAGAACTCGAGCTCCTGCTCCCGGATTTCACGAGCTACAACCAGGAGTGGGTGACCCGGGCGCCGCGCTGGCGCGACTACTACCTGGCTCACGATCAGACGCGACACTACGCCTACCTGAAGACGGTCCTGAAGATCCTGCAGTGGTACCGGCCCCGCGAGCGCTGGGTGCTGAAGTCTCCCCAGCACTTGGAGCAACTCGGCCCGTTGGTGAAGACGTTCCCGGATGCCACGATCGTCATGACCCACCGCGACCCGGTCTCGGTGATCCAGTCGTCGGCGACCATGCTCGCCTACGGCGCCCGCATGAGCTACACGCAGCCGCGCCCCGAGTGGTACTTCGAGTACTGGAGCGATCGTATCCGGAGGCTGCTCGAGGCCTCGGTGCGGGACCGACACCTCGTGCCGGCGGACCGGACGATCGACGTCCTCTTCCACGAGTTCATGGCGGACGACCTGGCGATGGTCGAGCGCATCTACGAGGTCGCGCGGCTTTCGATGACGAACGAGGCGCGGGCGCAGATCGGGGCCTATCTCGCGGGCCACCAGCGGGGCCAGGCGGGGCAGGTCGTGTACGACGTGCGCAAGGATTTCGGCTTCGAGCCGAGCGAGGTGCGGTCCTCCTTCGATTTCTACAGCGATCGGTTCGCGATCAAGGTGGAGGTCGAGTGAAGGACTCATGGGCGGGATGAAGATCCTCCGGGGGCTCGGCCTCACGCTCATCGGATTGGCCGGTGTCGCAGCCTTCGCGCTCTGGATGCTGGGCCGCGGAGTGTTCGGAGACTCCGACAGCGAGACGAAGGTGCCGCAGTCCGGTGCGCGATCCGCCCGAGAGGTGAGCGAAGCCCGGAGGCAGGTGGCGGACGCGGCGGCGGCGATCGGCGCCCCGAAGCCCGCGCGGCAGATCCTGTTCGGTGATCTGCACGTCCACACGACGATTTCCTTCGACGCGTTCATGTTGAATCTTCCCGCGATGGGCGGGGAGGGTGCGCACACACCGGCCGATGCCTGCGACTTCGCCCGCCACTGTGCAGCACTCGACTTCTGGTCGATCAACGACCACGCGTCGAATATCCTGCCGCGCGATTGGAAGAACAGCATCGAATCCATCCGGCGCTGCAACGCGCTGAGCGGTGACCCGGCCAACCCGGACACCGTGGCCTTCCTGGGCTGGGAGTGGACCCAGTCGGGACTCACGCCAGACACGCATTACGGCCACAAGAATGTCGTTCTCGCGCATACGGACGACGAGCGGATCCCGGCGCGGCCGGTCGCCGCGAATTCCGGGGGAGCGGCGGCGCACCCGCCCCCGGTGTTGGCGCGGGGCGCGCTCGCGCTCCAGGGCGGCCGTTACCACGACATGGCCCGACGTTGGACCGCCATCAGCGAGATCGAGCTATGCCCGGAGGGAGACGTCCGCGACCTGCCCGAAGACTGCATCGAGGTGGCCCCCACGCCGGATGGGCTCTTTCGCAAGCTCGACGAGTGGGGCCACGATGCCATCGTGATCCCGCACGGCACGTCCTGGGGCATCTACACACCGCCGGGATCGAGTTGGGACAACCAGCTGCGCGGCGCCAGCCACGACCCGGAGCGGCAGACCCTGATCGAGGTCTACTCGGGGCACGGAGACGCCGAGGTCTACCGGGATTGGCGGCCGATCGCGTTTGCCGCAGACGGCGCTGCGGTATGTCCGGCAGCCCGGGCCGATTACGTACCCATGTGTCGGCGGGCCGGCGAGATCGTGAAGCAGCGCTGCCTGGAGGAAGACGTGGCGGACGCGGAGTGTGAGGCACGCGCGGAGGAGGCTCGGCACAACGCCGTCAACGCCGGTTCGTCGCCGCAGGCCACCGTGCCGGGCGCGACGGACAAGGACTGGCTCGATGCCGGACAGTGCCGCGATTGTGGACAGCCCGCCTTCAAGTATCGCCCGACCGGCTCGGCCCAATACATCGCGGCGCTCGGCAACTTCGACGAGGGCGGCGATCCGCGCCGGTTTCGGATGGGCTTCATCGGCTCGAGCGACATCCACCGCGCGAAACCCGGCACGGGTTACAAGGAACTCCGGTTTCTCTCGGAGAGCCCGGGCCGTCCCGATCTGCCGACGACCGGGATCGTGGCTAGCTTCCTGCGCGGGGATCCGGAGCCGCCCGTGAGCCGCTCCCGCACCTACGCCGAGGCCACAGCGGAGTTGACGGGTATTCAGCTCTACGAATCGGAGCGGACGCAGTCGTTCCTCTACACGGGTGGGCTCGTTGCGGTTCACGCCGACGGGCGCGACCGTGCTTCGATCTGGAAGGCGCTCGACAAGAGGGAGGTCTACGCCACGAGCGGCCCGCACATCCTGCTCTGGTTCGACCTGCTGAGCGAGCGGGGCACGCATCCGATGGGTGCCGAGATCGAGACCCGGGACGCGCCGGTATTTCGGGTGCGGGCCGTGGGGTCTTTCGAGCAGGCCCCCGGCTGTCCCGACGCTTCGGTGGCTGCCCTGGGACGCCAAGAGGTCGAGCGGCTTTGCGGCGGCGAATGCTATCACCCGACGGACGTGCGTCGGCCGATCGCGCGGATCGACCTGGTGCGGATCCGCCCGCAGGTGCGTCCTGACGAGGACGTGGCCGGGCTGATCGACGATCCCTGGCGAAGCTTCGAGTGCCCGCCCGATCCAGCTGGCTGCGTCGTGACCTTCACGGACGACGAGTACCCCGCCGCTGGCCGCGACACGGTCTACTACGCGCGGGTCTTCGAGGCGCCCGCTCCGGCGGTCAACGGGGATCCGCTGCGCTGCACCCGTGCCGACGATGGGGGCTGTATCGAGAGTTTCCCCTGCCAGGGCGGAGAGGACTGTCTTTCGAGCTATGCGCAGCGCGCGTGGTCGTCCCCGATCTACGTGGATCATCCGCGCTGAGAGTCCGAGGAATTGCGCCGTGGGTGGGGCGGCGCGCGAGGTGGGACCCCCGGCGGTAGTGGGGGCGATGCCGAGCGCGGGGCTGCCGCGGACGATTCCAGCGGAAGGGGAACGCCGTGCACTGGACTCGGAGCCACCGGAACCCGAGTTTGTCAGGCAGGTGCTCCGGGAGATGTCCGCTCGATCTTCCGCTGGCCGAGCAGGTTGAGCTTGTAGCGGCGGATGGTTGCCGGCGGCACGCGATCGCCCGCATCGTTCTGGAAGGCGAGCGCGTCGAGTGCGCATTGGACGATGCAGGCTCCGCAACGGACGCAGCGGTCCTCGCGGGCCAGCTCGATGCGCCGGTCTTCGCCCGTGGGTTTTTCGAAACAGGCCTCGGGGCAGACCTCCCAGCAGGTGTAGAGGCTCTCGCATCGCTCCTTGTCGAGGACCACGTGCCAGGCGCGCTCTTCGAAGTGGCTGCCGCCCTCGATGGGTGTAGAGCCCGAATAGTCGAACGTGAGGCCGGCACCTAGCAAGACAGCAGCGCTGGCCGCGGTGAGGAGCGCTGCAGTCCCGCCTCCGGAGAAAGCGGTGATGGCCAGCGCCGAGGCGGCCAGGCCCGCGGTGAACAACGCGCGCCGCGGCTGCGGGAGGCGGTCATACACGCCGTAGCAGGCGATCGCGGCGATCAGGGCCAAACCCGCGAGGGGTAGGGCGAACGGCGGATGGACGAGCGCGGCGAGGCCCGCCGCGAGCAGTGCCGCTGGCACACCCGACATCACCGCCATCTCGAGGCGTTCGCGGGCATCGAAGCTCACGCAGCGCATCGCATCGGTCTTCTTTCCGTCGGCATCGAGGTAGGCGGGCAGGTCTTCGGCGCGGACCGGACCGAAGCGCGTGCGCCAGCCGCAGCGGCGCATGACGTCCCGCGCCCGAACGCCCGTCGCGGCGAGCTGGGGCAGGATGGCGCGCCGGTGTCGAACCCGTTCTGCTATGCCAGACGTCTTGAGTGCCGTCACGACCTGGGAAGTACCGAAGTGGCCTCCCGAAGCGGCGCACCAGACGTTGATGCCGCTCGAGGGAGCGACGACGAGCCATGCGTCCAGGCCCTCGAGCGCAGCGACGACGAGCCATGCGTCCAGGCCCTCGAGCGCAGCGACGACG
>PBYF01000022.1 GCA_002729515.1 Deltaproteobacteria bacterium
CGCGCGACCCGGTGACCGGCCTCGCCCTCGTGTTCGGCTGCGCCGTACCGGCGGCCCTGGGCGTTCGCGGCGCGGGAGCCGTGGTCGCCGGCGTTTCGCTGAGTCTTGCCTACGTGGTTTGGATCGGGGGCGACTTCATGACCGGGCGATTCCTGGCCGCGCCGGTGTTCTGCACCGCTGCGTTGCTCACGCGACTTCCCGCTGAGCACCCGCGTACCCTCACCGCCGTTGCCGTCGCGGTGCTCGGGATTTCCTTCTTCGGTTCACAACCCCCACTCACCACCGGACGGGACTACGGCGTCGGCTGGCCAGCAGAGACCGGCAACCGCGGCATCGTCGACGAACGCGCCGGCTACTACCCGTTTACCGGGTGGTGGCGCGTGCTGTCCGTCGAAACGAACCCCGAGCAACACCCCTGGGCCCGGCAGGGCACCACCGACCGGGAGCACCCGACGCCGGTGAAGGTCGCCGGACCGGTGGGCCTCTACGGCTTCTACCTCGGCCCCGACAAGCACCTCGTCGACGCCTTCGGGCTGGTCGACCCGCTGCTCGCGCGCCTGCCGATCGAGCCCGATACGGAGTGGCGCATCGGCCACTTCCCGCGCCGGCTTCCCCATGGCTACTACGAGACCCTGGTTACCGGCCGAAACCAGATCGCGGATCCCGAACTGGCGGCACTGTGGGCCGACCTGGCCCTGGTGACCCGCGGTCCGCTCTTTTCGCAGGCACGCTGGGGCGCGATCGTGCGCCGGAACCTGGGTCTCGCACCTCAGCCCGTCGACAACACGTTGCGGTAGACCGAGAGAAGCCGCTCCACGCGACTCTCCGCTGCGAATCGCTCCTCGAAGACTTCACGGGCCTCGGCACCGAGTGCCTCGCAGCGCCCGCGGTCGGCCGCCAGTGCCACGCAGGTCCGGGCAAGAGAGTCGGCATCACCGGCGTCGAAGAGAAGACCCCCGCGCCCCCCGTCCACCAGCTCCGACAACGCCGTCGCCCGTGGCACGACGATCGCGCGCCCCGCGGCCAGGGCCTCAGCCGGCGCGAGGCCAAACGTCTCGTAGCAGAGCGAGGGCGCCACCAGGAACGCAGCGCGCGCGAGCTCGGCACGCACACCTTCTCTGTCGAGGGCGCCGGTAAATCGTACATTGGGAAGCAACTTGGCACGTTCTCGCAGCGCGGCAGCCTGCGGACCGTCGCCCACCAAAGTGAGCGGAAACTCCGGGACCGACTTCCAGGCGTCCAGGAGCAACGCCCCGCCCTTTTCGGGCGAGAGTCGGCCAGCGAAGACAGCGCCCCGCCCCGGCGCACCCGTCACCCCCGGATCCTCGACTGGATTCGGCACGACGCGGATGCGTTCCGCCGGAATCCCGCTCCCCGCGAGCTTCCGAGCCGCAAAGGCGCTCGGCGCCACGAAACGCGCCACACGTCCCCAGGTTCCGCGCCGTCGGTGGGTCCTCGTCGCGTCGGCCCAGACCGCCGTCGCGAGCCGGGATCCACGCCAGCACCCGTGGCGCACCGCGTTCCAGGGCCCCGCGGTCACGCATTCTTCACAGTTGCGCCCCTCGCGCCAGAAGTCCCCGCGCGCGCAGGCGAGGCGGTAGTTGTGAAGCGTCTGCACGCCCGGGACACCCCGGTCGAAGAGAACCTGGTGAACGACGGGCGTGAGCAGGGGAAAGAAATTGTGAACGTGACCGACATCCACGGGATTCTCGGCCAAAAACTCGTCCACCCGCGCCATGATGTCGGAACCACCGCGGGCTGTGAGAGCCGCACGAACTGCCCCGGCGCGCCCGAGGGAAGCGCTATCCACCACGAAGGCCCGCACGTTGCAGCCGGCCTTGCGCAGCTGCTCGACTTCGGAATCGAAGGCGGCGTCTTCGCCCCCGCGATTTGCGTAACGGTTATGGAAGAGCGCAACGCGCATCAGGCGTATTCCTGAAAATCGAAGCCCAGAAGCGCCCACAGGTGCCCGGCCTGGGTGCAACCTCGCAACCACACGCGCGCCGCAGCGGCGCGCCCGGCCAGCGCCGCGAGCGGCAGGCCGAGTATCACCAATGAGAGCGCGGCGAGAGCTCGGGGCACACCGCGCCGCGCCGCCGTCCAGGTCCCGAGCCGGCGTTGTTCCAACAGCGTCGTCACGAAGCCGCCGCGGAAGGCGCGCCGCATGAGCCAACCGAGCCGGTGACGCCCCGGCGGAATCAGCTCCTGCACTCGCGCCGTGTCACACCAACAGAACTGAGCACCGGCGCTCCACATGCGGGCAAAGAGCTCGGTATCACTCCCCCCGCGCAGGCCGAAGTGGGGATCGAAGCGGCGATCGTCGAACAGGTCAGCGCGTACCAAAGCGTTGTTTGTCGCAAACTCGCCGGGCCCGACGGACGCTCGATCGGCGAGACGAGGACCGGAGAAGAACCGGTCGACGTCGAGCCAGGGCGTAACGACCTCCTCGACCCGGCGTTGCACGGGACCGAAGAATCCGTCACAAGCCACCGCATCGACCGCGGACCAGTAGGCCTCGATCCAACCGGGATCGACCACTTCGTCGTCGTCGACGAAGGCGATCCATCGCCCTCTCGCCTCTTCCACCGCCCGGTTGCGCGCATGGGCAATGTTGCGACGCGGCTCCGCGAAACACCGCATCGCAAACGGCGCCGCAAAGCCAGCGAGAAAGGCAGCGGCCGAACCCGCCGGGTCGTTGTCGACCACGATCAACTCGACACGAATTCCTTTGGGCAACCGCATCCGGGCGAGGCTCGTCAACAGCCGCGACAGACCTTCCGGGCGGCGACAGGTCGCAACGCAGATCGAGACGTCGGCGGCCACGACCTAGAACGCGCCTCGGCGCGTCAACACCGCACCCACGGTGCGCACCAGGATCGAGAGGTCGAGCGTCACCGAACGGTTGCGGATGTAGTAGAAGTCGTACTGCAGGTTCTCGTGCATCGGCAGGTCCTTTCGCCCCAGGATCTGCCAGAGCCCGGTGATTCCGGGTTTCACGGAGAGCCGGCGCCGCTCCCACTCGCCATAGCCGTCGACGATGAAGGGCATTTCGGGCCGCGGACCCACCAGCGACATGTCCCCCCGGAGCACGTTCACCAGTTGGGGAAGCTCATCGAGACTCGTCCTCCGCAACCAACGCCCCGTTGCCGTGACGCGGGGATCCTCGGCACCACGCGGCGCTTCGGCATAGCGATCCACGTCATGTCTCATACTGCGCAACTTCAACATCTCGAAGGGAGTGCCATTTTTCCCGACGCGCCGCTGGAGCAGGAAGGCCGGACCGGGACTGGTGCACCGCACGCGCCACGCGCACCAGGCCAGCAATGGCGCGGCCAGAAGCAGTGCGGCACACGCACCGACCAGGTCGAAGGCGCGCTTCGCGGGCTCGTAGAACGGGTGAGCACGCTGGCGCCCCAGACGAACCACCGGCAGGTCGTCGACCAGATCGAGGGGCGAGCCCGCCGTCAGCACCTCGAACAGATTCGTAACCACGCGGAAATTCACGCCCAGGTCCTCGCACTCGAGAACGAGCGAGAGCATCCGCGTGTGACCGATCCCCGGGTCCGCGACGAACACCTCGCGGGCACCGGACTTCTCGACTATGCGCCGCAGATCCTCGACGTCACCGAGAACTGGATGCCCCGCCACGTCCTTTTCCCCGTCGAATCGCTCGTCGAGAAAACCCACCACGCGATAACCGATCTCCGGGTGGTCCTGGAGCTTCTGGAGCAATCGAATCGCGGTGACGCCGGTACCCACGATCAGTGCGGGCACGTCGTGCGCGCCCGAGATCCGCAAGCGGCGTTCCAGGCGGTGGAAGAAGATCCGACTCGCGCCCTGGAGTCCGAAGTTTAGACAGACGCTCGCGAGCACCACGAAGCGCCCGAAGTAGAACTCGCGGAAGAAGAAGCCGACCGCACTCACCACCAGCAGCCCGAGCGCCGCACTCTGGAACACACTCTGCAATTCGTCGACCAGCGTCTTCATCCGCTGGCTGCGATAGATCCCGAAGAGCCAGCTCGTCAGGATCCAAGGCAACACGATCAGCGGCAGCACACCGACGTAGATCTCGAGTTCGTTGATCGGCCCAAGGGTCGGAACGAGCGCGCACCGCAGGCCGTAGGCGCCGAGCCAGCCGAGCGCGACCAGGATGCAATCGGTCGCGATGTGCAGACGACGCAACGTGACAGAGTCGGGGCCGGACATGGGGCGCCCTTGCTTGCTTCAGGCACCGTGAACCCGGCGGTATTCTTCGTAGCGGTAGCCAGCCAGTCCGGCGAACCGACCGGTGCCGAACGAAACGAGTTGGAGCCCCCGCGTCGCAGCGGGACGGCCGCCCCAGACGAAGGAGATCTGCATTGCGGTGCCCCTGGCGATGCACCAGCAGGCCTGGGCCACCAGCTGCCAGCGCTTTGGTGCCAACCCCCGGCAGTGCCGGTCGATGAAGACGCTTCCGTTGCCAACGCGGAAAGCGCGCTGGAGGAGCCACCCGAGCCGCAGCCGACTCCGCGGCACGAACTCGAGTACTGGCGCTTCATCGGCCCAGACGATGCGATGCCCGCGGTGCGCGAAGCGCTGGAAGAGCTCGGAGTCATCGGCCCCCGTGAGCCCCAGACGTTCGTCGAAGAGCCGGTCGAGGCTGGCGAGCGCGCGGGTCGAAACCAGCACGTTGTGCGTGTACGCCGTTTTGAGCTGTTGGCCAGTGGCATAGCGCGGCCGGTCGAAGAACGGCTCGAGCCAGGCTGGCGCCGGGGATTCGAATACCGGGAGCACGGGGCCCCGCACGGCATCGGCGGCGTAGATCCGCTGCACGCGCAACAGCTCCGCCAACCAGTCCGGGGCCGGAACTTCGTCATCGTCGATGAAGGCCACGAAGTCGGCGCGACCCAGTGCAACTCCAAGCGCGGCGTTGCGCGCCTGGGGAATCCCCCGACGCTTCTCGGTCCGGTAGACGAGCGGATGGCAAAGCCAGTCGCACGCCGCCTCGCACACCTCCCTCGCGGTCTCTTCCGGGTCGTTGTCGACCACCACGATCCGCAGGTCCACGTCGGGCCCGACGCACAGCTGACCGAGCCCCCCGAGCAGGCGTTGCAGGCCGCGGGGACGCCGGTAGGAGGCGATGCAGACGTCGACCTTCACCAGACGAACATCGACCCGTCGGGACCCCAGCTTGAGGCCCAGCACCGAGCAGCTTCCCGCGGAAACCCCAGCTGGCAGAACTGGATTTGCGCGCCGGCCCCCGCCGCAAAAACGCGCGGGGCCGGGTTGGCGAACAGGAGCCGGTCGCAGGCCGCCCTACTCCAGCAGCCGGCCCTGCGCCGCGAGCTGATCGCGAATCCACTGGTAGGTGAGTTCGAGCCCCCGCTCGAGACTCACCTGGGGAACCCAGCCCAGAACCTGGCGCAGGCGCGTGTTGTCGCTGTTGCGCCCGCGCACTCCCTGGGGCTTCGAGGTGTCGTAGCGCTTCTTCACGGGTTTGCCTGCCGCTCCCGCCACCATATCGACCAACGCGTCGATGCTGATCATGCGGTCCTGCCCCAGGTTGAGGGGCTCGCGGTGGTCGGATCGCATCAGGTGGTAAATACCCTCGACGCAATCGTCCACGTAGCAGTAGGAGCGCGTCTGCTTGCCGTCGCCCCAGATCTCGATCTCGTCGTTGGGCCGGGCGAGGGCGACCTTGCGACACATCGCCGCCGGCGATTTCTCCCGGCCTCCCTCGAAGGTGCCGAGCGGTCCGAAGATATTGTGGAAACGCACGACGCGGGTGTCGAGGCCGTAGTCCTCGGCGTAGTGGCGGCATTGGCGCTCGGAAAAGAGCTTCTCCCAGCCGTAGCCGTCCTCGGCGTCCGCCGGGTAGGCGTCCTCCTCCTTCAGGGGTGCGACGTCGGGACTTTCCTGGAGCGACTGCGGATAGACGCACGCCGACGAGGTGTAGAGATAGCGACCCACAGTATTCACCCGCGCGGCCTCGAGCATATGTACGTTGATCAGCACGTTGTCGTGCATGATCATGGCCTTGTTGGCCTCGATGAAGCCGATGCCCCCCATGTTGGCCGCGAGGTTGTAGACCTCGTCGACACCGCGCGTCGCCTCGAGGCAGGCGTCCCAGCGCCGCAGGTCGAGGTGCTCGAACTCATGAGCATGCGTCGCCTCGAACTCGGGTTCCTTCACGTCGACGCCCCGCACCCAGTAGCCCCACTCCACCAGGTGCTTCACCAGGTGGTGGCCGATGAATCCGCCCGCCCCCGTCACCAGTACGCGGGCCCTGTATGCCGTCACCCAGAGTTCCTCCTTGCGACCGTGTGGAAGAGAAAGCGGGAATTGCCAACAAGGTAGCGGCGTGCGAGGCGCCGCGGCTCGTGGGCAAATCGGAAGAGCCACTCGAGACCGCGGCGCTGCATCCAGCCCGGGGCCTGCGGCTTCGCACCCGCCAGGAAATCGAAGGCTGCACCGACACCGACCAGGGCACAGGACAGGCGCTCGCGGTGAGCCGCCATCCAGCGCTCCTGCTTGGGGCAGCCGAGACCCACGAAGACGACGTGAGCGCCGGAGGCCTCGATCGCCTCGCTGATTCGTGCGTCCTCGTCGGAGGCGAGGGGAGAGAAGGGCGGTGCAAACGCAAAGGGGATCTCGAGCTGCGGATGGCGTTCGATGAGCCGCGCGCGCAGGGCGCCGAGCACCGCGGGTGTTCCGCCGTAGAAGCCGACCGGGACGCCGCGCGCTGCCGCCCGCGCACAGATCTCCAGCGTGAGGTCGGGACCGTAGACCCGGGTGGCACCGGGAATGCCCTGGCGCCGGAGCGCCCACACCAGCGGCATGCCATCGGGTGTGACCCGATCCGCCGAATTCACGAGCCGCCGGTAGTCCGGGGCGTCGAAGCCTTCCATCGCCATGTGAGCGGTAGCAACGCAGACCATGCCCCCGACTCTCGCGGCGCCGATCTCGAGCACGGTCTCGGAGCACTCGGTGTACGAGGTGGCATCGACTCGCATTCCCAGCACACGGCGCGACTCCGGGACGGCGCCGAACGCGAGCGCCCCTTTCCGGAAATCGGACGAGTCGTCGGCCTGTTGGGAACTCGCCTGCGAGGAGAGCATGCCCCTGCATCGGCTCGGAACGCACCCCGATTGAGGGCGACACGCGCCCGGAGAGCCCCTCGCGAGAGCCCTGGAGACCCGGCCGGCCGCGAGCCGCGTGCGGCCGAGCCGTCGCCAGGCAATTTCCGCCCAGATACCGGTAAAGAAGCGCGGCCATTGCTTCGATAACGCACATCAGGGGGGGGAACCGCACCGGAGGAGGAATCGTGGGCATCCGAACCGTCCTGATGACCACCGCTGCCGTGGCGACCTGCCTGGCCTGCCGGGCGCCGGAGCCGGCAGATCCGTTCATCGCGATCTTCGCCGCGCGAACGACTAGCGTCTCGCAGTTCCTCGACCGTCTCGCCCAACTCGAGGACACCCGCATCGGGCGCCGTGCCCGAGAGCTTCGCGCGGCGCTTCCGAAGTGCCGTGCGGTCGGCGCGTGGGTGCCCGAACCCGACGCCGCGGCACTGCTGGCGGGGCTGCGCTGCATCGGCGAAGACAGCCGGCTCGTGGCCTTCGATCGCCTGCGCGGCAACCGCGACTTCGCGCTCGACTGGCAACTCGACAACGGGGAAAGCGTCCGCGTACGCGTGGGCTTCGACCGCTCCGAAGACGCCGATGTCGAGCTGCTCCTGCCACGCGGTACCGCCCACGGTGCGGGGACGCTTCTCGTGCCCGGGCCGGACTCCCCGGGACCGGCACAGCTCACCGGAACCGATGCACTCGTCCACGTCCGGCTGCGGCCGCGCGACGGCATCGACCTCACTGCCCTGGTGGCGGGCGACCCCCGGGCCCAGCAGCTCTTTCGCCTGAAGAGCCGATTCCTCGCCAGCACCATATTCGATGGCACCTGGGAGGCAGCGATCTACCTGCCCACACCGGGCGAGGCGGCGCCGCCGCTGGCTCTGGCCCTCGGCTTCCGCTCGCGCACCGCCGCCATCGCCGCGATGGAGGAGCTGATCGAAACGCTCCGCTCGACCTGGCCCGTCGCCCGGACGGAGTTCTCCGCGAACGGCGCGCCCGGCACCTGCCTGCCGAACCTCCGGATCATGCCGGACCTGGCACCCTGTTACGTCGCCACCGATCGCGCGCTCGTCATCGGCTGGAATGGCGCGAGCGTCGAACGGGCGCTCGCGGGCGGTGCCCCGGGCTTGAAACCCGTCGGCGGACTCCTCGTAGAGCTGGCGCGCCTGGCCGAGGCCGACTCGAACCTGACCGGAATGCCGGTCACGGGTGCGCAGATGCCGTGGACGCGGCTGCACGCCGTCGGCCGGGAGGAAAAAGACGGCGTGCGCGTGCGCGTCCATCTCGAGGCGAGGCGCGGGACGTGAAAATCCGGATTGCTCTGCTCCTGGGCACACTCGTGCTGGTCCTGGTGGTGGGATTCGTTTCCGTGCGCCGCGTCGGCGACCAGATCTCGGTGCTCGGTGCCTGCGAGGCGGCGCGCGACGGGCGCTGGAGCGATGCGCTCGCCGCAACCGCCGACCGCGTCGGCGGGGACGAGACGGGCCGCGCGGCCGTCACCTGCCGCTGTCGCGCGCTGCTCGCCACGCAGCGCGGCGACGAATGCACCGCACTGCTCGAGAACACCCTCGCCGAAGAGACGACGAAGGACTGGGTCCCGGCACCGGACCTCTCGGCCCACCTGATCCAGCTCAGACGCGACGCCGGACACGCGCGGGAAGCCGCCATCCTGGCGCGCCGCGCGAGCCGGGCCTACCCCGAGAACGCAGACCTCTTCTTCCTCGAACTCGTGACGCGTGGCGCCGTCGAGGACGAGTCCGCCGTGCTCGCCGAACTCGAGAGGCGCATTGCACCCGAAGGGCCGGCGGCCGCACGCATGCGCGGCTCCCTCGCCAACCGCCACCTCCTGCGCGCAGACCCCGAAAGCGCGCTGGCGGTGCTGGGCGAAAACCCACCGGACGGTGCGGGCGATGCCGCAGCACTCTGGCACGAGGCGCGTGCCTCGGCCTTCGCGAGCGCCGGTGACCTGGCGGGTATCGATCGCACATACGAGCAATGGCGCCGCCGCGGAGGCGACGAGACCGAGCTGCGGGCCCGCTATGCGCTGACCCTGAGCCTCGGCAAACTCGAGGCCCCGGGAGAGAGCACCTTGTCCCGGCTCGAGCGTGCCCTCTCGAGCGGACCCCACGAAGACCGGTTGGACGAGGCGATCACCATCCGGCTGGTACTCTCGCTCGTAGCGGCGGGTCGCATCGACAACGCACTCGCCGCGTATGACCGCGGCCGCAAGCGGTTCCCGCTAGAAGGCCTGACCCGCGAGGAAATCCTGCGCTCCGCGGAACACCGGCGACTCGCCGGCGCGAACGGCGACGCCGCCCCGGCGCTAATTCACTTCCGTTTGGACCCGGCCCGACCGGGCGCGCACCTCGAAGTATCGCCCGGCCCCGGCCAACCCGTCGACGCCCCCTACGAACACTTCGAGCTGACGACCGGCACGAGCGTGTCGCGCCAGCCCGGCGTCGCCCCGGTTCGCTGGGTGCTGCGCGATGCATCCGACCGGACACTCGCCTCGGGCAGCATCTCCCCCGCGCCGGGTGGGCAACCCGTGGTCCAGATCGGGGCCCGCCCCCCCGCACCGGACGCCGAAACCGATCTCTCGCGCCGGCCTGGCGACGACCGCCGCCGCCTGGTGATGCTGCTCCTCGACTGCGGAGACTGGCGGATCGTCCAGTACCTGCGCGCGCGCGGCGAGCTCCCCGTACTTTCCCGTCTGCTCACGCGCGGGCACTCGGCGGTGCTCGCCAGCGATCCGCCGCTCACGGCCGCGGCGCTCGAAGCCCTGGTGTGGCCCCAGCGCACGGCAAGTCCGGGCCTTCTCGGCCTTCTGCACCGCTACGGAACCGAGCTGGCGGGACTGGCGACGATCGGCGACAACCCCTTCCGCGCGCTCGAGTGGGTGCTGCCCGAATCCCCCGACCTCTTCGAAGTTCTCGGTGCCGGACCGCATACCGCCGCAAACCTGCTCTTCTCTCACGGCGGCGTGAAGGCCGGACGGCACGGCGATATCACCGGACCCGACGGGGCTCACCGGCGCTTGCCCCTCGGCACCGCCGGGCGGGACCTCAACGCCCGGGAACGGGCGGACTTCCCCGCGCTCGCTGCAGTCAAGCGCGAGCGCGATGCGATCCACCTGCGTCGGATCGCCGCCGAATTCGATGCCGCCGAGCACCTCGTGGATGCGGGGAAAATGGACTTCGTGGCCCTGCGGATCGAGTCCCTCGACATCCTGACCCACGCGCACTTTGCCTACGCCGTGCGCAGCAGACAGGACGACGGCAAGGGACTCCTCTTCTCGGTCTATCGCTACCTCGACGCGCGCCTGGGGGCCTTGCACGATCGACTCGACGAAGACGACGTGCTCATCGTGATGTCGGACCACGGGATCCGCACTGCCATGGAGCATTCGCGCTTTGCATTCTTCGTCGCCGCTGGCGAGGACGTGCCGCCGGGTCGCGCGCCGGAAACACCCGCACTTCGGGGTGTGTCCCGCGCCATCGCAGATATCCTCGGTGTCCCGACTGCGTGGCCCGACACCGGGATCGCTCCCTGGGCTCGCCCCGCGGCGCTTGCACGCGGCCCAACCGCACCCCACCCTGCCCAACACGCACCGTAACCCGCGGAGGTTCTCTGGGACGCGCCGCCGTCGTTGTCGCGATCGGAGCTGTTGGCATTTCGTGCGCGGCCATCTTCGTGCGCTTCGCGCTGCCGGCGCCCCCGGTGGTGACCGGCTTCTACCGCATGGCCATCGCGTTGGTTCTGATGGCGGGCTTCATGGCGCTGCGCCGCACCCCGCCGTCGAGCTTTCGACCGGGAGCAGGTGCAGCATTGGCCTCGGGCCTCTGCTTCGGAACCGATCTGGCGCTCTGGCAAACCGCTGTCGTCAAGACCTCGGTCGCCAGCGCAACCCTGCTCCTGAACACGACGCCCGTGTTCCTGGGCCTGTGGACGGTCCTGGTACTCCGAAAACGGCTGGTGCCGCGATTCATCGTCGGCGCGGCGACCGCGATGTTCGGTGCCGCGGTATTGCTCGGCATCTCGTGGAGCGACAGCATCGACTGGGAGGGTGCCTGGCTCGCCCTGGCTGCGGCGCTCTTCTACACCGGCTACCTGCTGCTCATGTCCGCGGCGCGGAGCAACGCGGAGGTGCTTCCCGCCTTCTTTCTCGCGACGGCCGGCGCAACGCTGGCCCTGGGATCGATCGCCGTCGTGCGCGGCGACCCGTTGACCGGATTCCCCGCGACCTCCTGGGCGGCGATGGTCGCCGCGGCACTCGTTTCGCAGATCGGTGGTGTTTTCGGAATCGTCTGGGCGCTGCGCTACATCCCCGCGACGCTGGCATCCGTCGTACTGCTGGTCCAGCCCGTTGGCACCGCGCTTCTCGGCTGGCTCATCCTCGGCGAGGCCCTCCACCCGGTCCAGTCGCTGGGGGGTGTCGCCGTGCTGGTCGGAATCCTGCTCGCAGCCCGAGGACCGGTCGAAACCCCGCGCTGAGACCTGCCGGAAGCAGAGACCGGTGCGAAAGACCACAAACCCGAGAGGTTCTTGTGGAACGGCGCGTACGCGCCGGGGATAATGCGCACACCCGGAAACGCGAGGCGCCGAAAAACCCGTCATGAGCTGGAAGCCGGAAGTCGAGGGCATCGAGGAACGACGCAAGCGCGCAGCGGAACTCGGGGGGGCCGACTCCGTCGAGCGCCAGCACGATCGCAACCGCCTCACGATCCGCGAGCGCATCGACACCTTCGCCGACCCGGGAAGCTTCCGCGAGCAGGGGCCGATCGCCGGACACTCCGACGTCGGCGAGGATGGCTCGCTTCGATCCTTCGCAGCGGCCAACTACGTTCTCGGGCTCGCGCGTGCCGATGGGCGCCCCGTGGTCGTGGGCGGAGAAGACTTCACCCAGCGCGGCGGCTCCCCGTCACCGGCGGGCCTGCGCAAGAGCGTCTACGCCGAGGATCTGGCGGTGCAGTACAAACTCCCGCTGATCCGGTTCCTCGAGGGCGGCGGCGGCAGCGTCGTCGGCGCCAAGGGCGGCAAGGGCCCGCGGCCTCCGGGCGACGCGGTGTACGCGAGACACCGCTTTCTCTCGATCGGCCGCGCCATGGAAACGGCACCCGTCGTTTCGGCGGCGCTCGGCGCAGTGGCCGGATTCCCGGCGGCCCGCCTGGTCGCCTCACACCTGGCGCTGATGACGCGACACACCGCCCAGGTGATGGTGGCCGGACCGGCGGTGGTCGAACGCGCCATGGGAGAAAAGCTCACCAAGGACGAACTCGGCGGAGCAGCGGTCCACGAGCGCAACGGCGTCGTCGACCTGGTGGTCGAGGACGAGGCCGAGGCATTCGAGACCACGCGGCGCTTCCTCGGCTACCTCCCCACCAATGTCTTCGAGCTTCCACCGGTCGTTCGCTGCGACGACCCGCGCAACCGGTGCGAAGAATCACTGCTTTCGATCGTGCCCCGCGAGCGGCGCAAGATCTACGCCATGCGCCGCATCGTGGAGGCGGTCTTCGACACCGGCTCCTTCTTCGAAATCGCGCCCCGTTACGGACCCGGCCAGATCACCGGTCTCGCGCGGCTCGACGGCCGCCCTGTGGGCGTCTGGGCGAACGACCCGCGCTTCTATGCGGGCGCCATGACCGCCGAGGGCGCGCGCAAGGTGCGCCGCTTCGTCGATCTCTGCGAGGCATTCCACCTGCCGCTCGTCGCTCTGGTCGACGAGCCGGGCTTCATGCTCGGGAGCCGCGCCGAGGCCGCGGGCACGATCCGTTTCGGTGCAGAGACACTCTTCGCCGTGGTGCAGTCCACGATTCCCTGGGCCACGGTAATCGTGCGCAAGACCTACGGCGTGGCGGCCGCAGCACACTTCGGCCCGGGCGCCTTCGTGCTGGCCTGGCCTTCGGCCGAGGGCGGAGCGCTTCCCATCGAGGGCGGCGTGGCGGTGGCATTCCGCCGCGAGATTGCAGAGGCCCCGGATCCCGAACTCCGCCGCCGCGAACTCGAGGATCGGCTCGCCGGCGCGCGATCGCCCTTTCCGCGCGCCGAGACGTTCGGAGTAAACGACCTGATCGACCCGCGAGAAACGCGACCCCGGCTCTGCGACTGGCTCGACTGGGTCGCGCCGAGCCTGCGCGAGCACGTGGGAGTCCGCACCCACGCCTCCAGGCCCTGATTCACACTTCGTCCGGTTCGAAGGTCCCGAGAACGTCGCGGTGGTAGGCGCTCAGGCTCTTGAAGCTCGCGAAGGGTGTGCCGGCGACGGATGCCGCGTCCGGCAGAGGCGCTGCACCGGACCGACCGACGAGCTGCCCAACGAACGCCCGCACTGCGGCGAGCGGATCCTCCGCTCCCGCGGACAGGGCTCGGATGTCGAAGCGATCGGTCCGCAGCCGCACGACCTGCAGCGGCGCGTCGCCGAGGGATCCCCAGTTGAGAACGAGGTCGATCACGATCACCTTCTTCGAAGCGAGACCCGGAACAACGGCCACGGCAACGGCCTTCATCCGCTCGAAGCGCACCCTCTTCCCGGCGCCATCGAATTCGATGCGGAGTCCCTCCGTGTCGAGCCGCACCGGAACGGCTTCCAAGCAGTGAAGCTCGCGAGACTCTTCCTCGAAGTCGATTCCACCGGACCCGACGACCGAGGGCTCCGCTCCTTCCGGCAGCGCCACGCCCGCGGGCCGGTAGACGTGGCCGAGGCGCATGCCTTCCGATGCGGCGGTGGACTGCGGCAGCGAGGCCAACCGTTGCTCGAGCGCCCTGCGCTCCTCCATGCCCAGCCCCGCGGAACCCAGCGCGCGCTTCGCCGCCTCCCGCACCAGGTCCGGATCGAGGTCCGCGGCCTCCTCGGCTACCCGCGCAACAACGGTGGGGTCCTCGTTTCCCCGCTCGAGGGCGCTGAGCAACGCTCGTCGAGCCGCCACGCTCTCTCCCGCGTCCCGCAGCAGCGGTGCCATACGCAGCAGCAACGCGATTTCGGCTTCCGTGTCGAGTTCGCTCGTCACCAGTCGAAGCCAGTATTCGACCGCATCCGCTTCGGCGCCGCTCCGCAACGCCTCGCGAATCAATCCGATGAGCGCCGGTGCGGCCTCGTGCGCCCGCCGCAAGTCACAGCAGACGTCCCAGAAGGCCAGCACCACGTCCCGGTTCCCGGCGTCGCGCTTCACCCGCTCGACGAGATGCCGGTAGGCCCGCTCTGCGTCTCCGGCGTTGTGCTCCTGAATCGCCCGCTCGAGCCCGGAATCGGTGGTGGGCGCGCGCAGCGCCGCTTGTAACTCGGCGCGTTCGATCCGGCCCTCGAGTCCCAGCAGCCGCACGCCCAAGGCAGCGAGTGCGCCGCCGGCAAAACCTCCCATGAGCAGCGCCATCGATGGGTTCCAGGCGCCGAGCCGCGCCGGATCCGCCGCTTCGCCGCGTGCAATCGATCCCTCGAATCCGAGCCACACCGGAAGCCACAAGGCGAGGGCGGCGAGCAAGAGAGAAGGGGCATAGATCACCCGGCCCCGCTCGTTCGCGAAGCGCACTGCGAACGCACCCACCAGCCCGGAGGCGAGGCCCGAGGTGCCGATGATCGGATCGGCGTAGAAGGGGTGCTGGTAGAAGAACGCAGCCATGCCGCCCAGCGCGCCGGCGGCGACCACGCAGGCGTGGACCGCTCCCCCCCAGGCGCCCTCGAGCACCCGTCCGATCAAGATGAGGACCCCGAGGTTTGCGAAGAGATGGAGCACGCCACCGTGGAAGAAAACGTGGGTGAGGAAGGTGAGCGGATGCCGCTCGGTGGCCCGGGCGCCGAATTTCCACGCGGGGTGGCTCTCGATGCGCTGTTTCGTCGCTGCGATCATGCGGTCGAGTTCGGCCTGCTGCCGGAGGATCACGCCCCGCGGCACCGGCGGTGCCGCGCGCTCGACCCGGTCCCTCTCGTGGTCGCGCCGCATGAGACCGGCCTGCTCGGGAGTGATGCGTTTCTCCAGCAGCGGCGGCAACTGGAGATAAGGATGCCGACGGAGGGTCCGGGCTGCCGCGTCGAGCTGGGTGTCGACCACCGCCTCGACTTCGACGGCTCCGAATTGCGTGTGGAGGAAGCCCAGGACGCAGATCAGCGCCAGCACGTACGTGACGCACGGAAGCCGCCGTTCCATTTTCGTGCGAACGGCAGAACGAAGCCCGAACTGTAGGGGGGAGTTGGGGAATCGCTAGACTGAGCCCGCCGATGAGGATCCGCACCAAACGCATCCACAGGCTCGCCGCCGTGGGTCTCGCCTGGGCACTGGGATGTGGAGACGCCCCGGACTCGACCCGGCGGGCGGCTCCCGAGGCCTCGGATACGACCGCAAGCGCCGAGCGGGAGGAGGAACCCTCGGCCTACGCGCCCGGGGCACGCCCCGACGTCGTCGAAAGCCCGAGCGAGACGGC
>PBYF01000023.1 GCA_002729515.1 Deltaproteobacteria bacterium
CGGGTTCTGGCTCAAGTCGAGGTCACCTTCTCCAATTCCATGATCGAGGCGTTTTGGCGCTCTCTGAAGCACTCATGGATCTTCCTGCACACCCTCGACAACTTCACTGCTCTCGGTCGGCTCATCGAATTCTACGTAACGGCCCACAACGAAGTCATGCCGCACTCTGCCTTCGAGGGCCAGACGCCCGACGAGATGTACTTTGGGACCGGTGGTGCAGTTCCTGCTGAGCTTGCCTCGGCACGCAAGGCGGCTCGCGAAGAGCGGATGAAGACAAACCGGGCGGTTGCGTGCAGCGTGTGTTTCGCAGAGGCGGATTCGAGCGCGTTGCTATTGCAACGGCCCCGCGCCAGAATGCCCTGAGACGCAGCTGGACTTCGTCTCGGACCCCGCGTCCCAGCAGCCCGACGGCGGCCTCGACGGCGAGCGCATGCGCTCGGGCGTCGGCCAGCTGATCGGTGCGCTCACGGCCCGGGAGCAGCTGATCCTGCGCCTGCGCTACGGGCTCGGCGGCGAGGAGGAGCACACCCTCGAGCAGATCGGACAGTCGCTCGGCCTGTCGCGCGAGCGGGTTCGCCAGCTCGAGGCGCGGGCGCTCAAGAAGCTGCGCGAGACGGCGCCTGCCCAGAATCTGCACCCGATTCTGGAACCCTGAGTTTCCCTAGGAGCCAAACGCTTATAAAGCCAAGGCTCGACACCGCCGCCCGGCCGCGACTGGGCGGCGGTTTTCGTTTGGTGCCCGGCCGGCTCACTGGTAGCTCCCGGTGTAGGACTTGTCGTATTCGTCACGCGGAAAGAGATCGGTGTTGACGTCTCCTCCCACATCGCCACGGCCGCTCGCATCGATCGACGTCACCTCCACCTGGTCGAGGAAGCGCTCCATCAGCTTCGTCGTCGGACCCTGTTCGCTCGAACTCCGCAGGTAGGACTGCACCTCGTCGCTGTACAGCCGCGCCCGCACTCGGTCCGCGTCGAAAGTCAGCGGTTGGTTGCTGCCGATCATGAAGCTCGCGAACTCGGGCGAATGGAAATCGAGGGCGTACGGAAAGACGTCGAGGACGGTGCGCCGCGTGCGCGCAGTGGGCACGTAGGTGCACATCAGTCCACCGCGCTTGAGGCGGCTGCGCCCGAGCTCGAAAAACTCGCGTGAGTAGAGGCTCCCGCTGTAGGCCATCGATGGCTCGAGCGCGTCGGCCTCGACGACATCGTATGCGCGCTCATCGCTGCGCAGAGCCAGGCGACCGTCCGAGAACCGCAGCTCGACGCGGGGATCGGCGAGCACCCGCTCGACGGGCGCGTAACGCACGCCCGAGGCGAGCAGGGCGCGGAGCACGGTGACCTCGGGCTCAACGATCTCGTAGACGTCGATTCGGCGCACGCCCGGGTTCGCCCCCACGGCCCACGCCGTGTTGCCCGACCCGAGGCCGATGATCAGCACCTCCTCCGGATTTTCGTGGAGCAACACCGGCAGCAGGCCGAGAATCGTATGCTCGTCCCCATACGGAAGCATGCTGTGCATCCTTCCGTTGACGCGCATGGTGACGAAGTTCTCATCGATCACGTGCATGGCCGCGACTCCACTCGCGTCCTCGGCAACGAACAACGAGCCGAGGGGAGCACCGTGGAAGCGGGCCCAGAAGGTCTCGGGGCCCGGGACCGCCTGCACGAGGAAGAGGCTGGTCAGCCCGGCCGCGACCGCGAGCATGCGCGGACCGCGCCCGACAAGCCGCCGCAGGCACAGCGACGCGAAGACGACGCCGGACGCGAGCAGCAGGCGGGCCGTCCCGGGGCTGCCGAGCACGCCGAGCAGGAGCGTACCGGTGAGCAGGCTGCCCAGGATCGCCCCCACGATGTTCGAGGCCTGGATGAGCCCGACCCGCCAGCCGATCTGGCGGAGATCGGTCTGCACGGCCCGGTGCAGGCATGGGAAGGTCAGACCCATCAGGAAGGTGGGTACCGCCATCAGCAACAATGGGAGCAGCCCGTAGACCAGGGCGAAGCGGAGCAGGAACTCCCGGGATTCGGAGAGTCCCGGCGCGCCTAACGCCGCCATCAGATCCTGAATCGCGATGCCCGTCTGTGCCCTCCAATAGGACCAGAGACTTTCCGGTGGTGCGACGCACAGGAACACCAGTGCGGCACCGGCCGACGCAGAGATACCCCACTGGCCCCAGAGGAAGACCAGGTCCGGCCGGCGCCAGCGCACGACCCAGCGGCTGCCCACCAGGCTGCCGAGCGCCAGGAAGCCGAGGTAGATGCCCAGCAAGTGACCGAACGTGTAGGGGCTGGCCTTGATCGATACGTCGAGCAGACGGAACCAGAACAGCTCGAGTGAGAGCGCAACGAAGCCCCCGAAGGCGTAGATCGCGCTCCATGCGCCGAGGCCAAAGCTGGGGCGTGCACCCAGCGGCGTCTGTGAGGGTGCCCGGCGGGCGTCCGCCGTCGGCTCGGCTCCGGAGGACACGGGCAGCCCGCCCCGCATCCAGAGGGCGCCCGCGGCGGCCAAGAGGTTGAGCAGCGCGGCGATGCGAATCGTGCCGACGAAGCCCACCGCGCCGATGAGAATCCAGGCGGTCGTGAGCGCACCCAGCGCGGCACCGAGCGTGTTCACACCGTAGAGCAGGCCGATCACGGTCGCCGCGCGCTCGGTGCGCAGGACCAGGCCTTTGGCGAGCAGGGGCAACGAGGCGCCCATGAGGAACGTCGGCACCAGAAGCAGGACGAAGTGGAGCAGCGGGAGCGCCACAGCGTGGTGGACCAGGAAACCCAGGCGCTCGAAGACCACGTCGTAGTAGAGCCACGGACTGATCAGGCCGAACACACAGATCGCCAGCTCGCAGGCCGCGAAGACACCCAGCGCGGCGCGCCGGGACAAGCGGTCCGCAAGCTTGCCCCCGACCAGGCTGCCGGAACCGAGACCGGCCATGAACGCGGTCACGATGATCGTGACCGAGGAGATGTGCAGCCCGGAGAAGATGCCCAGGATGCGCTGCCAGATCACCTGGTAGACGAGGGCCGCGACCCCGGACGCGAAGAAGATGGACGCGGCCAGCCCCACCGGCTCCCCGNTTCGGCGGCTCATTCAGCAGATAGGAAGTTCAAGCTGCGTTTTCCTTGGGTCCGATAAGTAGGCATTCTGTCAAATAGAGGGGGCGAGGGGAAGAGGCCCCGGTACGGGGAATTCGCTCATAGTTCAGCTGAACCTTCGATACCCGAAGGATGGCGATCAACAAGCCAACCACCGCGCCCAGTAGAGCCGTTCGATGATGATACTGGCGGATCTCAGCAATCAGGTCGGCACGATCGCGGGCAGTGAGATCGCAGGTGATCACATTGGGCATGCCACGATGAATCCAACTTCGAATGGTCGAGCGGGGAATATTCAACTCGGGGAACAGATCTCGGTCCCCAGACTCGCAGATGGCCTCTTGAATCCGATAGTCGTAGCTCCGCCGAGGTTGAGAAGGTTGCATCTGCAACGTATCGGCGAATTTGACAAGAGGGCTGACGGCAGGTGGGGCGAGTCAGAATGTCCAGCGTTTTCCGAGCGTTGTAACTGCGACGCTTGGACCCCAGAATGATCTGGTACGCAGCTGGCCGGACAGCGGCCGCGACCTCGTAGCCAAGCGACATTGATTACCGCCTTTGATCTCGACTGGATCCAACTGGGGCCGTAGAGTTACGGCCCAGTAGACCCCGAGCAACAGCCGGCGCCGCACCCGGCCGTGAGGACGAACCGTGAGCACCGATCCTGAAGACGAGCGGACTCGTGAAGACAGATTGACGACAAGCACCACACGCTTCAACAGGTTCCTGTCATTCTGGGCCACGTTTCCCGGCGTCCTGACCGGGGGTGCCCTCCTCCTGGTTGGGATCACGGTAGTGATCGCAGTGCTCAGCTATATGTGATCTCCAAGATCGCTTGGCTGCATTCTCTCGGGCCGGAGGCTCCTTGCCAGTCTGGCCACGGGAATCGTGATTATCGTGGGGTAACAAGAAGAGACGCGTCAAAGCGCCTCCGAGCGAGGCGCATCCGGGCGAAAAGGCGTGTGACTCCGGCCAGCTCCAACCGCAACCGAGTGGTGGGCCCGCTCGGGCTCGAACCGAGGACCGACGGATTAAAAGTCCAAACTGGGTTCTTGGTTTCGATTGTTAGTTCGGATAGTTGTAGCACTTCAATCGCCCGGAAGTAACCAGCGAGTAACCATCTCTCCGTACAACCGATCCTATGCCGGAACTCGCCGACGGCATATTTCGTCAGGATGACAGGATCGTCAGGTTCACCCTCTTCTCGAAAGCGCTGACCACCTAAGGTACATCCCGCCGGACACCAGGAAGAACCCAGCTAGAGCCACCAAGAGCGGAGTTCGAACGGCCGGCACAGCCGGAGGCAAGGGAAAGAGGTACGCTGCTCCCGCATCCACGCCATTGTCATCGTCCTTGTACGAGCCGACCAGGATCACCGAATCGGAAACCGCCACTCCACGCCCGAAAATGTCGGCTGGGTCCGTGTCGAACGCAGTCAGCTTCCCTTCCTCCGCCCAGCTCGATCCGTCAAATCCGAAAACGTACGCCGATCCCGCGTCAGCGTCCCCCCCGTGGTCATCACCGGTTGCCCCGACTACGGCCGTGTATTCCGACAATGCGACTTCGTGACCGAACTTG
Source organism: Deltaproteobacteria bacterium (assembly GCA_002729515.1). Classification (GTDB taxonomy): domain Bacteria; phylum Myxococcota_A; class UBA9160; order UBA9160; family SMWR01. Next base: position 4,666 of record PBYF01000023.1, read on the forward strand.
TCGCCGCCCTCGCCGTCCGACGCCAGAAGCTTGGACTCTTCGCTCCAAACTCCCCCATCCCTCTTAAAGACGAACGCACTGCCGGTGCCACCATCGAGGAAAGCGCCAACAAGAGCGCGGTCTCCGCTGATCGCGACTGCGTGACCGAAGTTTTCGGCGGCTCCAGCGCTCGCTGTAAGCTTCGCCTCCTCCGTCCAGTTGCTGCCGTTGTATATGAACACGTAGGAAGATCCGTTCCGTGCGCCGACCGCGACCGAGTCACCAAAGATCGCGACGTCGTAGCCGAACTCGTCAGAGGCGGTGCCGTCCGAGGCCGAGAGTTTTTCCTCCTCGACCCAGACGCTGCCATTGTGTCGGAAGATATAGGCGGCTCCGGGCTGGGAACCGCGAGCGCCGATAACCATCGTGTGGGATGAGATCGCAACACTGAACCCGAACTCGTCCCCCGCAGCGGCATCCGAGGCTACGAGCTTTTGTTCCTGGGCCCAGCTATTGCCGTGCAGATAGGAAGTTCAAGCTGCGTTTTCCTTGGGTCCGATAAGTAGGCATTCTGTCAAATAGAGGGGGCGAGGGGAAGAGGCCCCGGTACGGGGAGTTCCACGCCAGTCAGACCAACTACAGGGATCTGGGCAAAATGTATGACTTGCTCATAGGACCTGGCCCTCCCCTAACCAGCTCGAATTTCACCATCGTCGTGGACCCTGAGAGCACTGCGTTCTCGGTGGAGGACGCGATCTTGGATCAAGCGGATGCCGCCAGCGGTTTCACCGCCAGCGGCCACAACCTTGGCTGGCGAACGCTAACCCAAGGGAACCCCGGTGCCGGCGAGTTTGACCAGGCGATTCTGCACAGCAACGGCATTCCTTCGCCCGCTGGGTACGCCGGCGACACCTACATGGCGGCCGTCATCGACAACGGCGGCAACGACCCCAACAACGGGCATCATGACGGCTGGTGGGAGCACAGCAATGCCCCTGCTGGCAACCCCACCTTGACGATGGGCTTCACCGTGGGCGCGGGCCAAGCAGGGAATTTCCAGCTCGACTTGGCCCTGGGCCATACGACCGCCTCCACCGACTCCGTCTATGCGAAAATCGTAGACAGCGCTGGAAGCCTAGTGAATTTAGTGGACGATCAAACCGGCTATGGGACCTATGATGGCTATGTCTTGGTCAGCTCTTCAACTTCAAATGCCACCACTGATGTGATCAATGGGTATAACGCGGGCATCTGGGAGCTTGCGGCGGAGGGGGACTACGAGTTGGTCCTCGCGATGCGCGAGTCGGGGACCGTCTTCGACAGGGCGTTCTTGACCTCCCCCAACGATCCGAACGACCCCACCGTGGTCGACGTTCCCAGCTTCTCCCCCGTCGCGTTCTGGGTGCTGATCGCGTTGCTACTCGGCGTAGGACGGATTCGGGTCCGTCGCGCCTAGGAAGCGTTCGCGGCATTGTCCCAGCTGCGGGCTTCGCGCCGGCTCTTCTGGCCGTATCCCCTTGGCGCAAGGACCTTTTGCGGCCGGGTCGCCAGCCGTGGAGCGAGATCCGCCGGGGCTACGCAGGAAAACGCAGCTTGAACTTCCTATCTGCAAGCGCCCAATCCGCCCGCAAACCCCTGTCATACATATCGATATCCATTTTTCCGACCAGACACCGCGAGTCCGTTTTTGAATATTCTTTTATCCCGCCTTGGCAGAAACCCCTACACATCGAACTATATACACAAGCGGTCTTCGTAGAGGACCGGGCAAAAGAGCCCTGCGATCTACCGGGCAACGCACAGAAGGGCGAAGCAATCATGAGCACACAGAGACCCCAAGCGAAGCTACTCCGACTGAGCACGCTCCTCGGCTTGACTCTCGCCGTGTCCCTCTGGGCCGGGGCCGCCGCTCAGGCGGTGAACATAAGCGCGCTCGAAATCTTTAACAATGGCTCCGAGCCGGGCTTTGAATGGCAGTTCGGCACGGCGTCGGTCGAGCCGACGAGCGGGAAGAAAGTAACCGAAAGCGCCGGGGATTCGGGATTTGACCTGTCCGACGCGGGGCTGTCCTACACAGGGGGCGCCCCCGCAAGCAACGGCCCGCCCATGCAACCGTTCTTCAACGACCATAGCATGGAATTGGACCCCGCCAAGAATGGTGCCTATGACGTATTCGAGCAGTTTGAAGTCCCATTCGATTACGAGGAGTACGAGGAGGCCGTCAAGGTAACCGATCCGAATTTTAAGGTCAGCTCGAGGGATGAGGATAAAAAAGTCGGCCTGATCTTCGAGACCCACTCCCTGCGGCCTGGCGAGCAAGTCTCTGTCGGCTTGTACGACACAACCGGCGAACAATTTCCGGTCTTCGAGTTCTGGTACACCAGCACCTCGGGCTTTCATTGGAGCAACGAGTCCGATGAGGAAAACCCCGTTGAGGTCAACCTGACGCCTGCGGATGCGAACTTCCTGAATGGTCAGGTCTACCTCCTGTTGGAAATCGCAATCAACCCTTCCGGGGAGTTGAGTCCCTCCGCTTTCGTCTTCGATGGGTATGACCCAGATGGAGGAGGAGGCCTTTATACCAATGAGACCGCGGTCGCCTTCACCAATTCCGGATTGGCGTTTACCACGCCGGAAGCTACGACGTATCAAACCCTGTTCGGCGCATCTGCCCACGTTCCCAGTCTGTCACCCGTTGGTTTCGGGGTCCTGATCGCGTTACTGCTCGGCGTCGGGCGACTTCGGCTCCGGCGAGGAACGGGCCGCGCGGCTGGACTTCCGATACGGTAAAGAGCGTGAGTCGACTGAACGAGTGCATTGAGTGGGTACGCGAGTGACCTGACCCCTTCATATCGATCCGGCATGTATATTCGGATCGATATGAAGGGGTCAGGTCAGTTGAATCAGGTGCCTGTGGCGGAACTCAGCATGGAACACGTCTACATCAGACCGCGCACGCCTCAACTCAATGGCAAGGTCGAGAGATCCCATCGAACCGACAGGGAGGAGTTCTCCCGGCTGCTCACCTATCGCAACGCTGTGAATCTCGGGAAGAAACTGGCTGCCTGGGAAGGCTTCTACAATTTCGATCGACCGCACGGCACCCACAGCGGGAAAATATCGTCCGAAGTGTCGTGGGAGAAACTACGCCAGCGAACTTCGTCCGGCTTGAGTCGTAACATCATAGCCTCCTACTTGCGCGTGCGGTTTCCCGCGATGCGAAGACCCGCTCGCGCGGCACCGCGCACGATCGGTCCGAACCACTTCGCGGCGAGTCCGGTGTCGAGAAGCCTGCGACTGCGAAAGACCTCGAGGCCGAGATCTCTGCGGATATCTTCCGACATCATTCCCACGACCCCGTCGAGAGGGATCCCGGTACCGTCTGCGATGCGCACCATGCGCTGAAAATTACCGATCACACCCGCTGCATCGACCACGACTTCAAAGCCCGCTACCTCGCGAAGCGCATCGCGAGCCATTGTGAGCTCTTCCGCGTCGCCTAGCACCGCAGCGTCAGCGAATGCACTCAATCGCTCACCATGTTCAATCCCAGCGTCACCCGCCTTGGCACCGGAGGCGATGCCGCCCAGTTCAGCTTGACTCCCCGAGTACTCGATGCTCGCCCGGAGCATCACCGCGTGGGAGGTCGTTCAGTAGAAGCACTCGTTGAGTGCGGAGACCCGACCGGCAACCAACTCGATCTGTGAGCGATCGATCGCCCGCACCTTTTCGAAGCGCATCATCTGTTGTTTGCTCAGGTACTGGGCCTGGCTGAGGTCGTCCCAGGCGTGGACCTCTTTGGGAACCAGGCTGAGCGCTCGAATGACGTAGGGCGCGGGAGCGCCTGACGGCAAGCCGATCTGCTCCGCAAAAGACCTCGAATTTTGAAGCGGAACCCAGGCTTCGCCTTCGACGATGTCCTGCGGCCGCACACGGCTCGGCTCGCCTGCGATCGCCGTCGGGAGGGGCTCCAGTGCCAGCCCCATGGCGTGATGGAATGCGTCGACGCTGATCGTGCAGACAGTGACTCCAAGCGCTTCGACATACTCTTCCGGGCTCATGCCCTGTTGTAGAAGGGACTGGTACCACTTCTCGCTCAGGCGAGCGGCATCGGTCGTGATGCGGTGGATCTGGTCGACCATGGGTGCTTGGAGTCGTCCCGCGTGGTTGTGTACGCCTTCGATGGCGAGGGGCGAAAGAGCTTCTTTGCACCTTCGGCACAGTTCGCAGTCGCGGGCGCGGCGCGTTTCTTCGGCGACCGCGACTCGCTCTTCGCCGGTGAGCCACGTGCCGGGGCGTGCGATGCGATCCCACGCGCGCCTATGGGACGCCGCGAGGTCTTCCCGAACGGGATCGGGGCTGGGTTCGTAGCGGAAGGTTGTCATCACCATTCCTCAGTCGGGTGCCGGTATCGGGCAAGAAAGCTAGCCCAGCTGTGGAGTGTCCGGGCCAGGGTTCCGGTTCTCTACGAGCAACTGGCGCCCCAGCGTCTCGGCTCCTGGCATGGGTAAGTTCAAGCTGTGCTTTCATTGCCGATCCCATCTAAATGATCCTTGCTGTTCCAGTCTTCTGGTGGGCGTGGTATCGACGGCGGAGCAAGTACTGGAGGTATATCCTTCCGAGCCATGATCAGAATTCAAATTCCAGTGTATTGGCCCACCCTCGTCGTGATGCTCTTCTGTGGCCCCGCATGGGCCCGGATCCAGGATGTGACGGGCTCCCCCCAGAGCACCATCGAAACGATTCAGAAAGCTGCAGAGGAGCAGCAGGTCGAGGCGGGAACAAGGCACTCGGCTCTCCGCGTGCTGTGATGCAAAGCTTCTCCACGGCGACTGATGAACTTTGGGAGAATCCGACCGAGGGCTGGGACCGGGCAATCCAAACCCTCGACTTATCCCCCGATAAAGCTGCCAGGGGGCGCGACTACGCGCGCCAGCTTTACACCGTACTCAGTCGGCTAGAGCGAGTAGGCGGCGCGGGACTTCCCGCCTTTCCGACTCAGACAGTTCATCTCTTCCCGGGCGAGACACCGGGTGAATCCAGCCATGAGCTTCCCGGAAAGAGGACAGAATTAGACGGAACTCTGCACGGAGCTCGAAGGGCCCAGGAAATTGTCACCAAACAGCCGTGGGCGACAGAGAAGCTGCTGCCGGTCAAGATCGCATCGCATCGCATCGCATCGCACAGAAATTCAATTGGACGATGCGGGCAACGTCCCGGTCCAGGATGACGAAGAAGAGGAAGGGGTTCTCTGCCCACAAACCCCGGTTTGCTCCAGAGGCCCTTTGTAAGGCTTGATTTCGGAGCAGATACGGATTGAATCGTATGGAATGCATCATGAGGGTCTGATTTCCGCCCGCGCTCACCTCGATCTGACAGAATGTCTACTACTCGGACCTGGGGAAAACACACCTTGAACGTCTGGTCCCCGGACTGATGGTTCGTTGGAGAAATTGCATGAAGAAGACTCTTTTGATTCTCATTGGTATCTGCGTTGCGGGCTACTTTTTGATTCAGGCTCTGCAAGGGGAAATGGGAACAGTCGGCTTCGAGGCCGTCGATTCCAAGGAAAAGGCCTACCCCGAGTTTTCCCTTGAAGTCATTGAGCCGGGCAAGGAGCCGCGGCGGAAGATCACGATGAAATTCCAAGAGGGGCTCCGAGAGAGCGGATACGCTCGAATGAAGATGAGCGTGGCGATGGGTATGGGGGGGGCAAAAATGCCGCAGATGTCAATGCCTGGGATGAGTTTCCCCATCGAGATGCACGTTGATGGAGTCGATGCCGCTGGAACTGCCGGCGTGAGCTTCAAATACGGGGATATCGTCATCGAGCCGAGCCCTGGAGTGGACCCGAAGCTGGTTGAAGAGATACAGGAGTCCATGACCGCCCTCAAAGACTTCAGCGGGACGGTTCGAATCTCGAACCGGGGTGAGGTTCAGGATTTGCAAATGAAGTTTTCCGATAGTCTTCCAGCACAGATTTCACAGATGGTGAACCAAATGGTCAATGGCCTAATGAATGGATTTGTGTTTTTCCCAGACCAATCTCTTGGTGTGGGTGCGAAGTGGTCCATACGATACCCAGAACTTCAGGCTGGCTTAATGAAAACCGATATGACGATCACTTACGAAATTACTGAGAGTTCAGGCAATGAACTGAAACTTGCCGTTTCACAGAAGAGCACCACACCCGGCCAGGAAATCGATACCGCGGGTCAATTCCCTCAGGGAATGGTGGCTCACCTGAAATCCGGTGGAAGCGAAAGCAGCGGCTCGATCACTCTGAACCTCGAGCAACTCATACCCGAGGCGAACTTTATGACCACCTTTTCACAAGAAGTGGAACTGTCGGAACCGAACAACCCGAATGCTCCAACGCAGCTCATCACCACGGACGGGAAGGCAGAATCCATCCTGACGAAGAAGGCCGGGTAGCTCCGCCCGGACCGAGGCCTTCTCCGAACCGTCTCACCCGCCATGGATTGATCAGGGCAGCGGGCATGGCAAGGCTGGAGAGTAGCTCCGTGAGCGTCCTTTCGTAGCTGCCGGTCGACTCCGCGAGGACCAGATCGAAATCGAGCCTTCGAACTGCCGCTGCGAGCAGCCGTCCGCCCGCGTGTACCTACAGGAACTTCAATCTGCACTTTTTTTGGGCCCGATAAGTAGGCATTCTGTCAAATAGAGGCGGGCGAGGGGATCAGGTCCTGGTGCGGGTACGGGGGCTTCCAAGCTATCCGGTCCCAGGAGTCGTGTGTGTTCTCGGCCGCAGGGAAAAGCGGTCAGGGCTCTCGATTGGCTGATTTGGTGAGGGAAACCATGGGACAGGATCTGGTTGGCTACCGAATCGACTCCGAAGATCGGATTCTATTCGTAAGCCACAACTGGCTCAAGTTTGCAAACCGCAATGGCGCACCGAACCTGAATGGGGACATAGTGATCGGAAGGTCATTGTGGGACTTCGTGGCAGGGAAGGAGACCCGGTATCTCTCTTCTCTTCTCTTTGCTACGGCACGGGCAAACCAGCGGACCGTGAGCTTCTCATTTCGCTGCGACTCGCCAACCTGCCGGAGGTATGCTCGGCTTTCAGTCGCTCCGCTCCCATACAACGGCCTCGAGGTTTCCTCCGAGACGATTCGAGAGGATATTCGTCCCTACATCGCATTGCTCGATCCGCGGGTAAGTCGCAGCGGAGAGTTTCTTACGATATGCAGCTGGTGTAAACGCATTCTTCTAGCAGGGGGTGAGTGGGCTGAAGTCGAGGTCGCCGTCAGCCGCTTGGATCTCTTTGGCATGAGTCTTCTCCCTCAGCTCAGCCACGGCGTTTGCGGCGAATGCATGGGGAAGATCGATGCGGAGTGCGACATCGATTCTTCCTCATGAGGGTCGGGAGCTTGCCCGCATTCGTCGGCGAGGGCACGACCGCGCTCCAGGGTCCCTTCGACCAGGTCGACACAATCGATGGAGGCGTCTTCCGCACCCGCCGCGGTGACGGGTATCGATCCCTCGAGGCCCCAATGTTCAGGATCTGGCGGCACTCTGCCAGGCGAGCGCCTTGTGATGGCACGGGAATGAGGCCCGGGTATTGTCTCTCGCCGAATCGGGGCATCTTCTCTGAAGTCGCGAGCAAACCTGCATTGGGTGAGTATTGCCGGCTGGAATCCAGCTTGAGAAAGGAGAACCTCCATGGCCAGATGTCGCGGTAAAGTTGCATTCATCACCGGCGGCAGCCGAGGCATCGGCCGCGCCATCGCGCGTCGGCTGTCGGCAGAGGGGGCATCGGTCGTACTTTCGGCGTCGCGTATGGGTGCCCACGGAAACCTCGAGGGCACCCTCGAGGATTCGGTGGTGCAAATCGAATCTGCGGGTGGCAGGGCCGCCGCTGTCGCCGCCGATCTCTCGGATGCCGGCGCGAGGAGCGATCTCGTTGCCCGAGCTGCAGAAGCTTTCGGTCCCATCGATATCCTGGTGAACAATGCCGCCGGCGCGCGCATGAAACTTCCCAGTCGGGCCACTCACGAAGACCGCAGTTTCATGTACGACCTCAACGTAAACGCCCCGGTAGACCTCGCCCAGCAGGCGATTCCCTCCATGCGCGAGCGCGGTGCCGGCTGGATCCTCAATATCAGCAGCGCCACTTCTTACCAGCCCGCCGTTCCCTACAGGGATACGAAGGAGGCCGCGCTCATCATCGGGCCCTACGGCGCGACGAAGGCCGCCCTGGACCGCTACACGCTCGCCCTCGCCGACGAAGTGGCCGAATACGGCATCTTCGTCAATGCCATGGCGCCGACCGCCATCGTACTCACCCAGGGTGCAGACTACGTGCGCGATATCGGCAGGCGAAATCCCGACATGGTCGAGCCCGTAGAGATGATGGCCGAGGGGGCGCTCGAACTCTGCACGGGCCGGCATGTGGGCCGGGTGATCTACAGCCGCGACATCGTCCACGCCACCGGGGGCAAGGTGCATGACCTGGATGGCAAAAAGGTGATCGGCGACGCCTTCATGGCGGCAGATCTCGAGGCTACTGCTTGATCTTCTTTTTTGATTTCGCGAACTACCGGAAGATGGTGAGCCTGGCGTGGAACGAGAGTGTTCCCGCCGCGCGCTACTACTTTTTGGCGGTCCTGTGCCTCGCCGTGCCCCTGGTTTCGAGTTTCCATGCGATCTGTTTCTTTCTCGATGGCATCCTCTTCCCTCGCCTCTGGCGGGTCAAGGTGGAGGCGCCGGTCTTCATGGTGGGCCACGCGCGCAGCGGAACGACGCTGACCCATCGCCTGATGAGCCGGGACGAGGGGCGCTTCAGCTCGTTCCTCCTTTACGAGTGCTATTTCCCCTCCCTCCTCCAGAAGAAGTTGATTCGCTGGGGCATCGCCCTGGATAGGAAAATCCTGGGTGGGCGCCTGGCAGGGCGGGTGCGGGCGTGGGAGGAACGCCGCTACGGAGCCCTTCGCCATGTGCACGAAATGGGCCTTACCATCCCCGAAGAAGATGACATCAGCCTCTATTACTCCATGGCCTCGGGTTTCTGGATCACCAAGATGCCCTATATGGGAGATCTCGATTTCTACCACATGAACGATTGGCCCGAGAAGCGGCGGCAGCGCTACAACGATTTCTACCGTGAATGTGTCCGGCGGCAGCTCTACCTCAACGGAAAGGACAAGATTCACCTGGCCAAGAATCCCCTCTGGGCCGGACGGGTGGCGTCGCTCCTCGAGTCGTTCCCGGATGCTCGCTTCGTGGTAAACGTGCGTGATCCCCGCGAAACCATCCCGAGCCTTCTCAAGCTGGTGAGATCGGGTTGGGGGCAGATGGGCTGGGAGGAGAGCAAGATGCGCAATTGCCTCCGCATTCTCGCCGAGCAGTCCTGGCATTCCTACCGGCATCCCCTGGAATGCCTGGAGGTCAATCCAGATACGCCCGGGGCCATAGTGGATTACCGCGAGTTGGTCTCTGACCCGGCTGCCGCCATCGAGGGTGTCTACCGCGAACTGGGCCTCCCCATGAGCGATAATTTTCGCCAGCTGCTCCAGGGTGAGAGCAAGCGCGAGCAGAAACACAAAACTGGTCACAGCTACAGCCTTGCCGAATTCGGCCTCGAAGGTGACGTGATTCGAGACCAGCTCGGTGATCTCTTCGAACGCTTTCAGTGGGACGCGCAGAGTGGGATACACGTCGAAGCCGCTGTACCCGGAGAACCCGGATGAAGAACGATTCCAAAGGACGGGCCGGCAACGATACGGCCACCGAACTCCGAGCCGCCTGGGATGACATGATGGCAAGCCTGGAAAAGGCCCGGGACGCCATCGACCAGCCCGAGCTAATGCCCGCCCCTCAGAACCCGCGCAACCTGGCCGAGGGCTATCGCTACCTGATGGGCTTCGCGCATAGCGCCATCGAGCGGGCGTTTCACGAAGACCCGGCCCGCCCGGTGTTTCGCAACGCGCTCTCCATCGTCAACCGCGCCACCATCGATAACGCAGACGCGATCTACTTCTACGCCCCCATCGACGGGCGCGAGCACTACGTGATTCGCGGACGCGTGCACGATCACCGCGAATGGCGGGGTGAGGCGCCGGCAGGCAAAGGCCCCCGGGCGCCCCATTACCTGATCTTCGAGGCCAGTGCGGGTGTGCTTGCCGGAGACTCCGGCGACCTGAAGGAACTCACACCTGGGGTCAAGACCCTGACGGGCCGGCTCGATTCGAGCCAGCTCGAGGTGGGTCCGGATGGCGAGCTCGAAATTCTTCTGGCCCCTGAGCGCCCGGGCGGCCATCGGGGCAATTTCATCTCCACGCTCAAGACCGTGGCGAAGCCGCATCCCTTTGAGCCCGACACACCCAACGATCGCTTCGCTGTCTACATCAGCGGGCGCCAGCTCTTCAATGACTGGCAGCATGAAGAGCCGATCCATCTCTCCCTGACCCGCATTGCCGACGACCGTCTGGCATTCCCCGAGTACACCCCGGAGCAGGCCGCTGTCGAACTGCGCCGCTGCGGCGAACTCGTCCGGGGCCAGATGCATTTCTGGAATGCCTTCTGGACGATCTTGATGGGTGTCTACGGGCCGCGGGAGGGCAGCATCCCGGGTGTCGAATTCCCCCGCAACGGGTTCAATACCATCAACGCTGCAACGGGAGCGACCGGAGGCGGCATGAGCACGAACCTCTATGCCGGTGGCGTCTTCGAACTCGGGCCAGACGAGGGTCTGGTCATCGAGAACCGGATCCCCTGCCGGCCGCAATACTACGGCTTTCAGCTCGCCAATCTCTGGGGAGAATCCATCGAGTACGCAAGCACTTTCGGCAGCCTCAACGGAAGCCAGAGCGAGGTGGACCCCGATGGCGTGATCCGCCTGGTGGTGGCTCACCGCGACCCGGGCGTCCCCAACTGGCTGGACACCACGGGTCATGCCGAGGGTTTCCTCACCCCGCGCTGGGCGTACAGCGAAACGCCGCCCCGGGACCAATGGCCCGAAATCTCGGCCAGGAAGGTTCCCTTCGCGGAGATTCGAAAATATCTCCACAAGGGAACACGCTCGGTTTCCGCCCAGGAGCGCCAGCAGCAGATCGCCCTGCGCGAGGCCCATGTGCGTAAGCGCTTCCGGGTCTTCTAGCGCATTTGCCCGCCGCTCAGCGGCTGGGGTCTCCGTGCTCTCCGGGCCAGCGCGAACCCCCAATGGTGTCTATATGGGGCCAGAACGTGTCCGGATCCAGCGCGCCCTCCAGGGTGGTCTCCCGGGCAGACAGGAAGTTCAAGCTGCGTTTTTCTTGGGTCCAATATAGTGGGCATTATGTCCAGTAGGGGGGAGACGGGGAGCGGATTGGACCCGCAGGCGGATGAACGCCTTTCGTTTCGGCCGCTGCTCTCGGTAGGCGGTGCATCTCGGGGCCGCTGCTCTCGGTAGGCGGTGCATCTCGGGGCCGCTGCTCTCGGTAGGCG
>PBYF01000024.1 GCA_002729515.1 Deltaproteobacteria bacterium
CTGCCGGCTCGGTGGACGGCGGCTCCGTGGCTGCCGGCTCGGTGGACAGCGGCTCCGTGGCTGCCGGCTCGGTGGACNGCGGCTCCGTGGCTGCCGGCTCGGTGGACAGCGGCTCCGTGGCTGCCGGCTCGGTGGACGGCGCCGAGGATAACTCGACCGGCGGCGACACAGCCGGGTCGCTGGAACGCCGCTTGCGCTCCTCCTCGGCGCGCCTCAGTGCATCGTATACGTTGGCCATACCCGAGAATCCCTCACATCCATCGGCGCAGCCAGCCGAGGCGCTGCCGAGGCCTGGTCTGGGTGGGTGTCCCCTCAGCCTTCGCTTCCAATTCCGAATCAGCACCGTTCAGACCGAGGTCCGCAGCCACCTCCTCGATGAGCCCGGCGCCCACGCTCGTCGTCTGGCGCGCATAGCCTGCGAGCAGCGCTCCGTCGCAGACGACGTTGACGAGTCGGGGCACCCCGCCCGTGACGCGAAAGATCTCCCGCCGGGCGGACCGGTTGAAGACACCCTTCCCCGTGTATCCCGCCAGCGAGAGCCGCTCGTCGACGTAGGTGTCGAGTTCTTTCGCATCGAACGGGCGCAGATGGTGGCGCAACACCACACGCTGGCGAAGCTGGCGTAGCTCTGGCCGAGCAAGCATCTCGTTCAGCTCCGGCTGACCCACGAGCATGATCTGTAGCAGCTTCGCGGTGGGTGTCTCAAGATTCGAGAGCAGACGAACCTCCTCGAGCATAGCCGCCGGCAGCTGCTGGGCCTCATCGATGATGAGAACGGTTTGCTGGTCGTGGGCGAGGCGATCGATCAGGAAACGGTTGAGGGCGAGCAGATATTCCGCTTTCGTCTGGCAGTCGTGCTCGATCTGGTACTCATCAAAGAGCAGTCGAAAGAAGTCCAACGACTCGAGACGTGGGTTGAAGATGAAGGCCGACGCCGTGCTGGCATCGAGTTGTCCGAGCAGGGAGTGCAGCAGGGTCGTCTTCCCCGTGCCGACCTCGCCCGTGAGAAGGGCAAAACCCTTGCCCGCCTGAACAGCGTAGAGCAGCGTTGCGAGCCCCTCGCGGTGGGATTCACCCAGGTAGAGCATCGAAGGATCCGGCGTCATCTCGAAGGGGAGGCGGATGAGGCCGTAGTGTTCTCGATACATCGAACCGCTACTCCTCTCCTGCCTCAGCCGGGGCTTTCTCGCGCGGTACCTCCTCGACCTCCACTACCGATTCCTGTGCTCGAGACGATCCGTTCACCCACCAGTAGTTCGCGTAGCCACCGGCAAGCGTAAAGACGATTACACCCAGCGTGCCCGCCGCCNTGACCAAACGCACCCTGCGCTGCCCGAGCCGGTCCGACTCGAGCCAGATCTGCGGAATCTCTCCCAGTACGGGCGCGCCGATGCGTGTCTGGAGCTGCCGCGCCGTATGCACCGAAGTGTCCGCCACCTCTAGAACGAGCCCCACACCGAAACCCATGGCGATCCCGAACAGAAAACCGACGGCCACGATCAGCAACCGGTTGGGCGAACTGGGCTCGGTGGCCTCGAACGCGTTTTCGAGCACCCGGAACTGCTCGCCGAGCTGGCGGCGCTCGAGGTCGGCCTGAACAGTGGCCTCGAGACGCCGGTTGCTGAAGTCCTGGTAGCTCTTGAACAGGTGCGTATACTCGCGCTCCAAGCCGTCGAGCTGCTCGGCGACCCTGGGTATCTCGGCGAGCAGCACCTGTATCTCGGCGATCCGCTCCTCCGTCCGCACGATTTCACTCTCTGCAGCAATGCGGCGGTTCCGGGCGCGCTCTGCCTCGGCAGCGGCGCTGTGCTCAGCGAACGAACCCGACGCCGAGTCCTCCTCGCTTTCTCCTTCCACCTGCTCCTGAAGCAGCGCAAGCTCCTTCTTGACAGAAATCATGTCCGGGTGTTTGTGTGTGAGGCCGCGCGAGGTGTGGTCGGTAAGCTGCAGTTCGAGCAGGCGGATGCGTGCGTGGGGAGAATCGTNGCGGTCGCCGCCAGCGCTCCGCATGAGTTCCCGCGCCGTTGCGCTCTGGCTCCGGAAAAACGCCTCGTCGCTGCGTGCCTCAGCCACTTCCCGGCGTATTGCGGTAACAGTGGCGAGCAGGCGTTCCACACCACCTCGGTTGGCAGCCAAGTCATCGGGCAGGCGCCCCGCATTCTCAGCCTTGATCCGGGCCATTTCAGTCTCGACCGCCCNGATCTGATCGCCTAGCCGCGAAAGTTCCTCGTCGATGAACTCGACGCTCTTCTGTGAAACGCGAACACGCGAGTCGATGTGCTGCTCGATGAAGTCGTTCGCGAGGCGCTGGGCTAAATCGCGAGCCACGGTGGCACTGTCGTCGTGGAACCGGATCTGGAAGCGGTCGATCTCGCTATCGTTGCGCANGCGCCGACCCTGCTCCAATTCGGGCATCACCGGATTCACATCGATCTTGGATCGGAGGATGCTGATGATCTCGTCGCGGGTCAGGTACTTGGACTCTTCCTCGTACAGACCAAGGTCGTCGATGACCCGCGACAAGCGCGGCCGGCTCAGGATCTGCGCTGCCATCAGGTGAAGCCGACGGTTCAGGTCCGTCCCGACGATCCCGGCTGTCACCAAATCCGGATCTACACTCTGGGGCTCGACGAGCACCGTCGCATAGCTCTCGTACTCGTTGGGGAGGGCCATGGCGACCCAATAAGCCGTCAGACTCACTGCCAACGCGACGCCACAGACCACCTTGAAGCGGCGGCGTACAATGCCTTTCAGATCGCCGAGCTGGATCCCGACTTCAACTTGCATAGCGTTGGTTCCATGCCTACCAGAGGTTCAACCGGTCGAAATGGTACTGAATACCGAGGGTCACGAGATGATCCTGGAAGTCAGACGAAGCGCCAAGCGTATCTGACTCAGAGGTCTGATCCGCAAAGGTGTAGCGGAGACTCGCCGAGAGGTGTCTTGTGAACTTATAGTTCACGCGGGCGGCGGCTTGCCAGCGGATCGTGTTGATGTCCTCGTTGGTCTGTTCCGTCTCAATGGCCGTGACCGAAGCGAGACACGTGGGAGAAACANCACCGCAGGCCANCCCGGGCGCACCCACCTCCCGGTTTGCGACGAGGACGACGTAGTCCTGCGTCGGCGCCACCGATTCCCGCATGGTGAAGTCCACCCGGAGGCTCACATTCCACAGCTCCGAAATATCCCAAGTACTGAGCAGGCCGACGTTGTCGAGGAAGGAGCTCCCCAGGCCCGAGGCAGTACTCGCACTCCGCTTGTATATCAAGGAACTCACCAGATCGGGACGCCAGCGCTTGTTGAGCGCCGCCGATCCGAAGCCCGTCCACGTCGTCTTGGAACCACTCCCGAACGGGTTGTCAACCACTATTGACACCGGCCCCGCTGCCTCAGCGTTCGCATACTGCGCGGAATCGAGATCCTGGACTTTACAACCTGGACCCAGCCTGTATCCGCTCATGGGGTCTCCGGGACAGCTTTCGGCATCGAAGCCATAGTCAGGGCCGAGGGGAAAGATGGGTAAAGTGCGCTCGTTCGCGATGTCCTGGCTGCTATTTACGTAGGTGGGCCCGACACTGAACTCGAACGACGTGGTCTCATCGATGGCCCAGGTCCATGCGCCCTCGAGACTGACGAAGTAGGTCTGTCGCTTCGGCCGCTGCCCCCCCCTGGCCTCGTCGAAGAGCTGATAATTCGCCGAAGCGCCGATGCCGAATGTATGGACGGGGCTCCAGACGTAGTCCAGACCGGCATCCCCCGAGAAGGAATTGTTGTTCGCGCGATCGTATAGGTTCGAGTCGAAGAGCCTCCACCCCGTGCTGAATTTGCCGAAAAGACGCGGCGTGAACATGTGGTTGGCCATCAAGTACAACGTATTGCGGCTGACGGGTTTGTTTCCGGTGCTCACCGAGAGCCCGCCCTCCGCACTGATGTTGTCGACGGTATCGACGCTTTCCGAATAGCGGAACGCATCCGTCAGAAGGAATTTCGTCCGATCCCCCACGAGGTAGCTGGTTCCAGCTTTCATGTGGTGCTGGAAGCCACGGATACCCTCCCTGCGGGTCGTGTACTGGTAATAGGGTGTATAGGCGACGTCGTAGCGAAGATTTCCCTGGTCCTCGATCACCTGGATCCTCGGGACGACGCGAAAGACGGCAGATCCGATGTCGTCGGTCTCGGTTCTCCCGACATTCGGGTCGTATTCGGCCTGGGCACCGATATCAAATTGCAGGTCCGGCCCCCCCCACGCGGGACCGGCGAGCCCGAACGTCACGGCTGCAATCCATACCAGTCCTGTCGTTTTCGTTCCCATCCCCTCTCACCCCACACCACGGTCGTGCCTCAATCGGGCACTATGATCGTGTCCCCCGGACTCAGCACGATGTTCGTACCCGGTGCCTTGCCCTTGATATAAGCGTCGTAGTCGAATCGGTACTCCATCTCGCTACCGTCCGTCTGGCGCCGCACGATTCGCACGTTGTCCTTGTCCGCAAACGTGTCGAAGCCACCGGCGTAGGCCAGCGCCTCGAGCACGCGAAGGTTACGGCTCAACGGATACCGTCCTTCCTTTCCCACGGCGCCGATCACCGAGACGAAACGGCTGTTCATCTGGCTCACGATTACCGTCACGTTGGGTGCGGTAATGAACTCCGCAAACTCGCGAGTCATGATCTCCTTCAGCTCGGTCGGCGTCAGCCCCTCGGCGTGGATGTCGTCCAGCAACGGCACCGAGATCTTGCCGTCCGGCCGCACCGGCACCTCTACTGAGAGATCCGGATTGCGCCAGACCGCGATCTGAAGGCTATCGGTCACCCCGATCGTGTAGGCATCGCGGTCCATCGGATCGGGATCGGACGGCGGCGAACTGAGCGGGCGGTTGCCGCAGCCCGCCGCGCTAGCGGCGAGCACTCCCAGCAATACCATCATCGCGAATCGCGTCGCCATTTGGCGAAGGGTCGCCCGTCGAACACTACCGGCCTTCACTGAGTCCGTTCTCCTTCATCTTGTAGAGCAGCGCCTTGTAACTGATCTGCAGACGCTCGGCGGCTTCCTTGCGGTTCCACCGGGTATGCGCCAGCACCTTTTCGATCACTCTCTTTTCGGCAACTTGAGCGGCACGTCGTGAAATTGCCTTGAGATCTATCCGCTCCCCATCCTCAAAATCTGCTCCGAGGGCGTCTAGATCGAGCATATCTGAGGGTTTTTCCTCCCGTTCTGCCGCGGATCCCCGCAGGGCAATCTCTTCCAGGACAGCCTGCGGATTCCCGAGCACCACCATCCGGCGAACCATGTTCTCCAACTCCCGGACGTTCCCGGGCCAGTGATATCGCATGAAGGCGTCCATCGTCTCCGACGCTATGTTGATCATCTGCTTGTCGTACTGCTCGGCAGTCTGCTGAAGGAACTCCTCGGCCAACAGCGGGATGCTGTCGACCCGGTCTCGGAGCGGTGGAAGCTGAACCGTCACGACGTTGAGCCGGTAGAAGAGATCCTCCCGAAAGCTCCCTTCGGCCACCGCCTCCTCCAGGTTGCGATTCGTTGCTGCAATGATGCGCGTGTCGACGTGCACGTCCGCCTCGCCCCCGAGGCGAGAGAACTCGCCGTCCTGGAGCACCTGGAGGAGCTTCGCCTGGAGACTCGGGTGCATCTCACTGATCTCATCCAGGAAGATCGTTCCGTTGTTCGCGAACTCGAACTTGCCGAGCTTCCGCTTCTGCGCTCCCGTAAAAGCGCCCTTCTCGAAGCCAAAGAGCTCGCTCTCGAGCAGCTCCGATGGCAGCGCCGCACAGTTGACCTTCACGAAGGCCTGGTCGCGACGGCTGGAGAGCTGAAACAGGGTCCGTGCAACGAGTTCCTTGCCGGTTCCGCTCTCGCCTCGGACGAGCACCGTGATGTCGGTGTCAGACACCTGCTCGATGATCTCATTGACATCGCGCATCTTCTGGTTGTCACCGGTCAACAGCAGGCGCCCGGCCTCCGAGCGCGCCTGACTGCGCAGGCGCTCGACCTCCTGCTTGAGCGCGCGTTTCTCCAGGGCCTTCTGGAAGGCCAGCTCGAGTTCCTCGACCTCGAACGGCTTGCGGAGGAAATCCGAAGCTCCGAGTTTCATCGCCTCGACGATGTTGCGCGCCTGGCCGTGACCCGAGAGCATTACGACCGGCACGTCCGGAAGGCGGCGCTTCAACTCAGCCAGGGTGGCGAGACCGTCCATGCCCGGCAGCACGACGTCGAGCGTCACCAGGTCGGGGCGCGCAGCGTCGAGCTTGGCGAGCGCCTCCTCCCCGTCCGCCGCAGCCTCGACCTGGTAGCCCTGCTGGGTGATGAGGGCCTCCATGTACTCCCGCACCCCGGGGTCGTCATCGATCACAAGCACCCGAAACCGTTCGGGCATCGGAAACCTCCCGAGCCAAGCACTGGAACCGGACGAAACCCGGTGCCCCTATCCGCTAAGACATGCGCTCAGCGAAAAACCGTCCGTGATCCAAAATCCAGTTCTGCACTAGAGCCGCTAGACCAAGGCTCGCGTGTGCGCCACAGTGGGCAATACTATTCCTTGCCTCGGAAGAAGTTTCACCCATAGGAATAAAATTTCCCAAATTAGACCCGCTCGGTTTCAATTGGGTTCCGGCCTGGGCAGAACTATTCGGCAAAATCCAAAGCATAATGAATCCCCGCGGGGAAACTGGAGTGGGGGCCTGCAGCAGCCTCAGGTACGGGTGTCCGCAACCGAACCATTGCCGGGTAAGCGATGACGAGTGGAACGCGATCCGGTAGATCAGGGTCTGAGAGGGGCACGAGGCAAAACGATGGCACGCTCGGGCAGGGAAGCGGAGGACCAGCTCGGCTACTTCGGTGAGCTGTGGGCCTTCCTCAGGGTGCGCAAAAAGTGGTGGCTCGGCCCCATTGTGGCAACCCTAGTGCTGCTGGCAGCGCTCATCGGGCTCACACGCGGTTCGTCCGTTGCGCCGTTCATCTACGCGCTCTTCTGAGGGGGGCGCCTCCAACGAGGGAGGACACAGGTGACGACGAAGATGGGCCACCCGAGTGGACTTCCGGCTCGGCCGGGATTCGACCCTAGCGAGCGTCGGTTCGCCGTGGGTGCCACGGCGCTGACGCTCACCGTGGCCCTCGGAATCTTCACGCCCATCATCTACCACATGGTCCTGCACTGGAAAATCGTGCCAGACTACTCGCACGGCTTTCTGATCGCCCCCCTCGCCGCGTATTTCGCCTGGGAGCGCCGCGACATGGTCGCGCGCACACCGATCGAGCCCAGCTGGTGGGGCGTGGTGCCCTTGCTGATCGGCACGTTGGCCCTGACCATCGGGCGACTGGGCGTCGAACTGATGGCGATGCGCACCGGCGTCGTGCTTACTGTCAACGGCCTCGTACTGCTCTTGATGGGCCGCCAAGTTTATCGGGTCTTCGCGTTTCCGCTCTGGTTCCTCTTCCTCATGGTGCCGCTGCCACAATCATTGGCGAATACGATCACATTTCCGCTCCAGCTGGTCGCGTCCGACCTCGCGATGCAGCCCCTCTACTGGCTCCAGATCCCTGCGATGCGCGAGGGCAACATCATCCACATGGCCGACGCGCAGTTGCTCGTAGCCGAAGCCTGTAGCGGCCTGCGCTCGGTCATGGCGCTCGGCACGCTGGGCGTCGTATTCGCATACTTCTTCCGCCGTCGCTGGGCCGAGCGCCTGGTGCTCATCGTCTCGACCCTCCCCATCGCGATCCTGGTGAACGCGTTCCGCGTCGCTCTCACCGGAGTCCTCACCCACCAGTTCGGAGAGGAGGCAGCCTCCGGGATGATTCACAGCACCGAGGGCTTCTTCACCTTCGGACTGGCGTTCGCACTGCTGCTGCTCGAGGCCGCGCTGATCGAACGCCTGTGGACGCGCTGGCGCGCGAAGAGGGGTAGCGCGTCGTGATCCGTCTGATCGTCGCTTTCGCCTTCCTGGGGCTCAACTTCTACATTTACAACTACTTCGCCAAGGATCCGGTGATTCCCGAGCGACGGAGCTTTGACGAATTCCCGATCGACATCGAAGAATGGACCTGCAGACCAGAGACCATAGATGAGACGGTCGAGAAGGAACTCGGTGTCACGGACTACCTGCTCTGCAACTATCTCAACGAGAAGAAGGGCTGGTTCGCAACACTGTACGTCGGCTACCACGAATCCCAGGTGCGCGAAGCCGGGGGGGGCTCCAAGGAGAACTCGATTCACCCGCCGGCTCATTGCCTGCCGGGCTCGGGCTGGAGCATCGTGGCCGACGATACCGTAGAGCTGGATGTGCCCGGCGTTCCACAGCGGGAAACACTGGTGAAGCGACTCAAGATCGCCAAGGGTCCCCACAGGCAGATCGTCTATTACTGGTACCAGTCGCGCGGACGCATCATCGCCCGGGACTGGAAGAAGATCCTCCATGTCGGCTTCGACCGCGCGACCCGAAATCGAACGGACGGCTCACTGGTCCGGTTCACCATCCCGGTCCTCCATGACGACGACGCGGCGGCCGAAGAAATCTTCCATTCCCTGGCACCGTCCGTTTTGAGCCGGCTCCCCGCCTACGTGCCGAATTAGGGAAGGAGCATGAACCGGATCAGCGATACGCTCTACTCAGCTTTCTACCCCCGGCTACCGATCCTCGGCCAGAACTGGGCCTGCACGGTCGGCGGCTGGATTCGCTTCCGACAACGCTTTTCCAGGCACTTCCGCCGCACGTTGGAGGACTGGGAGCGCTCGGTGAAATGGTCCGACGAGCGGCTGCGCGAGGTCCAGCGCGAGCGTCTGGGCCAGCTCGTGGCGCGCGCGCGGCAGCATGTTCCGTACTATCGCGATCTGGCTCCGCCTTCGGAGAAATCCGACCCGGAGGAGGCGATTCGCGAGATGCTCGAAGCAATTCCGCCGCTCGAAAAGCGCGCCTACCGCGACCAGCCCGAGGCCTTCATCTCCCGCCTGATACCTCGCGCACGCCTGCACGCCGGTCAGACGAGCGGCACCACCGGCACGGCGCTTCCGCTCTGGTACTCCCCCGAAACCCTGGCCGAAGAGTACGCCACGGTGTGGCGCATGCGGCGGCGCCTCGGCGCTGACATCCGCGATCCGCAACTCAGCTTCAACGGCCAGATCATCGTCCCCTTCGCCCAGACCCGGCCACCCTTCTGGCGCACCAACCACTACACCCGACAGACCCTCTTCTCGATCTACCACATGACCCCGGCCAATCTGAAACTCTACGTGGACACCGTCCACGCCACGCCATCGCGGTACGTGCAGGGTTATCCCTCTTCCATTCACCTCGTGGCCCGGTCGCTGCTGGAGGAGGACCGGCGGCTGCCGCGCGGACACATCGCCGGTATATTCACCTCATCGGAGTCGCTCCTCGCATTCCAGCGCGAAACCATCGAAGAGGCATTCGGCGCCCCAGTCCTCGACCGCTACGGGGTGAGCGAATTCGCCGTATCCATGACCGAGTGCGATGCGCATCGCCTACACGTCGACATGGAGTACTGCATCGTCGAGGTCGAAACGACCGAGGAGACCGACGATTACGAGACTGGCTCGCTTCTCATCACCTCCCTGGCCCACGACGCGACACCGCTCTTCCGCTACCGGATCGGTGACGTGGGTACCCGTGCCAAGCATCCTTGTCCCTGCGGCCGTGCCGGTGACAACTTCCTCGAGGTAGACGGACGCATCGAGGACTACGTCCTCACCCCCGACGGTCGCCTCGTCGGCCGCATGGATCATGTCTTCAAGGAACAGCTCGACGTCGCCGAGGCGCAGATCCTTCAGAACGACTCCGGCGCCCTCATGGTTTTGATCGTGCCTAGGTCTGATTACAGCGACGCCAGCGGGCGAAGAATCGTGCGCCAGATCCGCTCGCGCCTCGGAGAGGAAATCGAAGTCCACATCGAATTGGTGAGCAGTATCCCGCGCGAGCCAAACGGCAAGTTCCGCGCCGTGAAGTCCTCAGTGGGAAGGAACGCGCCGTGACACGCGTCGGGCTGGCGTGGACCCGTCCGACCTACGCGGGGCTGTCTCCACCGTGGGGGCCGGGCCACCCACACCCGGAACTCGGTGCGCTCGCGGAGCCGGGCCCGGCATCGAGCCAGGTCTACGCAGCGGTGCGCTCGGCACTTCGCGCGCTCGGACTCGACGCGCAGCGTTTTGGGACACCGGCATGGAACCCGCTCTCGGAACTGGTGCACCGCGGCGGCCGGGTGGTGCTCAAGCCCAACTTCATCCGGCACTGGAACCCATCCGCCGCCGGAACCGTCGACTCGCTCGTGACCCACGGCGCGGTGCTGCGCGCCGTGGCGGACTACGCGTGGCTCGCGGTGGGCGCAGAGGGTGCGGTCGTCGTTGCGGAAGCGCCGCAACACGACTGCGATTTCGGTGCAATCCGAAACATCGCCGGCCTCGACGCCCTCGTCGAATTCTACGCGGAGCGACTCGGTGCCGAACTCGCCGTAGTGGATCTGCGGCGGGAGTACGTCATCTACCGAGATGGGGTGATCGTGGAGCGGCGCCCACTGCCCGGAGACCCGCGTGGCTACCGTCGCATCGACCTGGGTACGCGGAGCGCCTTCGAGGGATCGGGCCTCGATCCCGAGCGCTTCCGCGGTGCAGACTACGACGCAGTGCCAACGACGAAGCACCACACCGGCGGCCGCCACGAGTACCTGCTCTCGGAGACAGTGCTCGGAGCCGACCTGGTGGTAAACCTTCCCAAGCTGAAGACGCACAAAAAGACAGGCGTGACCCTGGCGCTCAAGAACCTCGTCGGAATCAGCGGCGACAAGAACCTGCTGCCTCACCACTGCATCGGCTCGGAGGCGCAGGGCGGCGACGAGTACCCCGGGCGAAGCCTGCTCGACGCCGCTCGCAGCCGCGCCACCGAGGTGGCCCGGGCGCTGCTCAAGCGGGGCTTGGGCACCGGATTGGTGCGCACCGCACGCCGCGCCGAGCGAGCCACGCGCGGCGATGACTTCGTGCGCAGCGGAAACTGGCACCGCAACCGCACCACCTGGAGGATGTGCGTGGATCTCAACCGGTGCTTCTACTACAGCGACGCCAAGGGCGAACGCTGGGACGCACCGGCACCCGTGCGCCGTACTCTCACCGTACTCGACGGCGTGGTGGCCGGCGAGGGCAACGGTCCGCTGGCGCCGGACGACAGGCCGCTCGGTGCCGTACTCGCAGCAACAGACCCAATCGCCCTCGATCTGGCGGCGCTGCGCCTGATGGGCTTCGATGCCCGCCGGATCCCCAAGGTGTGGGAGGCGCTCCGGGCCGAGACGTTGCGGATCACGGCGGTGCGCACTCCCGGGGACGTGGTGGTGAGCGAAGCGGCGAACCCCGAGACCACGCCCCGCGACGTGCCCCTGGACGCGCTCGCAACACCGCAGCCCTTCCGCCCCCACCCGGGCTGGCGCGGTCACGTGGAGCAGATCTCATGTGCGGCATAGCCGGCTATTCGGGCGACTTCGACACCGCGCTGCTCGAGCGCATGAACGAGGCCATCGCCCACCGCGGCCCGGACGACGCAGGTGTCGCCTCCTACCCGGAGCACCGCGTGGGGCTCGCCCACCGGCGTCTCTCAATCATCGACTTGTCTCCCCGCGGACACCAGCCGATGACGGACATCACCGGCACCGTGTCGATCGTCTACAACGGCGAGATCTACAACTACCGCGCGCTTCGCGAGGAACTCGTCGCCGACGGGTATCGCTTCAAAAGCAGCTGCGACACCGAGGTGCTCCTCAACCTCTACCTGCGCGATGGCGAAAAGATGATGGAACGACTGAACGGCATCTTCGCCTTCGCCCTCTACGACTCGCGAGACGGATCGATCCTGGTGGTTCGCGACGGTGTCGGCGTGAAGCCGCTCTACTTCACCCAGACGCCCAAAGGCGTGATCTTTTCCAGCGAACTCAAGGCCCTGCTCCAGGAGTCCTCGGTCGACCGCAGCCTGGACCACTCCGCTGTCCACCACCACCTGCTCTACCTGTGGAGCCCCTCGCCGCTGACCATGCTGAAGGCGGTGAAAAAGCTCGAGCCGGGCTGCGCGCTGCGCATCCGCGACGGGCGCATCCAGCGCCAATGGCGCTTCTACGAGCTGCCCTATGACCAGGAATTCATCGAGTGGCCGGTGGAGGACATCGTCGTCCAGGTGCGCAAGTACCTGACCCAGGCTGTGGAGCGGCAGCTCGTCGCGGACGTGCCGGTGGGCGCCTTCCTCTCGGGCGGCCTCGACTCGAGCGGCGTCGTGGCCCTCGCACAGCGCGCCATGGGAAAAGACCGGCTCCAGTGCTTCACGATCGGCTTCAGGGACCCGCGCGCCATCTCCGAGGGCATGGCCGACGACCTTCCCTACGCACGTCGCGTCGCAGAGCACCTCGACGTCGACCTGCAGGTCATCCAGGTGGGCCCGGAAATGGTCGAAGAACTGCGCAATATGGTGTTCCACCTCGACGAGCCCCAGGCCGATCCAGCGCCGATCAACGCCCTCTTCATCAGTCGTCTGGCCCGAGAGCATGGCATCAAGGTTCTGCTCTCGGGAGCAGGGGGCGACGACATCTTCACCGGCTACCGCCGGCACTCCGCCCTGATGCTGGAGCCCTACTGGTCCTGGCTGCCCACGGGTGCGCGCAGCGGCATGCGCGCTGCGGCCCAGCGGATACGCCCCGAAACCGAATTCCGACGCCGCATCTCGAAGGCCTTCCGCTACGCCGACCTCGAGGGAGACGAGCGCCTTGCAGCGTACTTCCACTGGATCACCCCGGAGCAGCTGCTGCCGATCCTCAGCCCAACGCTGCGCGAGGACTTCATCCGGCACGGCTCCAGCCCGGTGCTGAGCGTCCTCGAAGACCTTCCGGCGTCGGTTCCGGCGCTCAACCGCATGCTCTTCCTCGAAGCGAAGTTCTTCCTGGCGGATCACAACCTCAACTACGTAGACAAAGTATCGATGGCCAGCGGCGTGGAGGTACGTGTTCCCATGCTCGATCCGGACCTGATCGCCCTGGCGGCCCGCTTGCCCCTGGGCGTAAAACACCGCAGAGGCACCGGAAAGTGGATCCTGCGCAGAGCGCTCTCGCCCTACCTTCCGCCGGAAGTGATCTCGCGGGGCAAGACCGGATTCGGCGCACCACTGCGCCACTGGTTACGCGACGACTTGCGGCCCACCGTGGATGATGTGCTCTCCGAAACTTCGATCGACCGGAGGGGGCTCTTCGACGCGACCGGCGTGCGCGAGATGATCGAGCGCGATCGAAACCAGCGCTGCGACGCCAGCTACACCATCTTCTCGATGATATGCATCGAACTCTGGTGCCGGATGTTCGTGGACAAGCCGGTGCCGGCGCTGGATTGAGCCAGCTGGAGGGGGGCGGGATGAGACAAATCCTGCAGAGCGCGCGGACGGGACACCTGGAGCTAGCGGAAGTACCGGCCCCGAGTCCCGGCCCGGGCCAGGTGCTGGTCCGCACGCACTTTTCGGTGGTTTCCCCCGGTACCGAAAAACTCGCCATGGACTTCGCGCGCAGCTCGATGCTCGGAAAAGCCCGTGCACGACCGGACCTGGTGCGCCAAGTGACGCGAAAGCTGCGCCAAGAGGGACCGCTCGCCACCTACCGGGCCGTGCTCGGGCGCCTCGATGCTCCTCAGCCATTGGGCTACTCCTGCGCGGGAGTAGTGGAAGCAGTCGGCGAGACGGTCACCCGCTTCGCCCCGGGCGACCGCGTCGCATGCGCCGGTGCCGGCTTCGCCAATCACGCGGAACTCAACGCAGTTCCCGAAAACCTGGTAGCACACGTTCCGGACTCCGTATCGCTCGAGCACGCCGCCTTCGCCACGGTGGGTGCCATCGCGCTTCAGGGTCTGCGGCTGGCCGTGCCGTCGCTCGGCGAAGTGGGAATCGTCATCGGGCTCGGACTGATCGGGCAGCTGGCCGTGCAGCTTCTGCGTGCAAACGGTTGCCGCGTGCTCGGCGTGGATCCCGACGCTGCCCGTGTAAAGCATGCGACCGACCAGGGGGCCGAATGGGGACTCGCTCCCGACAGCGCAGGCGACGCCTGGAAGCAGGACGCCACCGCGGGACACGGAGCGGACCTCGCACTCGTGACCGCCGCAGCGGGTGATTCGGCGCCGATCGCCCTGGCGGCCGAACTGTGCCGGCGGAAGGGCCGCATCTCGGTGGTCGGCGCGATGCCCATGGAACTCGACCGCCGCACCTTCTACGAGAAGGAACTGGAGCTGCGGGTCAGCATGTCCTACGGCCCAGGGCGCTACGACCAGCGCTACGAGGAAACAGGGGTCGATTACCCGCTTCCCTACGTCCGCTGGACCGAGAACCGCAATCTGCAGGCCTTCCTCGCCCTGGCGGCCTCGGGCGCCGTGCGCGCCGACCGACTGGAGACCCTGAGCGTCGACTTCGCAGAGGCCGAGGGGGCCTACGAGGCTCTCGCTGCCGGCGAGAGCCCGGCCCTCTCGGTCGTCTTCCGCTACGGGGTCGACCGCGCCAGCCACGAGCGCACGCTGCCTCTTGCGGACGAGCCGCGCCGCAGCCCGGCGGGAGACTCGGTTGGCGTCGCGTTTCTCGGTGCCGGGAACTACGCAAAGTCCGTTCTGCTTCCGGCCCTGGGGCGCGCGAAGCCGGTCCGCCCGGTCTCTCTCGTGACCGCCACGGGCGCTTCCGCCCGCCACACTGCCAAGCGCTTCGGCTTTGCCGAATGTGGAACGGACCCCGCACGCGTGTTCGACTCCCCGGACGTGGATCTCGTCTTCATCGCGACGCGCCACGACACCCACGCCCGCCTCGCCACCGATGCCCTGCGGGCCGGCAAGGCCGTGTGGCTCGAGAAGCCGGTAGGGCTTACAGCCGCCGAACTCGATGCGGTGCTCGATGCTGCCACCGAAACCCGCGGCTTCCTGACTGTCGGCTACAACCGGCGTTTCTCGGCCCACGCCCGGGCCGTGCGCGATGCGTTCGAAGGTCGGGACGCACCGCTCTCCATCCACTACTCCGTTGCAGCGGGCGCACCCCCGACCGGCACCTGGATCACCGATCCGGCGGTGGGGGGCGGCCGCGTGGTGGGCGAGGTCTGCCACTTCGTCGATCTGTGCACCTACTTGACGGGTTCCCCGCCCGCCCGCGTGTACGCGAGTGCGCTGGGACGAGACCCCGAACTCGACGATTCGGTGGTGGCGACACTGACTTGGCCCGATGGCTCTGCTGCGACCATCGAGTACCTGGCATCGGCGAGTCGGGAACTACCCAAGGAGCGCTTCGAGGCTTCGGCCGGAGGATGCACCGCGCGCTGCGAGAACTTCCGCAGGACCCAGGTGCTCGGCGGACGCACGCTCAAGACCTGGAACCAGGACAAGGGCCAGACGGCTGCGGTCGCCGAGACCATTCGGGCCGTGGCGAAGGGAGAGCCCTCCCCCATCCCGCTGGCAGAGATCGCCGGCGTCGCACGCGCCACCTTCGCCCTTCTCGATTCGATTCGGGAGGGCGGCGTACGGGAGGTGGAGCCGTAGGCACCGGATCCCCGAACCGGCTCAGTGGCCCGCCAGAGACCGTTCGAAGCACTCGCAGAGCAGATCCACGGAACGCGTCCAGCTGAAGCGCTTCACGCGTTCGCGACCCCTCTCGGCCCGCGCCCGGGTCTCGTCGGCTCGGCCCAGAACATCTTCCACGACGCGCGCAATCGACCGCGCATCGCAGGGATCAAAGTAGGCCGCCGCGTCGCCGAGCACCTCCCGGAAGGGTGGCAGGTCCGATGCCGCCACCGGTGTTCCGCAGATCATCGCCTCGAGCAGCGGGTGACCGAACGTCTCGAGCATTGAGGGGAACACGAGCATCTGTGAGCCGCTGTAGTAGCCCCGGATCTTCTCGTAGGGCACCTGGCCCAGGAAACGCACCCGATCGCCGAGCTGCAACGCGTGCACCCGATCGCGGAGGTGCTCCGCCCACTCCGGGTCCAACCCCCCCCCCCGGCGATCCAGAGCTGGATCTCCGGATCGATGTACGGCATCGCCTCAAATAGCCGCAGCATGTTCTTGTGGCGTTCGAGCGCCGCCGGGAAGAACATGTAGCGGGCATCCGAGCCCACCGGCTCCTGCGGTTTCGAAAAGATCTCTGGATCGATGCCGTGGTGCACGACAGAGAATCGGTCGAGTTCGACACCCACCACGGGTGCGATCGCCACCGCAGCGGCGCGTGTGGGGCAGACAATGCCGCGAGCACGCCGTACCCCCAGCCGGACGAGACGCAACAAGACGCGCGTGCGTGCGTCGTCGTAGAAGCGGCGGTCGTAGATATTGAAGTTGCGCAGCGCGGCGACGGTCGGAATGCGTCCCCAGGCCGGCGACAGGTCGGCCAGGCAGTAGAGCAGGTCGTAGCCCCTCGACCGCTGCGGAAGCATTGTCTCCTCGTAGAGCACTCGACCGATCGTGCGTATCAGGCCGTCCTCGCGGGGAAGCGCGACCTCCAACAGTTCGATACCCGATGCCTCTTCGGACTCGATCTTCCCCGCGGCGGTGAGTACCACGAACTCGAAGCCGCGCGAGTCGCGGTTCACCTCACGCAGCAGGTTGCGGACATAACTGCGACCGCCGCCCTGGCTGAGAGAGATGGCATTGATGAGAATGCGGGGGGACGACACCCAACCAGCATAGACTGGCCGACGGATTCGCGCTGCACTGAACCCGATGCCATCTCTCGCGGCCCTCCCGGTGGGACTACAGCGCGTACGGACAGGCTGGATCAGCGCATCCGACCCGAGAGAACAGTCATGCCCGGGGTGACCGCAGGTGCCGGAATGAGAGACGCTGAGAAGCCGGCCAGCCGGCGCACCAACTCGGCCTAGGCCTGGATCAATCGCACGCGGTTCTCGTCGAGGAGCCCCGAGACAACCCATATCGAGCGTGCCCACCGGATGCTGCTTCGCAATGCAACCGGACAACCTCCGATGGCCCCGGCACGGGGCGACTCGCCGATCTCGCTGGTCATGTGAAATTACAGATTCAGTCGGACACCCTGCCACGATGACAGAGGCTGACCGAGGGGATCTAGATGACCGAAGATCAACGAGAAATCAGGCGCAAACG
>PBYF01000025.1 GCA_002729515.1 Deltaproteobacteria bacterium
AAAGGAGATCATGATGATTGACGGCACTCCGACACAACTGGCCTGGTTTATTCCCCCGATTCTCGCCGCAGTTTTGCCAACACTCGGTACGATAGGCTCTGGCATCGCTGGGGCTGCAGGCGCAGCCGCCTCTGCCATTGGGACTGGACTTGGCGCAGTCGGCTCTGCCATTGGGTCTGGACTTTCAACGATCGGAAGTGCGCTTGGGCTTGGCGCTGGCACTGCTGGCGGTGCTGGCGGTGCCGCTGGCGGTGCCGTTGGCGGTGGCCTTGGCGGTACCGTTGGCGGTACCGTTGGCGGTGGCCTTGGTGGTGCCGTTGGCGGTGGCGCTGTCGGTGGCGCTGTCGGTGGCGGTGGCTTGGGTGGCCTCGCGGGGGGGGGTTCCGGGATGCTGATGGGCAGCACGCTGCCACTCGGCGAGATGGCCGCGTCCTTGCTTACACCACTTGTCGGCCCTACGGCGGCGTCGTCTGTGGTTCCTGCTGCAGGTGGCATTTTCGGATCGGGAATTGGAACAAGTTTGGGTGCCGCTACGATTGGTGCAATCGAGACTGGCATCACCGGCTTGGCTGTATCTGGCGCAGGCACTGGCATCACTGCTGCGGCAGGCGGTTTCGACAAGCCGGACATGCCAGATGCGTTCGCAAGTGAAATACCCGAAGGTCAAGCAGCACGCGCAACCCGGCTAAACCGGATAAAGAAGCGACGGGGCTACGGAGCTTCGATCCTCAGTCCCCTGGGTGGAATGTCTAGGGCACGTCTCGGCATACCGACAGTTCTGGGTCCTGGCAGTTAGGCTTAGCCCATGGCTACCGAGACCCCGCGTAGCACCGCTGCAGCGAGTTCACTTCTCGACCAGTTCTTAGGTGCGATTGGTCTTGGAGATGACGAACGGACGGAAGTCGGTGCGGGCTTTGCCGAACTGATTGGCGATCCCGCAACAGACGAGCAGCTCGCCGAGTCTACTGCCTTGTCCATGGGTAGGAACGAGGCCGAGATCCGTCTCTGGAACGATCAGCAGCAAAGCGCGCACGCTCGTGTCGTGGACAACCAGCGTCTCCTGCAACAGATGACCGACCTGAAGACGATTTCGCAGGACGAGTTCCTGGAGTTGTCCGACCGTAATGACATCCTCCTGGAACAGACGACTGCATTTGAGGTGCCCAAACAACTTCGCTCACTCACTGGCTTCGCCTCCGTTCTTGCTGATGCGGTTGGGCAGGTGGGTGGTGGCGATCGTATGCGGTCGTGGCTGGAAGAGTCGCAGGGTGTCCGGCAACAGATGGATACGGTAGGCCCAGTGGGTGTTGTACTTGGTATCCATAGCGCGCTTGACAAGATGGACTTCGAGATCGACACCACCTACGAAGCCAACAAGATAGCGCGACAAGCTGCAGCAGAGCCGGATCCCAAGAAGCAGAACCAATTGCTGGGACAGCTGACACAGTTCGTAACGCGAAGCCAGTTGGCCATGGGTATGGCGACCACAACTGCGGGTGGCGTCAGCGTGACCAAATCGGAGATGGAGGACATGGCTAGGACCGCAGTAAAACAATTCGGAGAGGGTCGCGTTGACGAAGGGATCTATCTAAACCAGATCAACCAAGAATCTAAATGGGATCCCGGGGCGCGCAGTGGCAAGGGTGCTGCTGGGCTCCCACAGTTCATGCCAGCTACCGCACGCGAGTGGGGTCTAAGGGTCGATGGTTCCGTTGACGAACGCTTGGATCCGCAGAAAAGCCTGGAGGCAGGCGTCCGATACATGGCCCACCTGTTGAAGCTGTATAGGGGCGACCAGGCGCTAGCCCTTGCCGCGTACAACGCAGGCGTGGGAAACCTCGCAAAGATGGCCGTGACTGCGCCGGGGACAAAGTCGGATGTCTCCCAGTGGCCCGAACCGACCAACTACGTCAGGTCAATTCTCGGTGTCGAGGGAAATCTGAACGACATTTTCTCGCGTGGCCATCGGAATTGGATCCCGCTTGTGGGCAGTTCCAAGAACAAGAAGCGGTGGAGGAAGGACGGTGTTTGATGGCGCTCGAAACAGCCAAGCAAATCGTTGAACGGTTCGATCTCCTCAAGGGCAGACGCAAGAGCTTCGAGTCTAGTTGGCAAGACGTAGCAGACTCGATTCTCGGCTTGCGTTCGTTCAATGAGACGCATGAGCCGGGTCGCCAACGCATGCGGCGCATCTACGACACAACGGGCTTGCTTGCTGGGCATCTTCTCGCTGGGTCGCTGCATGGCATCGTCACCAACCCTGCCGGTCGCTGGTTCAGCCTGGACGTCAACCCCAAGGGGCTGCGCCAGGATCCGGAGATCGACTACTGGTTGACAAGCGCAGAGGCCAGCCTCGACATTCTTTACAAAGCACCGGAGTACATGTTCCCGCAGTCCGCACAGGAGTTCTATGTGGACTATGTGTTCTTCGGGACCGCGATCAACTACATCGAGGACGAACCGGGCCTCGGGCCGACCCACCACAGTCGTCCGCTTGGGGAGTGTCACATCGATGAGTCTTCGGAGGACCGTGCAGATACGGTGTTCCGTCTGTACAAGATGAGTCTGCGGAAGTTCCAGCAAGCGTTTGGTGAGGGTGTTGATCAGGAGATCGATCGGAAGGCCAAGGCCAACCCGACAGAAGAGGTCGAGTGCATCCACCTGACCCATCCACGTTCTGAACTGAAGACAGGCAAGGCACGCCAAGACGAACGACCGTGGCGCTCCGTCTACATCCTGAAGGCCAAGGAGAAGATCGTCCGGGAGTCGGGCTACTGGAGTTTCCCCTGGCAGATTGCACGCTGGGGACGCGACTCTGGCGA
Organism: Deltaproteobacteria bacterium; assembly: GCA_002729515.1. Taxonomy (GTDB): domain Bacteria; phylum Myxococcota_A; class UBA9160; order UBA9160; family SMWR01. The sequence goes on from PBYF01000025.1 coordinate 2,823, forward strand.
GATGTATGGCCGGGGTCCGGCTTGGATGGCGCTATCTGACTGCAAGATGTTGAACGAGATGGGCAAGGTCTTGATCTCCCAGAGCCAGAAGCTGATGGCACCGCCGCTACTCGTACCTGATGATGGCGTGTTGACCCAGATCGACACGAGTCCCGATAGCCTCAATATCTATCGAGCAGGTGTGTTCAAGGATGATCCCATCCGTCAGCTGCCAGTGAGCGATAAAACACTGATCGGTGAGAAGATCGTGTCCCAGCGACAGGAGATGGTCGAGCGGGCGTTCTTTGGTCACCTGCTCCAGCTCTTTGACGGAACGCCAATGACGGCAACCCAGACACTGGAGATGGAGACCAAGGCAGCACGCATCCTGGTCTCTACCTTGGCGCGTGCTGCGGCGGAGTGGGCAGAGCCCAACCTGCGCCGGACCATGGATGTGGCCGAGCGTGGTGGTTTACTTCTTCCCAGACCTCCGCAGATGGAGGGTGTCCCGATCACGATCACCTACCTGTCGCCCGTGATGCGGTCGCAGCGCCAGCAGGAGTCTCGGGCGATTCTCAACACCTGGGCTGCAGCTAGCCAGATTGCCCCTTCCAGTCCGGAGGTGTTGGATCTGTTGGATGCCGACATCAGCATCCGAAAGATTGCAGAGGCCGAGGGCGTCCCGCCGGAAATCCTGGTCAATGATGTGATGGTGGCTCAGATGCGTCAGATGCGCGCACAGCAGCAGGAACAGCAGCAGATGATGGAGGAGATGAGTCAGGCCACTGAAGCGGCTGGCAACATACTGCCGGGTGCGGCACAGTACATCAAGGCGACGCAGCCGCCGCCTGGAGGCCCGCTGACCTGATGAAGGCGCTCGCAAATGTGGCCGAGCTTCGGTTGCACCGACTTCGGATGCGGCGTTACTACCGGATGTGTTTTGAGGGTCCTGGGGGCAAGATCGTCCTCTCGGACCTCAAGTCATTTTGCCGATCGGATCAGGACCTGTTCGATACAGATGCGCGTAAGGAGGCCTATCTCCTCGGGATGCGCCGGGTCCTGCTTCGGATCACCAGCTTTTTGAATATGAGCCTTGAGGACGTCGAGGCTTTCGGACTACCCCATGAGGTCGAGGAGGATTCCAAATGAGTGAAGGAGCCGTACCGCGAATGGAAACGCCCGAGGTCGTGGGTCAGACCGAGGAGACCGGAGAGTCTACAGGGGCTTGGCAAACGCTGGTTGGCAGTCTACCGGAGGGTCTCCAGCAGGATGTCAATATCGGACGGCACCAGTCGTTCGAGAGCATGGCCAACGAGTACGCGAATCTCGTTCCGGCCATCGGCAAGAAGGGCGTTCTCCTACCCAAGGCCGACGACGTTCAGGATGTCCACCGTTTCCTGAAGGAGCTGGGGCGTCCGGATGCGCCGGACGGTTACGACCTGACCGAGTTCACTCCGAATGAGGGGATGCCCTGGAGCCAGGAGAATCAGGACTCACTGCTCAAGCTCTGCCATGACTCCGGTGTGACACAAGGCCAGCTGGGCAAGCTTCTCAACGGCTACACCAATCTCCAGATGGAACAGTACCAGTCGATTATCGACCACTCCCAGAACGATTACAACGAGCAGGCACAGGTACTACAAAAGGANCTGGGCGCGTCGTATCAGCGATCCGTCAACCTGGCTTCCCGTGCCATTGAACACCTGTTCAAGGAGAACGGTGAGTCGATGCTTCAGGCGAGGCTGGCAGATGGCACTGTCCTGGGCAACAACCCGACCTTCATCAAGGGGATGATCGAGCTGGCCGGTCTGATCGGAGAGGACAATCTGGTGTCTGACGGTGGGATGATGGCTCCGGGAGCCATGACTCCTGCCGAGGCGAAGTCCAAGATCGCAGCGAAACAGAACGACAAGGACTTCATGGACGCCTACTTGACACCGGCACACGCAGGACATCCTGCGGCCAACGCCGAGATGGACTCCCTCTATGCCCAGGCGCATCCCAATGACAAGTGAAGCGACAACTGAGGGTGCTGGCCTGCGGGCAGAGTGGGTGGCGGTGGAGTGCATGCGCTTTGCCCAGATCGTCCGAACGGGTAGCTACACAGCAGATTCACCCGAGACCACAGCCCAGGAGATATTCGACTGGACCTACGCCAAGCAAGAGGTTNCCCTTGCCTTGGCAGCTCTGCGAGCCTGCATCGACAACCGTACCGGAGGAGCCTCCGTGGAGGGGATCTTGCGGAAGGCTGACGAGACGTATAGCTTTGCATGCAAGATGAGGCAGCGCGCCGAGGGGAAGCCTTCAGTAGTGGGGGGTACGCCCTCCAAGAAGGTCCTTCGGAAGAAAGCCTCGAAAAAGCGGGTAGCCACTAAGTCCTAGTGGTCCGCACCATCGATTAGGGTCCGGAGACTCCGGGGAGCCCNTGAAGCAACGCACTTGTCTTTGGACAGGTTTGCTCAAGGAGGTTACTCGTGAGCAACGAAATCGAAACACATCGAGTACAACGGTACACCGACGGCATCACTCTGCTCGCACAGCAGAAGATGTCACGACTCCGCAATCGGGTGCGTGTCGAATCCGGGGTGAAGGCGAAAATCTCGTTCTTCGATCAGATCGGTCTGACGACAATGACCGAGAAGACAACCCGGCACAGCGATACGCCACTCATCGAGATCCCGCATCGGCGGCGCGCTGTGATTCTGAAGTTCTACCACACAGCCGATCTCATCGATGGCAAGGACATCAATCAGGTCCTGAACGAACCGGCGGGGGCCTATGGCATGACCATGGCCTCGGCGGCGGGACGCACGATTGACAACGAGATCATCGNTGCGGCGCTGGCCACTTCAAAGACAGGTGAGGATGGCACGGGTACAGCGCCCTTCGTCACCGCCACGCACCAGATCGTCCACGGATCCGATCCGCTGACGATCGGCAAGGTGCTGGCCGCGAAGCGGATCCTGGATGGCTCGGAAGTTCCGAGGGACCAGACCCGTCACGCCGTCGTGACGTCAAAGCAGATCGAGGACATGCTCAACACCACGGAAGTCGCATCGAGCGATTTCAATACTGTGAAAGCTCTTGCCCAGGGGAGCATCAGCTCTTACTGTGGTTTCGAGTTCGAGCAGACTGAGCTGGTCAACGCTGTTGCTGGTTCACCGACGGTTCGGGCGTGTCTGTTCTATGCCCAGAACTCGCTTCTGCTGGCCATCGGCCTCGACATCCGTGGTCGGGTCTCGGAGCGGGACGACAAGGACTACTCGACTCAGGTCTACTACTCGATGCGCGTAGGCGCGACGAGAATGGACGAGGACGGGGTGGTCGAGGTTCAGTGCCAGGAGTAAGCTCCAGCACTGGGTGAGCAAGAAAACCGGGGATGCCCCCGGCGCGGGGATCGTGGCGGGGGCATCTTCCACAACATCGTTGAGGGGATCTGAACGATGGCGACCTTCTACAGCAATCACTACGGACCTGAGATGGGCGAGACGGGCCATTTCACCACACTCAAGTCGCCGGTAGATACCGTTGCGGCAGGATTGGGGCACAGCCGCCTACGGCACAAGGCGTGTCAGTTCATCGTACCGAATGGTCAGGACATGGCGNTCCAAGACACCATCCGGCTGATGGATGTCAGCTCGACCGATCGACTGGTGCAACTGCTCTTCANTTGCGATGNCAACTTCGGANCGACCGCAGNAGCAAACTTCGGACTGGCACTGAAGGGCACGAACAACNACGGTGCCCTGGTGGAGNCTGCGGGTGCGAACGATCTGTTTGNTTCAGCGGTCGTGATANCGNGTGCAATCGCTCGGGTCGATGTTGCCCTGGACGGCACAGATGCGTGGGATCGATGCAAGCCCATGTGGTTCTTCGCCGGGGCGTCTGCGGACACTGCCGTGGACTACACGATCATCCTGGAGTGGGACAGCAATCCGTCCCCAACTGACGCTGCGACCGAGTGTCTCTGCGAGCTGATCTACCTGTCCGGCGACTGATTCATTCAGGGGGGTCGAACAACGACCCGGGGGGGCATCGGACTCAGCGGCTCTGATCCGGTGCCCCTTCTTGCAAGGGGTTTTGAGACATGGCTGAACCGCCCGAAGTTGCTGCCGCGATCGACATCATCAACATGGCCTTCCAGAAGATGGGCATGAAGGCGATTGCCAACATCGATGTGGACAACAAGGCTGCACGGTTGGCCAAGTCCACCTACGCCTCGATCCGCAACGATGTGCTTCGGAGCCACCCGTGGAACTTCGCCACGGAGTACCGTCAGCTTTCTGCAGGCACACTGCCTGCCGGGGCCTGGGACTACGACACCGCCTTTGACCTACCAGCCATGGGTGAGTATCTGGCAGTCCACGCCGTACAGGGCCAGACCTCACAGGTTGGTGATGAGTGGGCCATCGTGGGCGATCAGATCCTGACCAACTTGGCAAATGGCACCGCCGATGCCCCTACCCTCAATGTCCTCTTCATCAAGCGTGTGATCGACGTCTTGAAGTACGATGCTTCCTTCATTGAACATCTCTGTGAGAGGCTCCAGGCAGAGTGGGTCGAGCCGCTACGTGGTGTCACGAATCTGGCAGAGGCCAAGATGGCTGTCTCTGATGAGAAGGGCAGGCGGGCCATGAGCGCCGATGGGATGGAAGGCACACCACGAAAGCTGGAGTCCAGTACGTTCGTTGATACGAGGTAGCCGGTGCCTACCGTCCATACCATCAGAAGCTCTTTTAACGGGGGCGAGATCAGTCCCCGGGCCTTTGGCCGTACAGACATCGGTGCCTACCGCGCTGGTGCGAAAACGATCAAAAACCTCATCTGTACGCCCCAGGGTGGCTTGCTACGTCGTCCTGGTACGCGCTATGTCGCAAACAGTCTCGGCGGTGGAACGACTGGCAGCTGGCTGATTCCCTTCGTCGTCTCCACTGTAGACGCCTACATGATGGAGTTCTCAGACTACAAGGTCCGCTTCTATCGTGAGGGGGGCGCACTCCTCTACGGCAACGTCACTTTCCAGGCCGTAGACGTCAACACCACCGCGAACCAGATCGAGTCCGTAGGCCATGGCTTCTACCATGGCCAGAAGGTGACGTTCACTGCGGGCGATACGCTGCCGACAGGGCTGAGCAGTGGGCAGGACTACTACGTCGTGCTTCCGAAAGCGGTGCGATGCAACTCCATGACAAGTGCAACGCCGAACGTCATCACTTCAGAGAGCAACCACAACCTGGACGTAGAGATGGGTCCTTACGAGTTCTGGGCTCACAACTCGAACGAGTTCAACTTCCTTGGCAAGAGCTACTACATCAACAGTGGTGGCTTCGCTGCAGGCACCTTCAGCGTCACAACGACAAAGGGATCTACGACTGGGCAGGAAGGTGGCACAGATGCGACCAACAACATGTCGCTATGCCCAAAACCAGAAGCGCAGCTGGACACCTTCCGCCTTGCTGGGGATCCAGAGAATCTCCAGTCTACGGTGGTAGACATCTCAGGTACAGGCGACGGGACCTTTGCTGCTGCAGATGCGACCGAAGTGGTCGAACTTGAAACGCCGTGGTCGCTTGCAGAAGTCAAGGAGCTGAAATACGCGACGAATGCGGAAACGATGTTCTTCTGGCACTCAGACCATCACCCGATGCAGCTTCAGCGGTTCAACACGAACTCCTTCTTCCTGAGTAGGATACCGTTCAAGAGTGGCCCCTACGGGAGCTTCGCGCCTGCGGGTGACGGCGTGAAGATGACCGCCACTGGCGGTTCCGCAAAGGTCGGTGATGTCGGTACTGTGACGGTCACTACGGACTTCTTCCGTGGTACGGACATGGGCCTCAGTGTGCGTAAGAACTACGAAGACCCCGAGCATGGCTTGATCTGGCTGATTGGTACGCTGACGGCAACCAACAACGAGTGGCAGGTGTTCGGAGAGATCATTCCGAAATACTGGGACGGTGCCGCTGCTGGAACTCTGATGGTTGTCCCAGGCCACGGCTACGCCGTAAACGAGTTGATCTGGATAGTCGAGGGCGACGGCGCGTTGCCGCCCGAGTTCCAGGAACGTACGCCCTACTACGTGAAGTCAGTTTTTGATGCCAACACGATTGAGCTGTCGGCAACTGCTGGTGGCTCAACGATCACGTTCAGTGCATCGGCTGGAAGCCATCACAAGCTACTCAGTGGTTGGTTCCATACAGTAGAGTGGTCTACAGGCAGCGATAATGTCAATGCGTTTAGCGACAATGATGACTGGGCTGGGCTCTGGGCAGATGGCGGGGAGCTTCCCGGTGGCTTGGCGATTGGCCGTCCCTATCGTATCCGCGTCCAGACAGACGTCTTGTTCTGGCTGGAGAACCGAGATGGTAGTCAGGTTCCGCTGACCAGTGAGGGCTGGGGCAAGTTCCAAATCGGATCGGGCTCAGGCCAGGACAATACGTCCAGTTCCATGAGGGTACGCTGGGAGAGCTACACAACTGGCGAAAAGAACCTTGGTGGAGAAGGACTAGGCACCTCCGATCATGATGCCGTGGAGCTTTGGCGTCTTGGGGCTCTGGGTGGCTATCGCGGCTGGCCAAGCTGCGGGACACTGTTCGAGCAACGACTCGTGATGGCCGGGAGCAACAGCGAGAAGAACCGCATCTGGGGTTCAGAGTCAGGTAATTTCTTCAGCTTCACGCCGGATCAGGAAACAGGTACTGACACTCATCCCGGTGCCCGTTCTCGTACGCTGACTGATGCGTCGAGCTTCAGCTACGCCCTGGTCGCAGAACATGTCGATCGGATCAGGTGGCTGATACCGGCTACTACGCTTATAGCGGGTAGTGCTGGTCCGCTCTTCGAGATCAGTGCTTCAACCAACCGCGAGGCTATCACGCCCGCGAACCTCAATGCTGAGATCGTAAGCCGTATGGGCTCGTCGATGGTCAACCCTGTCATGTCGGATGCCGAGATCCTCTACATCAGCTACTACCACACGAAGGTTCTGGCTGCGGGGTTCGATTCGAGACGCGACACTTTCACGCCCGCCAGTGTGACTTCGATTGCCGACCATGTCATCTCGCGATTCAACAATGCTGTCCAGTTGACACATCAGGCGGAGCCCTGGGGAACAATCTGGATGTGTCGTGCCGATGGCCGACTCTACGGCTGTACCTTCTCTCGTGAGCAGGAGCTTGCCGCTTGGCACCACCATGAGCTAGGTGGTTCTACGGCTACAAGAAGCTACGGCGAAGTGGAAAGCGTCGGAACAATGCCTGCCCAGAATGACGGCTACCACCAGCTCTGGATGGTGGTCAAGCGCAGGATCAATGGAAGTGATGTGCGGTTCGTTGAGTACATGGAGAGCCGCTTTGACATCGAGCAGCCCCAGGAAGATGCCTACTTCGTAGATGCTGGTCCAGCCAGCTACAGCGGAGCTGCAACGACCAGCCTGGGGAACCTCTCTCATCTCGAAGGTGAGACGGTGGAAATCTGGGGGGACGGGGCGTCGCAACCGCAACAGGTGGTCTCAGGGGGTACAATCAGCTGCGACAGCGTAGAGAAGGCGGCTGTAGGCCTCCCCTACACTTGGCGCTGGGAGAGCTTGCCCTTCGATTCGGCAATCGACCAGGAAAAGGTGACCTATCAGGGAGTGCTGAAGCGTGCCTACGACATCTTCCTGACCTTCGACCGTACTCTCGGGGGTACGATCGGGCAGACTCTTGATGACCAAGAGGTACTGGAGTTCAGGGGACCAGACATGGATATGGATGAGGTGGTGCCCCTGTTCACTGGCGTGATTGAGCTGAAGCCAATGCTGGCCGAGATGGATACCAAGGTGCAACTCATTGCCGAGGGGGCTGGCGCTGCGCCCTGGCACCTGCTCTCGATCGTGGCCCAACTCGATTTCGGAGAACGATGAAGCTCACGCTCTTTCCGGGGTGTCCAGACGACATTCGTCTTATCGAGGTACAGGAGGCACAGCGGGTACAGATCAGTGACACGATCCTGGCGCTTGATTTCGATGTCGAGCTACTGAGGATGTGGTCACGGACACTGAAATTGCCCTGTGGTAAGCCTGTGGCGATCATGGGTGTTACTCCTAAGCGGACCGGGTATGCCAGCAGCTGGGCGCTGATAGGAACCGAGGCCTTGAATCATCCGGTCAAGCTGACCAAGACGGCAAAGCAGCTGATTGTTCGCGCAAGGAACGCGCTCTTTCTCCGCAGGATGACACTGGATGTGGACTTGAAACATGAAGCTGCCCTACGTTGGGCGATACATCTTGGCTTCGAGGTCGAGGGAATCCAGCGATGTTACGGGCTTCTAGGTGAGGACGCCTACCTACTTTCGAGGATCTGGCCATGAGTTTTGCTGAAGCCCTGGTTCCTTTCCTGCCGAGCATGTTCGAGACTGGCGCTTCCATCTACGGGGGGATCCAGACACAGAAGAGCGAAGAGGTCTCCGCAGCTCGTTCACGTTCGATCGCTGAGAGCGAGGGAAGGCTTCGCGAGATTCAGGCTACAAGGCTCCTGGGTCAGATCCAGGCCAGCTTTGGTGGGCGTGGTGTCGCGGGTGGTGTAACCGATGTGGACTTGGAGAGTGGCGAGGCCTTCCTCGAAGGCATGGATGTGGCTCGTGCAAGGTTTCGTTACGAGAGCCTTGCACAACAAGCGGACGCTCGCGGTAAAGCTGCGCTGGCCTCTGGCATCATAGGAGCGGTGGGTGGCCTTGCTGACATGGCAACGATCTCTCATACCAAGAGCAAGGCGGATCGCGCAAAGGCAGCAGCAGCAGCAGCCAAGAAGGTTGCAGGCCCCACCGTCCTGAAGGCTTCGGCGAAGGGTACTCAATTTGGCCCCTTTTCAGCCGCAGCCGCACCTCNGGTTTTTGNGCCTGGCTACAAGCCGGNTCGGAAGTAGACGCCGATGCCTACCGAGACCCCGCGTAGCAACGTCCCNCGAAGGCAAGGTCGCGTCAACCTTGTCGGCGTCCCTACCCGGCTGATTTCTCCCGNGGCTGTAGCTGCCGAGCGTGTGTTTGCCGAGGCCAACCGGCAGCAGCAACGAGAGGAGCGGGATCAGAAAATCGACTTGGCCGTGGCGAGGGATGGTCTCCATGCCGAGGCGACAAGGGTTCTTCAGGAAGCCGCGTTGGCAGCACTCAAGGAGCAGGACCCTGGCCGGGTAAACAGCGTCTACGAGGAGACCGTCGGCGAGCAGCTTCAGGTAATGAGAGGTGCCCTCCAAGACCCGCGCGAAATCGACATGTTCGATATTGCCGCTGAGAATCGCATCACCGCTCACAAGATGAGCCTTGCTGACCATACCTTCAGGTTGCGACGTCAGCTGAAGGTTGCAGCGGGAGTCAAGCTCTCGGAAGAGTTGGTCAACGCCAGCAACACGCCCAATGTCGCGTTGNTCGAAGCGAATCTCCAGTCGCTTCGACGTCAGATGGCTGACAGTGTCGCTTCGGGAGAAGANCCGGCAGATGCCCAGAGACGCTTTGAGAGGGTCGAAGATCAAATCTGGGCANGCCACATGTCCTACTACGTCNTACAGGCGCAGTCGNATCNTGNGTTCTGGNACGTTGCGCTCCAGCGTTTGGAGCATNATGACCTTGGTGGAATGTCTAGCAGTNTGAGGGAGNCGANACGGAAGGTGNTGCTTGATGGTCGGAGTGATGCCAGNTTTTCGGTGATTAGCGTCCNGATGGATCAACTNGATCCGGGAGTTCTGGGTCAAGAGGGGCGAGAGCTAATCAATCGGCTCNACGCTGGGGGANCCNATGGAGAACCGCCGGTTCTTCAGGATACGCATTGGCGTCAGCTGTCCAACAAGATGGCCGGAATCGACAGGTTGGATGACGATCGGGAGGCTGTTGAGCGCGGGTCGAGGCTGCTCGAACTTGGGATTCCTCCTGGTGTTGCCGACCCTCTATATAGCAGGATAATCGAACGAAACTTCGACCAGTTTAGGAACTTCAGCGAAGAGGCCCAGCTCAGCGAGTTCGCCGTTGCGGATTTCTCGAAGCCACGGGTGCCAGACCAAACTCCTACCCAAGGGGGATACATCGGTGGTGGCGGCGAAAGTCCATACAAAGACGTTCCCGGGGAGGACCCGTACAGTGCGAGGGTGAGGCTGCTGGCCGCTGGAGCGGTCTACACACAGAAGACTGGGTTGATCCCACAGTCTGTTGCCAACGCTGCACTGACGATGGCAGCCAGTTCCGGTGTAGACGAACAGATCACGGGACTCCAAGCACTGCTCAATCTAGCCGGTATGAGTTCNACCAACTTCGATGGAATCAAGAGGGGAACCTTCGGAAACCCGATGTGGCGACGCTCCCTGGCCTTCGGACGTCAACTGTACGGCGTCAACCCTTCGGATTTGAAGAAGTATCGAGGTGAGTTCGCGGGTTGGTCCTTGGNTANGGGTACGGAGAAGGAGGAGCGGGAGCTGAGAGAGTCGGGAGGAGCCCTCGATCTCAGTAGTTTCGGTCAGGAGTTGTTGGGCGGCNAGCTACAGNCCCGCCTGAAGCCAACAGATGCACTCCGTGTCGTGCTGGACAACGAAAANAAGGCTAGCGANNAGACCAGCGCCGCTCGNTCCGTTGCACGCGAGGGCTACCGGCGTATCCATCAGACTGAGTTTGGTAACNGACTAGCTAGGGACGCTCTACAGGCGAGCTTTCCGTCGGGCATGGACCTGGATTTGGACAACACTCCCGGGATAGAAGGGATGCTTCACTACATCCGNGCGACTGCGATCGAAAACATGGTTGATAATATGGATCCGGAGCTGGCGTACCAACAGGCGGCTGAGGAGTTGACCTTGGTGAAGGGGTACGGTCCCTCGAAGCTACATGGGTACGACGAGTTTACGCCGTACCCCTTGGAGCGGTACACGGCAGTTGTCATCAGTCCATACACCAACCAGGAGGTTGGCCACCACCCCCATCTGGCTGATCTTATGTTGCGTGTTGGGCACACGGCAAACGCGAAGCTGGATGATCCGGATCTTTTTGCNGCGCTTCAGGAGCTTAATGAACGACCTTGGTTCACTACGGGTGAGTACACGGAGTTTGATGCACAGNTCGATGCCCACCTGTCAGACCCTTCGCTCCNGAACCCGATGGACCTTGCGTTANAAGACCAGAATCTCCTTCGTTCAAGTTTGATGGAGGTTCCGTTGNNGNTGGCAGCCCATGGGGCAGGGGCGGGCCAGCTTCCACAATATGCACATCGTCCAGTCGAGAAGCCTTCGATAGAGATGGTGGTCCAGACATGGGCCAGAATAGCCAACGCCAGACGCATTGAAGACGACAAGAAGGCTCTCAAGATTGACGACTACTGGTTGAAATTCAACCGTGGTGGTGGCCTGTTTGCCGATGGCACAGCGCACGCCGGTCATTGGGATGCCGAGATCGAAGGTGACGATCTGACGGTGCATGGGCTACGGACTACGGGTCCGGAGCNTACAGCGGAGCTGATGGCGTCCGGAGTGAACTACGCGGTCGTTGCCAGGTTTGAATCAGGAACGGTTGGGGTACTCAATGGAACGAGCGCAACTGGGCTTCGCTTCGGTATGACCCAGAATTTCGTCAACCGGGTTCTACACTATCAGCCAGCCGCAGCCCAGATGACTCCCGAACAGGCTCAAGCTGGGTTGGATGAGGAGATCAATGCAAGGCGTAGGCGTGCTGAGATCCGGAAGTCCATCGGCCAGCCGGGAATGGTTCCGACTGCAGGCATACCCTGATGGCAGAGCTTCCTGGCGGCATCAAGCGCACCGTTCCGTTGGTACCTACTACCGACCGACGCACGCCGCTTGTCAATACAGGTGCGCTCTATGAAAACATCAACCTGCTAGATAGTACGCCCACGAGAAAACGTGAGCATTATGTGGGTGACTTTGGCCGCAAGGTCAGTTGGGGCGAGCTGGCTGAGGCCTCGATGCACATCGACAACGATCCCTACAACTGGTGGAAGGCGTGGGAGAAGAGTCGTATCGAGAATGAGTTCAGCTGGGACCCAGAGTACAAGGTCAAGATGGAGGACCTCGTAGGTACACCCTTTGAGGACAACTGGGATCTGCTGCTCGACTCCAACATCCAGAGTGCGGAACACCTGGAGTTCCTGACCGACTGGTACACCCGCGAACTGGAGATGCGTGAGCGGTTGGCGCTGGGTGGCGCACGGACATTTGCCACCTCGGGTCTGGCTGGCATCGTAAGCCCGATCAGCATGATACCGGTTGGGGCAGGGCTGAAGGGAGCGTCTCTGCTTCGTGGGGGCGTACGAGGCGCGGGTGCGGCTTTCCTGGGAGCGGGTATCTCGGAAACTGGACTCCACCTGACCCAGCAGTACCGGACAGGCACCGAGACAGCCTTCGGTGTGACTGCAGGCGTGTTGCTTGGCAGCGCCTTGGGGGGTCTTGCTGGTGGCTTGTCTGGCCGATCCCTTCGGAAAGCCCACCGGACTACCAGCCGCCTCCTTGACTCTCCGATTCCTTCTGTCGTGATCGATCATGGAATCTACCGAGTAGCCACAGATGCCACGCGGAAGGCACTTGAGGAGGCCCGTCACCGAGCGATCGTCAAGGAGGGTCGCCCTCTTACGGATGAAGAGTTCCTGCGGATCTTTCGTGAGACCTCAGAGGAGTACGCAGATGAAGATGCGATCACGGGTCTCTATGATGATGAGCTTCGTCTCTTCTTCACGACAAGGCCACTGCTGGAAAGTGACACTGTAGTTGGTGGAAGCAACTTTGCGCTGACCCCGGATCAGCTGCGGGTTGCTGCAGCGGAGCGCCAGATTGATGCCGAGGCCTGGGTCAGGTTTGGTGATGCCGAGCGGGATATACCCATAGAGTCAGCGTCGGAAGAAGTCCTAACTACCGCCCAGAGGGCGCTGCTTGAACAGCTGCGTGTCAGGGCACAAGCAGCAGGCGACAACGAGGAGCTTGTTGGTCAACTGGACGACCTTCAAGCAGACTTCCTGGAGCGTGCGGGTGCAGTAGAAGAGTTCCATCGTCTCCAGCAAGAGATGAATGAGTTGGAGGTACGGCTTAGGGATCCCGAGGCGGAGCCCTTCACTGAGGAGGAGACGTTTGCGTTCTTGCAGAAGCGCGCACGAGCGATCTGGCTGCGCCGCCGGATTGCCGAGGCATTAGATCCAGACAAGGTTTCCATGGTTGAAGGCCTCATGCGTGAGGTGGGACTGGATCCGGATGCCGTGCGTGCGGGTACGTTTGGCGAAACTGCCCTCAGAAGGGTGTGGGCCGATGCGATTGAGGCCGATGCCGATGTGCGTGGTGGTCCCGCACCAATCTTCGATGAGCAGGGTGGGTTCAACAGGGGCTTTGAGCCGGAAGAGGCCACCCCCACCCCCCACGCTGCCGAGGGTGCTGCCCCAACAGAGAGCAGAGTAGTTCGTGACGAGGAGCGTGTCGTGGTTTCTGAGCCGACCGTCACTCGCGTTAGCGAAAGCACTGGGAACGTGCAAACCACGCAGGTCGTACGTATCGGTCGCCACGAGTGGACAATCACAGAAACAACGTCGGAACGTAGCGGCGCAAAAGCCCAGACGATGGTGCTGCGGGGTGTCGATCCAAGAACCGGCGACCCGCTTGAGTTGAGGCTCTGGTTCAGAGAGGGCAAGCATACACGCACCGATATCCGAGTCCTCTCTGGCGAGGCTGAGGGGGTCACCTCAGAAGCAGCGACGGGCAAGTTTTTCTTTGAGGAGCCTAACCACGAGGACGTGGGTTTGGCGACGAATGCCAGAAGGCACACGCTTGACGATAATCCGAACGCTATCTTCCCTCGCGTAGATACCGTCTTTGTTCCCGCCCCCGAAGCCACCCCCACCCCCCGCGCCCTCACCCCAGATCAACTTAGGTTAGAAGATCAACTTAGGTTAGAAGATTTCCGTAACCTCGCGGGCAGCGACCCCATCATTGAACAAGCAGACCGCGTGTTTGATTTTGAGCCAAATGTGGAAGCGGGGCAAACCGTTGGCAATACCTATGCGGTTGTCCCTTTAAGTCGTGCACTGTATGAGGAGTTTCAGTCTCCCTCTTCCACTAGCTACGACGAATATGTGGAAATCTTCCGCAGGAATCAGAGGGAGGGGGGTGGAAGGGAAACTGCCGAGATGGAGGAAATGGGTCTAGGCGAACCTACGATGGTTCTGGGTAGGATAGATGGAAGTGAAGACTGGACACCTCAACAGATTGCGGGACGCGATTACGTCGATGAGTATTTTGCCAACAGGAGCCAGTGGGCAACAGAACGCGCCACCCCCACCCCCCGCGCCGCCGAGGGTGCTGCCCCAACAGAGAGCAGAGTAGTTCGTGACGAGGAGCGTGTCGTGGTTTCTGAGCCGACCGTCACTCGCGTTGACGAACGCACTGGGGCCGAGCAAACCACGCAGGTCGTACGTATCGGTCGCCACGAGTGGACAATCACAGAAACAACGTCGGAACGTACCGGCGCAAAATCCCAGACGATGGTGCTGCGGGGTGTCGATCCAGAAACCGGCGAGCCGCTTGAGTTGAGGCTCGCGTTCAGCGAGGGCAAGCATATACGCACCAATATCCGAGTCCTCTCTGGCGAGGCTGAGGGGGTCACCTCAGAAGCAGCGACGGGCAAGTTTTTCTTTG
>PBYF01000026.1 GCA_002729515.1 Deltaproteobacteria bacterium
GCGGTTCACGCCCCGGGTCTTGTGGGCGGTTCACGCTCCGGGTCTTGTGGGCGGTTCACGCCCCGGGCCTCGTGGGCGGTTCACGCCCCGGGTCTTGTGGGCGGTTCACGCTCCGGTCTTGTGGGCGGTTCACGCTCCGGTCTTGTGGACGGTTCACGCTCCGGGTCTCGTAGGCGTTTCACGCTCCGGGTCTCGTGGGCGTTTCACGCTCCGGGTCTTGTGGGCGGTTCACGCTCCGGGTCTTGTGGGCGGTTTACGCCGTGCGCTTTGTGGGCATTGCGCCCGGGCCGGGTTTGCTAGTCGTAGATGGCGTCGATGTGCCAGGCGCGGCGTACGTGGTCGAAGCGCAGGCGCGAAAGGATTCCGTCGCTCGTGAGCACGTCGAAGTGGTCGTAGGCCCAGCGCGTTTCGGGCGACCACCAGCCGCCGGTGGTGCGCCAGGGCCCGGCCGCATGAACCACGGCGCCGTGGGCCAGCGCGCTTCGCACCTGTACGGGGTGGCTCCCCCGCAGCTGGACTTGTGCGGCGACCGGCGGGCGCAGCGCCCGGGTGGCGAGCCGAGGCGTCTCGTGTGCAGCGCGGGTTTTTCGAACCTTGCAGGCGAGCGAGGCCCCGGGCGAAGTGATCTCGAAGCGCTCGGGCCGGTGGTCGTCTGCGACCGCGGGGCTTCCGATGCGGCCCTCGCCGCAGAGCGCCTGCAGGCCGGCGACGACGCGGCCCAGTGCATTGGGTGCGGGACCGGCGGGGCGGAAGAGATCGAGCTGGTCGGCCCGGAGCGGGCTTCTCTCGGCTTCGAGGGCGGCGCTTTCCACGGCGGCCGCGGGCGGGCTGCTTTCGAGCGCCTGGGTCAGCAGCCGCACGAGCACGCGCCGGTCGAGGGTCGGAGCGGCGAGCCCCACGCGGCGCGCGTCGCGGCCGCCCGTTTCGAGGGTGAGGCGCAGCTGGAGCGCGCTGCAGGCCAGGTGCCGCGCTTCGAGCCGGGCGAGCAGCCGCGAGAGGAGCCCGCCGAGCACGAAGACGAGCGGCTCGATGCGGTCGACGGCGAATTCCAGGTCGGCGGCTTCGACGAGGCGGCCTTCGGGCGCGGGCGCAAGTGGCATTTCCCGCAACGCGCCGCGCGCCAGGGCAATGAGTTCGAGCACTCGCGGACCGAGGCGCGTGGCCAGGGCCCGGCGCGGCAGACGCAGCAAGTCGCGTGTGCTGCGGACACCAAAGCGCGTGAGCTTCTCGAGGGTCGCGTCGTCCGGGTCGAAAATTTCGAGGGGCAGTGCGGCCAGGAAGGTGCTCTCTTTGTGCGGCGTGAGCACGTGCACCTCGCCCGCAGCGGCGCGCCGTGCGGCGAGGCGTGCGACGGCGCGTCCCGAGGCCACGGCGGCGCAGGCGGGGAGCCCTAGCTTTCCGGCCCGGGCGACGAGCGCGCTGGCGAAGCCGGTTTCACTGGCGTGGAGTGCCTCGACGCCCGCCGCGTCGACGAAGGCGCAGGCCTCGGCGCCCCACGGCCCCGAGAGCCGGGGCGCCAACTCGGCGCGCGGCGCGCTGCCGAGCGCCGCGTCGAGCAGCGCCTGGCGGGCGGCTCCTTCGAGGGCGGGCGAGGCCACGCGCACGTGCAGCGCGCCGCAAACCGAGCGGGCGTGCGCAAGGGTCGTGTGGCACCGCACGCCCCGGCGCTCGGCCTCGGGAGAAACGGCCACCACTTCGGCGCGGGCGTCGGGCCCGGAGGCGATGGCGAGCGGTGCCCCGGCGAACTCGGGATGGGCCCGCAGCGCGGCGGCGAGCGGCAGGTTCGGAACGCGACAGCACGCGACGCGCATCGGACGTCACGAAGCGCGCAGCCGAACGCGAACGCTGCGTCCGGTGGGTGCGCTGCGGTGACGCACCAGGTGTGCCACGACGTCGACGGCTTCCAGCAGCGGCGGCGTGCCCGTGAAGTGCGCGCGCGCCGGTTCCATTTCCAAGGCGACCGCCGCCGCCGTGCCGGCGGTGCGTTCGAGCGAGAGCGCGACGAGCGCCGTTTGCGTTTCCGCCGCCTTTCGGGCGAGGCGCATGAAGTCTGCAGAGGGAGCTTCGCGTCCCGTCGCGTTGAGGAGGAGCAGCCCGAAGCCCTCGGCTTCGAGCACGCGCTCGCTGGCGAGGAGGGTTTCGCGCAGGCCCGGCGCGCGCACCCAGAGCACGCGCGGCAGCGCGACACCGGCGGACGCGGCAGCCCGCGGGTCGAAGCCGTCGGCTGCATCCACGACGGCGCAGCTTTCGCCGGCCCGCGTCGCTCCGGCCAGAAGCGCGAGCGCCAGCGACGTGCGCCCCGAGGAGGGCGCACCCGCAATTTCCGAAAGCCGCCCGCGCGGGAAGCCGCCGCCGAGCAGGCGGTCGATGTCTGTGATGCCCGTCGCGAAGCGCCCGGCCGGCGCTTCGGGCACTCCTCCGCGCCGCAGCCGGGGGCCGAGATCGCGCAGCAGGTCATCGACGGCACGGGCGGCCGCCGGGCGGGGAGGGTGAGGCATATACAGAGTTTCGTCTTTTTTTCGCCATTGGGTCAATGGCGAAAATCATGAGCAAGGGCAGGGGGCTATGGGCGCCGGTCCGGCGCTAGTGCTCGAGCACGGCCTCGAAGGTCTCGAGCCGCGGGGGGCCCACCAGCACGCCCTCGGGCGTGTGGGCCTGGGCGTGGGCCTTGCGGAACGGCTCGCTCTTCGTCCACGCCTCGAAGGCGGCACGCGTCTCCCAGGTCGAGTGCGAGATGTACTCCCCGGGCTCGTCGCCGCGCAGCAGGGCGAAGGCCCGGAAGCCGGGCACCTCCGCGAGATAGGTTTCCCGCTGGCGCCAGTGTTCTTCGAATTCGCTCCCGCGTTCGGGGTTCACGCGGAAGCGGTTCATGGCGATGAACATGGATACATCACTCCTTGATGCGGACTCGTTGGCCCTCGATGGTGAGCTTCGATTCGGCGAACAGGCGGATCGCCTCGGGCACGATTCGCCGCTCTGCGGCCTGCACGCGCTCGGCGAGTGACTCTGCGGTGTCGTTGTCGCGAACGGCGACGGCCTCCTGGAGGATGATCGGCCCGTGGTCGTATTCGGCGTCGACGAAGTGGACGGTGGCGCCGGTGAGCTTGACCCCGGCCTCGAGCACTGCCTCGTGGACGCGCCGGCCGTACATGCCCTGGCCGCAGAAGGCGGGGATCAGCGCCGGGTGCACGTTGAGGGTGCGCCCGTCGTATTGCCCCCGGGTCTCGAAGGGCGAGAGGAAACCGAGCAGGGCGACCAGGTCTGGCGCGTGGCGCTCGAGTAGGGCGTGCAGGGCGTCGTTGAAGGCGCCGACGTCCGGGTGCTCGCGGCGCGGCACGGCGAAGGCGGGAATGCCCCGGCGCCGCGCGCGCTCGAGCCCCCCGGCCTTCGCCTTCGACGCGATCACCGCGCAGACCTCGGCGTCGAGGTCGCCCGCGTCGATGCGCTCACACAGGTTCTCGAGGCTCGTCCCCGAGCCCGAGAGCAGCACGGCGATGCGAAGCGGGCCGGTGCTCATCGTTCGAGCAGGTGCTGGAAGATCGCGCGGGTCGCGCGGCTTCGGTTGAGGGTGTAGAAGTGGATGCCGGGTGCACCGCGCTCGAGCAATTCGCGGCATTGGAGCGTGGCCCACTCGATGCCGACGTCGCGGGTCGCGTCGTCGTCGCCCTCGACGCGGGTGAGCGCCGCCTGGAGTTCGTCGGGAATCCGGCCGCCCGAGAGTGTCGTCATGCGCCGGACACTGCGAACGTTCAGCACCGGCATGATGCCCGGAACGATGGGCAGCCCAATCCCCGCAGCGCGAGCGCGGGTGACGAATTCGAAGTAGTCGGCGTTGTCGAAGAAGAGCTGGGTGATCAGGAACTCGACCCCCCCCGCCACCTTGTGCTTCAGGTTTTCGAGATCGGCCTCGGGGCTCGCTGCCGCCGGATGTGTCTCCGGGTAGCAGGCTCCGCCCAGGCAGAAGCCCCAGCGGCCGCGGATGAATTCGGCCAACTCGCTCGCGTAGGTGAAGGATCCGGCCGGCGCCACGTAGCCCTCGGGCCGGTCACCGCCCAGCGCGAGGATGTTCTGGATGCCGCCCGCCTCGAGACGTTCCAGTGTCTCCACGAGTTCGTCCGGCGTCGAGCCGATACACGAGAGGTGAGCCATCGCCGTGACCCCGATCTCCTGTTGGATCTGCAGCGTGCTCTCGACCGTCCTGGCCCGCGTGGACCCGCCCGCGCCCCAGGTGACGGAGACGAAGTCCGGGTTCAGGCGCTTCAACTCCCGTACCGTTGCGTACAAGTTCTGGAAGCCCTTGTCCGTTTTCGGGGGGAAGAATTCGAAGGAGAAGACCGGGCGGTTTTCACCGTAGCGGTCCGCGATGCGCATGGGAACGAGTCTACCGGCCGGGCCCCATTGACGCTCGGGCGGCATCCGGCGAGACTGCGCCGTTCGGAGGTGGCATGTCGATTCTGGTATCCGGTTCGTTGGCTCTCGATCACATCATGGTCTTTCCGGACCGATTCGAGAACCACATTCTTCCCGACAAGCTGCACATGCTGAACGTCTCCTTCAACATCGAGAGCCTCGATACCCAATTTGGCGGTGTCGCCGGAAACATCGCCTTTCTGCTGCGGTGTCTCGGTGCAGATCCGCTGATCCTGGCAACTGTCGGAAACGATTTCGGCTCCTACGCCGAATGGCTCGACCGTCACGGTATCCGCCGCGACGCGATCCGTATTCTGCCGGACGTGAGGACGTCTCAGGCCTTTGTCACCACGGACCTCGACGATAACCAGATCTGGGCCTTCTACGAAGGTGCTATGGCCCGAGCTCACGAGGCGAGTATCGCCGAGTTGGAGCCGGAGGCTTCTCTCGCCATCGTTTCCGCCGACGGCAAACAGGCGATGCTCGACCATGCCCGTGAGCTCAAGCGGCGCGGTATTTCGACTTACGTCGACCCAAGCCATGGGCTGCCGATGCTCGACGGACCGGAGTTGCTCGAGATGCTCGAGGGCTGCACGGCCTACGTGGTGAACGATTACGAGTGGTCGCTCACCGTCGAAAAGACGGGACTCAGCGAGGAGCAGTTAGGCGAGCGCTGCGAGACGGTCGTGATCACCAAGGGCGAGCACGGATCCGAGATCCGAGAGGGTGCGCGGTCGATGCACATTCCGGCAGTTTCCGCCGCGCAGATCGTGGATCCCACGGGTTGTGGCGATGCGTATCGCGCCGGGCTGCTCTTCGGCCGTTCCGAAGGTCATGGTTGGGACGTGGCGGGACGCATGGGGAGCCTCTTCGGAGCGCTCCAGATCCAGACGGCGGGTGCGCAGAATCTCGAGATCGACCTCGACGAGTTCCGGTCCCGCTACGAGAGCGAGTTCGGCGCGCCGTTCTGATGGCCGCAGCCGCCGCGTCACGCAACCGAAAGCGCGACGTTCTCGCCTTCACGGGCGCGGGGCTGCTGCCGGTTCCGTGGATGGTGTGTCACAACTTTCACGGCTTTCCGTTGCCGGCGGAGGCCGTGGCGGCGCTTTCTGGCCTGGCGATCCTGGGCGGTGCCTTCCTGCTCTCATGGGCCACCGAGCTCGCCGAGCGCGACATTCCCCAGGCTCTGGCCATTCTCGTGCTCGCGCTGGTCTCCGTGCTTCCCGAGTACGCCATCGACCTGCATTTTGCCTGGACGGCGGGCAAGGACCCGAGTTACGCCCCCTATGCCATTGCGAATATGACCGGCGCAAACCGGCTCCTGATCGGGCTCGGTTGGGCGTTGGTGGTGCTGATCTTCTGCTGGCGCTCGCGGGCGCCCGAGTTGCTGATCCACCCGCGCCAGACGCTCGAGATTCGCTTTCTTCTGTGGGCCACGGCCTATTCCTTTCTGATTCCACTCACGGGGACCGTGAATCTTTTCGACGCTGCGGTGCTCTTGGCGATCTTTCTTCTCTACGCCTACTCGGCCATGCGCAGCGAATCCGAGGAGGTTCAACTGGTCGGTCCCGCAGCACTCTTCGACCGTGAGTTTGGCGACTGGGGTCGTCGCCTCTGGGCCGTCGGCCTCTTTGCCTTCGCCGCCTGGGGAATCTTCATCTCGGCCGAGCCCTTTGCGGAAAGCCTGGTGGAAATCGGGCGCTACCGCGATATCGACGAGTTCTTACTCGTCCAGTGGGTGGCACCGCTCGCATCCGAATCGCCCGAATTCCTGATCGCGACGCTCTTCGCCCTGCGCCTGCGGGGCTCCGTGGGTATCGGGGCGCTGATCTCCTCGAAGGTGAACCAGTGGACGCTGCTGGTGGGAGCGATCCCCATCGCATTTGCGCTCTCGGCTGGCAATCTCTCCGGACTTCCCTTGGATGATCGGCAGACTCAGGAACTCATCCTCACGTCTGCACAGTCACTGTTCGCCGTTCTGATCATCTGCGATCTTCGCTTCACTCGCATCGAGGCCTTGGGGCTGGCCGCCCTTTTCGGCGGCCAGTTCATGTTCGCGAGTACCGAGGTGCGTTACGTTTTCATCGCGCTCTACCTGGTCTCGTCGGCCGTAATGCTGTTGGACCGAGGACGCAGGCGCCTCTTCTTCGCACTCTTGTTCGGTTCGGTGCGCTCCGAGTGGAAGGGATAGGACCCGGTCTGAGCATGCAATCGGCGACCGACGTCGCGATTGTTGGTGCTGGAGTGGTGGGGCTGGCCTGCGCCGCGTTCCTGGCGAGGGCCGGCCGCTCGGTGATCGTGGTCGAGAGAAACGAACGCCCGGGCGGCGAGACCACCTCGCGCAACAGCGAGGTGGTGCACGCCGGGCTCTACTACCCGGAGGCGAGCCTGAAGGCTCGCCTGTGCCGGGCTGGCCGCGAGGCACTCTACGCGCGTTGCGAAGCGCGCGGGGTTTCCCACCGGCGCACCGGCAAGCTCGTGGTGGCAACCGAGTCCGGCGAGGTTGCGGCGCTCGAGGCCATCTGCACGAGCGGCACGGCGAATGGTGCGCCGGGGCTCGAGATCGTCGATGCCGCGGCGGTGGCGGCGCAGGAGCCCGACGTGTCTGCGGTGGCGGCGCTCGTCTCCCCCGATACGGGCATCGTCGATGCCATGGCGCTGTGCCTCGACTACGCGGCGGAGGCCGAAGAGTACGGGGCCGCCCTGGTGTATCGCACCGAGATCGTGGAGATCGGGCGCACCGATTTCGGCTGGCGCCTGCACGCGCGCGATGCGGCGGGTGGCACCAGCGAGGTAGATTGCGCCGCCGTGGTGAACGCGGCGGGTCTCGCCGGAGACACGCTGGCCGAGCGCGCCGGATTCGATATCGATGCCCGGGGCTATCGCCTCCACTACTGCAAGGGCGACTACTTTTCGCTGGCTCCGGGCGCACCGGTCCGCATCTCGAGTCTCGTCTACCCCGTGCCGGCGGGGCCGGGCATGGGCGTCCACGCGACGGTCGATCTGGGTGGACGCGTCCGCTTCGGCCCCGACGCAGAGTATGTCGATGCGGTTTGCTACGACGTCGATTCAGCGAAGGCGGCAGATTTTGGCAGGGTCGTGCGGCGCTACATACCGACGCTTCGCGATGAATGGCTCGCACCGGACTACGCCGGCGTGCGGCCCAAGCTGGCGGCACCGGGCGAGGGCTTCCGCGATTTCGTGGTGGCGGAGGAGTCGGATGCGGGTTTCCCGGGCTTCGTGAACTGCCTGGGGATCGAGTCGCCCGGCCTGACGGCGTCGCCGGCGATTGCGCTGCGCGTTACGGAATTGCTCGGTTCGCTCTAGACGGGTTTGTTCCAGAAGACCGCGGTGGCAATGTTGTCGCCGGCGCGGTTGTCGCGCTGGGCTTCGAGCGCGGTCTCCGCGAGGCCCCGCGCGGCGGTCAGGGGACGCAGCCGGGGCTCGACCTCGAGTGCGCGCTCCACCGCGGCGCCTGCCGCCCCGACTGGATCGGCGACGCCGATGTTGCGCTCCGAGAGCCCGTCGGTGGCCAGGACCACGGCGCGCAGACCCGCGAGCGGCGCGGTGCCGCAGCGCAGGTCCAGGTCTGTAGTCGCCAGCGTGGGAGAGCCGAGGAAGTATCGAGCCTCGGGCCGAGCTGCACCGAGTTCCTCGGCCCGGTCGTCCACGCGAAACACGTGGCTGTCGCCCGACGTGGCCCAGGCCACGTGGCCCGCTTCGGGCGAGATCAGCGCCAGGGCCAGGGTGGTGCGTGCCTCGGAGCCGCTCCGGGTCGAACACGCGACGATTTCGGTGTGCAACTCGGCGAAGGTCTCCCGAGCCAGGGCCTCCCAGTCCCGGCTCTCGATGCCGTTTGCGGTCCAGGACGGCGCCGGGTGTTCGAGCAGTTTCTCGATCGCGAGTTGCGATGCCTCGCATCCCGCGTGGCCGTCCGCCAGGGCCAGCAGCGTCGAGGCGCTGCCGCTGGCGAACCCGACGCAATCTTCGTTGGGGTGCTTGTGTCCGTAGGTCTTGGCAGCGCCACCCTGCGAGAGTGCAATGGCGCACTGCCCCTCGGCGACGCAGGCCACCCGCCCCAGGCCGAGGTGCTCCTGACCGCGAAGCAACGCCGTACGCACGCACCGATTCTACTGGCTTGCCCCGCCGTGCTCTACGCCGTGCACTGCTGGGCTTCGCGGGCCGCGATCGTCGCGTTCACGATCTGCGACGCAGCTTCTCGCATCGCCCAGATGATCCCCAGCGAGGCCCCGCCTGCGCCCGAGACTTTGTGAAAAGGCTGGCGCTGCCCCTTGGGGAGTTGCCGGTCAGCCGGGTAGCCACCGCGTGGCTAGGGTCAACGAGATCGGAGACGCCGGTCGGCCGCGCGAAACTCCCGATCCAGCTCCTCGTAGGTGCGCGTGACCGGGAATTGGGGGAATTCCTCGATTACGTTGTCGGGCGGGCGAAAGAGGATGCCCGCGTCGGCCGCACCGAGCATGTTCGTGTCGTTGTAGGAGTCTCCGGCGGCGAGCACCGTGAACTGGAGTTCCCGAAAGGCCTCGACGGCGCGCCGCTTCTGGTCCTCGAGCCGGATGTGGTAGTCGATGATCCGGCCCGCTGTGTCCGTTTCGATTCGGTGGCAAAACAGGGCCGGGCGGCCCAGTTGCGCCATGAGCGGATCCGCGAATTCGTAGAAGGTGTCGGAGAGGATCACGACCTGGTGGCGCTCCCGGAGGCCGTCCAGGAAATCCCGTGCGCCTTCGAGGGGGGCCATCGATCCGATCGCGCCCTGAATTTCCTCGAGACCGAGTCCATTTTCTGCGAGAACGTCCAGGCGGAAACGCATCAGTCGGTCGTAGTCCGGCTCGTCGCGTGTGGTGCGGCGCAGCGCTTCGATGCCCGTGCGCTCCGCGACGTTGATCCAGATTTCGGGCACGAGGACGCCCTCGAGGTCCAGGCAGACGAGTTTCACAGGCTACCCCCGAGGCCGGCTCGTTCCGGCGGGTTTTTATCACATCCGATACCATCGGGCAGATGTCGGTTTCCCCCCAGGCTCTGCGCCTTGCAGGGGCGGGAAGGGTGCTTTTCGCCATGCTCATGCTGGGCGCGGTCGGATCGCTCCCGACTGCCTGCGGCCAGGGTGCGGGCGGCTCGCAGGAGTTCGCCGAGGCCGATCCGGTCAGCATCGAGATCGAAACGGTGGAGGCGGGCCTGCTGCGCGACATCGCCGGTTTCAGCGGGCAGCTCTCCGCAGAAAACGCCGTGATGGTGAAGGCCGAAGACGATGGGATCGTCGCCGAGTTCTTCTTCGACGAAGGCCAGGAGGTCCAGGAGGGAGGTCCCCTCTTCCGGCTGCGCAACGGCGAGCAGGTGGCGCGCCTGCGCGAGGCGGAGGCCAACCTGAAGCTGGCCCGCGGGGTCTTCGACCGCACCCACAAGTTGCTGCGACAGGACGCCGTCTCTCAGGCGAAGCGCGACGAGGTTGCGGCGAGCCTGGCCGTGGCGAAGGCGCGCGTGGACCTCGCCGGTGTCGAACTCGAGCGCACCGTGATCCGCGCCCCTTTCGATGGAGTGCTCGGCGTACGGCTGGTGGCACCGGGCTCCCGCGTGGACGAAAAGACCCCGCTGGTGGAGATCGCTGCCGTGGACCGGCTTCAAGTGGCCTTCACGATCGCCGAAGTCGGAGTGCTCTTTGCCCGGGTCGGCACACCGATCGAACTGACCGTGGCTCCCTATCCCCAAGAGCGGTTTTCCGGTGAGGTGTTCTTCGTGTCGCCCACTCTCGAATCCGCCACTCGGCGCCTCATCTTGAAGGCCTGGGTCGACAATAGCGATCGTCGTCTGCGCCCGGGCCTGTTCGCCCGAATCCACATGCAGGTCGCAGAGCGCGAGAACGCCATTCTGGTACCGGAGATGGCGGTCGTCTTCGATCGTCGGGGCACCTACGTGTGGCGCGTTGGCGACGACATGGTGGTGTCGAAGGTGCCGGTTGAAACGGGCCTGCGCCGCGAGGGCAGCGTCGAGATCACGCTGGGTCTTCAGGCGGGCGACCGCGTGGTGACCGCGGGCACGCACAAGGTCGAGGAGGGCGACAAGGTGGTGGCGGCCGTGCCCCGGACTGGGGCCATCGGCCAGGCGCGACGGGAGGTCCCGGCCCCAGCCGGAGACGGCGCTTGAGAATCTCCCAGGTCTGCATCCGGCGGCCCGTCCTCGCGACGGTGATGTCGTTGGTGATCCTGCTCTTTGGCAGCATTAGCCTCACGCGTCTTCAGGACCGCTACCTGCCCAACATCGATCCGCCCGTAGTGTCCGTCACCACGGTCTATCCGGGTGCGGCGCCGGAGGTGGTGGAGACCTCGGTCACGGACCCGATCGAGGAACAGGTGAACGGGATCGACGGCGTGAAGAACGTGACGTCGATCTCCCGGGAACAGGTCTCTCTCATCACCGTCGAGTTCGATCTAGACCGGGATCTCGAAGCGGCCACGAACGATGTGCGCGACCGCGTCTCTCGTGCGATCCGGGACCTCCCGGACGAAGTCGAGGAGCCGGTGGTCGCCAAGCGCGATTCCGACGCGAGACCTGTGCTGTGGATGGCGCTCTCTGGCGATGGTTACGATCCCATCGAGCTGACCCAGATCGCCGACAAGCTCCTCGTCGACCGCATGGCGAAGCTGCCCGGTGTCGCCAGCGTCGTCATGTTCGGCGAACGCCGGTACAGCATGCGCGTCTGGCTGGACAATCACCTGCTCCACGCCCAGTCCGTCAACGTCGCCGATGTGGCCAACGCCCTGCGCCGCCAGAACGTCGACATTCCCTCGGGCCGGATGGAATCGGACGACACCGAATTCACGGTGCGAAGCCTCGGCGAGCTGCACTCACCCGAGGAGTTCGGAAACCTCATCATCAAGAGCTTCGGTCCGAAGCTCGTCCGCCTGCGCGACGTGGCACGGGTCGAGATCGGTGCCGAGAGCCTGCGCAAGCAGGTGCGCTTCAATGGCACGTCCGCCGTCGGTGTGGGCGTGGTAAAGCAGTCGAACGCGAACACCATCGATGTGGTCGATGGTGTTCGTGAGATTCTCGGCGAGCTGCGTGCGGAATTGCCGCCGGGCGTCGAGTTCGTGATCGCCTACGACTCTTCGAAGTTCATTCGGCAGTCGATCCGCGACGTGAGCCAGACGATCTTCCAGGCCGCGGTCCTGGTGATCCTGGTGATCTACGTCTTTCTGCGCTCGTTCCGGGCCACTTTTGTTCCCGCCGTTGCGATCCCGGTGTCCGTCTTGGGTTCGTTCACCGTGCTCTACGCGCTCGGCTTCACCCTCAATACCCTGACGCTGATGGGCGTGACCCTGGCCATTGGTCTGGTGGTGGACGACGCGATCGTCGTACTCGAGAACATCTCCCGTTGGATTGAAGAAGGCACACCGGCACTGGAGGCCGCGAAGCACGGAATGCAGGAGATCTCGTTCGCCGTGGTGGCGGCGACGGTCTCGGCCGTTGCGGTCTTTCTGCCGCTCACCTTCCTGACCGATGAAACCGGACGGCTCTTCCGCGAATTTGCCGTGGTGGTGGCGGCGGCTCTGGCGGTTTCGGGCTTCGTCGCCGTGACGCTTTCTCCCGCACTCTGTGCACTCGTGTTGCGGCCCCGGAGCACGGAGTCGAACCGGTTCAAGCAAGTTCTCGGCGGCGTGTTCGACCGGGTGGCTGCTAGCTACGCGTCTGCACTCGCGGCGGTTTTGCAGCGCCCCGGTCGTTACGTGTCCATGGGCGGCGTCTGGGTGCTGCTCGGCGTGGCCCTGCTGCTTGGGCTCCCGGAAGAGCTCATCCCCTCTTCGGACCGCAATGTCTTCTTCGTGGTGACCAATGGACCCGAGGGAAGCACCATCGACTACATGGACCGCTACCAGGCCGAGGCCGAGCAGATCAGCCTGGCCCAGCCAGAGGTCGAGCGATCGTTTTCGATCATTGCGCTGGGCATTGGGGCTCCGTCGGTGGTGAACCAGGGCCTCATCCTCAACGGCCTCGTCGATCCCAGTCTGCGCGAACGAAGTGCGGCGGAAATTGCCTCGGACATCGGCCCCGAATTCAAGAAGATTCCCGGCATCGTGGTCTACACGAACACACCGGCGGCTCTCGGGAGCTTTCTCGAGTCACCCGTGGCCATGGCGATCGAGGGTGAGGATCTCGTGTCGCTGGCGGAGTACGGCGAGGAGATCGAGCGGCGCATGAAGCAGGTTCCGGGTATCGACTACTCGGCGAGCAACCTCTATCTCAACAAGCCCCAGATGGACATCGTGATCGATCGGGAACGCGCTGGTGATCTCGGTGTTTCCGTGCGCGATGTGGCATCGACACTCCAGATCCTGCTCGGCGGGCTCGACCTGTCGACCTTCAAGCTGGGCGGCGAGACCTACGATGTGATCGTGCAGGTCGAAGAGTCCGATCGCGACGATCCGCGCGATATGCTCGAATTCACGGTCCGCGGCAACAATAACGAGCTCATCTCGCTGTCTCCGGTGATCCGGCAGAGGGAGACGATCGCCCCCCGCGAGATTCCCCACTACAACCGGCACCGCGCGGTGACCGTGTCGAGCAATCTCGACGACAGTTTCACGCAGGGCGAGGCGATCAGGGTTGCCGAACGCATCGCGCGCGAGGTTCTGCCCGCGGAGGGCTATCGTATCCGCTGGACTGGAGAGGCCGAGAAGTTCCTCCAGTCCGGCAACGCGCTGATCATGGCCTATGCCCTGGCGGTCTTGGTGGTGTATCTGGTGCTCGCAGCCCAGTTCGAGAGTTTTATCGACCCGCTCATCATCCTGATGGCAGTGGCCTACTCGTTCACCGGTGCGCTGGTTGCCCTCGGTGCCACCCGCGTGCTCGAGGACCGAGGGCTGATCGAGATTTCGGGAACGCTCAACCTCTTCAGCAAGATCGGGATGGTGATGCTCGTGGGTCTCGTCACCAAGAACTCGATCCTGATCGTCGAGTTTGCGAACCAGCTCCGGAATCGCGGCCTCGACCTGCTCGATGCGGTAGAGCAGGCGGCGCGCACGCGCTTTCGCCCGATCCTGATGACATCGCTCGCGACGATCGTGGGTGTGATGCCGATCGCATTGGGTCTCGGTGCGGGCGGTGCCTCGCGTGCTCCGATGGGGATCGCGGTCGCAGGCGGCATGATCTTCTCGACGCTCCTGACCTTCTTCCTCGTTCCGGCGACCTATGTGGTCGTCACCCGGGTCCGTGTGCGATCTGGTGGCCGTCCGCGAGCGCAGTCCACGGAGCTCGCTCCCGCCGGCAGTTCCTGAACGTCCGGTGGACGTCTTCCAGGCGGCATTGCTCGGTCTCGTCCAAGGGCTCACCGAGTTTTTCCCGGTTTCGAGTTCCGGGCATCTGGTCCTGATCCAGGCATGGCTGGGGATCCATGAGGAGGGTGTGCTCTTCGAGGTCGCGGTGCACGTGGCGACCCTGGTCTCCGTGCTCGTCTTCTATCGTCGCCGGGTCGGTTCGCTGGCCCTGGGGCTCCTGACGCGCCGCTCCGCGGACTGGCGCTACGCGGCGAAGCTCGCCCTCGCCACGGTCCCCGCCGTGGTTCTCGTGCGCGTGGCCGGAGATTTCTTCGAGGCGCAGCTCGAGTCGCCGCGCTCGGCGGCCCTCGGTCTGCTGCTGACCGGCGCGATCCTCTGGACCACCCGGCGCACGCTTCCCGGGGCGCACGCCGCGGAACCGGGCTGGGTGGCGGCCCTGTTGATCGGCTGTGCCCAGGCGCTGGCCATCCTGCCGGGCATTTCCCGCAGTGGCAGCACGGTGGCGGCGGCACTCGCGCTGGGGGTGGCGCCGGCGGCGGCCGCGGAGTTCTCGTTCCTGATGAGCGTGATCGCCATCGCCGGCGCCGCCGCGCGCATGCTGCCGCTGGTCTCCGCGGTGCCGGCCGACGCGTGGCCGCCTCTCCTCGTGGGTGGCTGCGTTGCGCTCGTCGCGGGCGTGGCAGCCCTCGCGCTGTTCGTCCGCCTGCTGCGCAGCGGGGCCTTCTATCGCTTCGCCTGGTACGTCTGGCCCGTCGGAGTTCTGGCGCTCTTGCTGCTATGAACGAGGGCGGAGGTTGCCGCGAACATGCATCCCGGTGAGTACGAGGTCATGTCACGGGTCGAGGGCGACCACTGGTGGTATCGCGGCCTGCGCGACTGTCTGGAGCGGACGCTGCGCAGCCGGGACCTTTCTCCGCCCCCGGGCCCGCGCGTGCTCGACGCGGGCTGCGGCACCGGTGCCAACCTGCTTCTGCTCCGGGACCTGCTCCGGCCCAGCCACCTCGAGGGCTTCGACGCCGCAGAAGAGGCGCTCGCGCTGGCGCACGCGAAGGTTCCCGAGGCCGAACTCTACCGCGGCGACATCTGTGCCCCCGAAGTTCGGTCCGCACCGCTCGATCTGATCGTGAGCCTCGACGTGATCTACATCCCCGGTGCGCAGCGGGCGCGAGACGGTCTGCGCACGTTGGTAGGTGCGCTGCGGCCGGGCGGGCTGTTCGTGGTGAACCTTCCGGCGTACGACTGGCTCTACAGCGAGCACGACGTCGCGATCCACACCAGCGAGCGATATACCGCCCCACGCGTCCGCCGGCTCCTCGGCGACATCGGGCTCGAGGTCGCGCTCTTGACCTACCGGGTCTGTCTCCTGTTTCCTCTCGTCGTGATGACTCGTTTGCCCGGAATGCTGCGCGCACGTCCCGGCGACCCGGAGGCGCGTTCCGATCTGCACCAACCTCCGGCTCCCCGGCTCGATCGCGGGCTGCACGCCGTGCTCCGCGCTGAGAACCGCCTGATCGCCGCCGGCGTCCGGTTGCCCTGGGGCAGCTCGATCTTCGCCGTCGGACGGAAGCCCTGACCTGAGCGAGGCGGCACCGCGACGCTGGAGGCCGCTCGCGCGCGGGGTGTTCTGGACTGCGCTGGGGGCAAACCTCCTGCTGCGCATCTGGCTGGCGTCACTTCCCGGCTACACCGCGGACGTGCAGGCCTACAAGCGCTGGGCGCTGGGGTCGGCGCTCGGCGGTCTTCCCGCCGCCTACGAGACGGTCGATGTCGACTACCCCCCCGCGTACCTCTACGTGCTCCACGGGATCGGGACGCTCTACCTGTGGATCGAAGCGCCTGGCGTCGATGGCGAGGTTCGGGACAGCACGCTGCTGACGCTGCTGATCAAGCTGCCGACGCTCTTTTTCGATCTCGTCGTTGCGGGCCTGCTCCTGAGTCTCGTCGGTCGGTGGCGCCTGTGGGGGAGCGGTCGGGATGATCCCGGCTGGGGACGCTGGGCAGCGGTGCTCTACCTGTGGAACCCCGCCGTGCTCTGGAGTTCGGGCTACTGGGGGCAGCCCGATGCGGTGCACACGGCGGCCGTCGTCGCGGCCGTCGCATTATTGGTTCGCCTGCGCTGGTTCGCTGCCGGCGCCGTGCTCGCAACCGGAGCCCTGGTGAAGCCTCTGGCGGCACCTTTCGTTCCTCTGGCGGCGGTGGCCTCGGGGCTGGCGGACGGTTGGCGTGGGATGCTGCGTTGCGCGGCCGGGGGGCTGGGGGCGACGGCACTGGTCTTTCTGCCTTTTGCCGCGGCGGACCGGCTCTTCCCGACGCTGGGCAGGGTATTGCTCGACATCGATGCCATGCCGTACGCCTCGGTCAACGGCCATTCGCTGTGGTGGATTCTGGCCCCGTGGCAGGACGCGGGTGCGCCACTGGTCGCGGGAATCACGCCGACCGCCCTGGGCTTGGCGCTTTTCCTGGGAGGCTACGCGGTGTTGCTCCAGCGCAGCCGTGTCTGGCTCGCCGGTACAGGCAACCCGGAGCGTCCGGCCCGCATGTTCATTCTGGCTGCGGCCGTTGCCATGTGGTTCTTCTTCGTCTCCACCCACATGCACGAGAACCACCTGTTCCAGGCCTTGCCTCTGTTGCTGGCGGTGGCCGGTCGCAGCCGGGCGCTGGCTTGGCTCGCCGCCGGCTGCAGCATCGCGATTCTGCTCAACACGACGCTCCACGACCCCTGGCTTCCTTACGCGCTACCGGGTTTTCTCTCCGCCGAATCGGGGGTTCTCGATCCTCATCTCCATCGGCCCTTTACCTGGCTGCAGCGGATCGGCTCGCTGTCGAATACGCTTCTTGTCGCGAGCCTTGCCCTCGGCACATTCCGTCTGGCCATGAGGAAGAGTGAATGAGCCGCCGCGAGGGACGGGGGAGGAGGCCTCGACACGGGTCTCTTTCCGCGTGACGAGTTCTACTTCGAGAACTTCCCGTGAAGCGCCGTCGTCCCCAGAAAAAAACCGCTGCCCGGTCGCGGCCGGGCAGCGGCGGGCCTGGTGCGATCGGTGTTCGGCCCTAGGGAACTTCAGGGCTCCAGAATCGGGTGCAGGTTCTGGGCCGGCGCCGTCTCGCGCAGCTTCTTCAGCGCCCGCGCTTCGAGCTGGCGAACCCGCTCCCGCGACAGGCCGAGAGATTGTCCGATCTGTTCGAGTGTGTGCTCTTCCTCGCCGCCGAGTCCGTAGCGCAGGCGCAGAATGAGCTGCTCCCGGGCCGTGAGGGCACCGATCAGCTGGCCCACCCCAGAACGCATGCGCTCACCGTCGAGGCCTCCGTCGGGTTGCTCGGAGGTGGGATCCGACACGAAGTCTTCGAGGCGTTTCTCTGTGCCGGCCACGGAGGACTCGAGCGAGATTGCCTCGCGCGAAAGCAGGTCGAGTGACTCGAGCACCCCGGTATCGGTACCGAGCTCGGGGGCGAGCTCCTGGGCCGACGGTGCGCGACCCAGTTTGCCCGTGAGCTCCGCCCGGACGCGTTGGCTGCGCTGAAGTCGATCGTGCACGTGCGACGGCAGCCGGATCGTCCTGGAGTGGTTCTGAATCGCCCGTACCAGTGCCTGGCGGATCCACCACACTGCGTAGGTCGAGAACTTGAAGCCGCGCCGGTGATCGAATTTCTCGACGGCACGAATCAGGCCCAGGTTTCCCTCCTGGATCAGGTCCGGGAAGGACAGGCCGAGGTTCCGGTAGTCTTTCGCGATTGCCACCACGAGCTTCAGGTTGTGCTCGATGAAGCGATTCTTTTCGTCAGTGAGGCGGTCGTGCGCGACCTCGACGCACTCGGCCAACTCGAGCAGCTGCTCACGCGTGAGCTCGGCCTCCGTCTCGAGCGTGCGGAGCTTCCGGGTTCCCTTGCGCGTCCGTTTCATTTCGGCTGCCAGAGTCAGCACCATCTGCCGCAGCTCGGCGAGCACAGAAAGGGAAAGGTGAGCTGACTTCATCTCGCGCACGATTCGTGCATCGACGCGCTCGATGTCCTTGGTCCTCTCCTTCTCCAGCGCATTGACTCGTTGGGTGCGAAGTGATCGGACGCGCTTGACGGCACGCGCCACGCGGGCGGCGATTTCGCCGGTCTCCTCCGCGCCAATGGATTCGGAGAGCTTCGCCCCGGTGTGCGATAGAGCGCGCAGTGCATCCCAGCGCTCGACGATGTGTCGGGCGCAGCAGGGGACCTGATAGAGGGCATCCCGCAGGTCAGCGGTCGCCGCCTCCAGTTCCTTGGCGAGGATCACCTCTTCCTCGCGCCGCAGGGTCCGGGTGCCCCCGATCTCCTGGAAGTACGATTCGAGGGGCCGCCGCTCGCGGCCGGGGTCCAGCTCGTCGGCAGCCACCGCGCGGGCCGCGCCGTCNGTGGGCTTCGCGGTCGCGTCCGCTGCGCCGTCCGTGGGCTTCGCGGTCGCGTCCGCTGCGCCGTCCGTGGGCTTCGCGGTCGCGTCCGCTGCGCCGTCCGCCCGCTTGGCAGACTTTGCGGCTCCCGTTGCCGCCCCCGTCGTTTTCACCTGTTCTCTTGTCTTCACGAATCCACCCAGTCCCGCCCCGTTGCGATTCCGCTCTTGAACTCGGATACCGCTCGGGAGAAATCGGTTTCACCCCTGCGACAACTTCTGCGAATATGGCGGGACGCGCTACACGCTTCCGCCATGCATCTCGTCCGCTGAGGCCGCCACGTCCCCAAGGGCGCGGTGGGGAGGAACTCCCGTTGGACGCCGGTCAACCGCCAACTGTTTGGATGGCGACTAAACCTGCATTTATTCTGACGCCTTGCGGCACAAAAGTCCATCAAATTCTCAAAAAATCAGTGATTCACGGGGCCCTACGGCGGAAGTTGCGTCGGGGCGGGGGTGTTTGGCTACATCGAGGCCCTCGACCGGTGTGCCGCGAAGTTCACGGGACGTTTCGGCAGTTTTCATCACTTTTGGCGGTGATGGACCCCACATTGGAACAGGATTCGTCCCCCACCCGGAGTTAGGGGTGCCCGGCGGCCCGAATGTGGCTTCCAGGCACTTGAGGAAGAGTATGGTTTCAGTACAGTACTGACTGGTCAGTACTGTACTGAAACGGGAGCTCCCCAGTGCCTGAAAGCACCGTAAAACCCGAGGGAAAACGCGAGCGCATCCTGGATGCGGCCTACCGGGTGTGCGAGCGCCGTGGTGTGGAGGGTGCTCGCATGGAGGAGGTCGCGGCGCTGGCACAGGTTTCGAAGGGCACCCTCTACCGTTATTTCGAGAGCAAAGAGGAACTGCTGCTCGCCACGATTCTCGATTCCTATGAGCAGTCTCTGGGGTTTCACCCCAAGCCCTTTCCGGATACCAATGCGCGCGAGCAACTCGACGCCCTGTCCGACTACCTGGTCCTCGTTCTCGAGCAGATCACACCGCGGATGCGCGTCCACTATCAGGCGTGGGGAATCGTGACGGCGCGCCCGGAACTGGGCGAGCGTCTCTACGGATTCCTGAGTCGTTTTCACGCCGAGCGCGACGCGCAACTCCGCTCGATCCTGATCGAAGGCCGGCACGCCGGCGTGGTTCGGACGGATGTGGATCTGGAGGCGGTCGTCGGAGGCGTGCAAGCCCTGCTTTCCGGGTTCCTCTACCGCGCGACGTTCGAGGCCGAGCAGGTGCTCCCTGCGCTGTTCCGCCGCAGCCTCGAAGTGCTTCTGTGCGACGTCTTCATCGAAAACTCACCCGATGGGGTAGGGGATGCCTGACGTTTCGAACCGGCTCCGCAAGGCGTTCCTGCTGGTTGCAGGTCTGCTTTTCGTGGGCGGCTTTCTGCTCTTCCGCTTTGCTCCGGAGCAGGCTCAGATCGAGCCCGCCGGCGCGAAGGTGGCACTCCGGCCGGTCGATCTCCACCGGGTGGAGTCAGCGGAACTCCGCTCGCACGTCGAAGTTGCGGGTGTGCTCGAGGGGCGGCGCGAAGCGACTCTCTTCTCGGAGACGCGCGGCCCGGTTCTCGAACTCGGGGCCGAGGAACTCGACCGGGTCGAGGCCGGGCAGATGTTGCTCCGCATCGACCCCCTCCAGGCGGAGGTCGCGGTCGAGCGTGCCCGCGCCGTTCTGGCGCGCCGCAAGAGCGAACTCGCGCTGGCGCGGTCGAATCTCGAACGCCGGCGCGTCCTGGCCGAGCGGGGCGTGGCGAGCGATGCAGATCTCGACGACGCGCTGAATGCAGAAAAGGTCGCTGCCGCTGCGCTGCGCCAGAACCGCGCCGAGCTTCGCCAGGCGCTCGACGACCTCGCGAACAAGACCGTCGTCGCGCCCTTCACCGGGGTGCTGCGCCGTTTCGAGGTGGAGAAGGGCGAGTTCGTCCGGGATGGTCAGGACCTGGGAGAACTCGTCGATCTCTCCGCCGCCCGGACGACGCTCGGACTCTCGGATCGCCAGGTGGTGGTCTTGTCGCCCGGACAAGCCGTCGAGGCTCACGCGCCGGCGCGGCCGGGTGAGACCTTCGCGGGATCCGTGCTTCGCGTCGGAGCGGCGTCGGACCCGGAGACGCGCAAGTTCCCGGCAGAGATCGAACTCCCGAATCCCGATGGGCGCCTGCTGCCGGGAATGGCGGTCACCGTGGGACTGGAACTCGGTGCGCCCGGGATACGCACGGCGATCCCCGCCGAGGCGATGCTCGACGAGTTCGGTCTCGACTTCGTCTGGGTGGTCGCACCGGAAGACGGCGTCCTGGTGGCGCGGCGGCGGCGCGTCAGCGTTCGCCCGCTGCCCTTCGAGCCGGGACGCGTCGAGATCCTCTCCGGTCTCGAACCCGGCGAGCAGATCGCGGTCAGTGCTACCCGCCAGCTTCGCGATGGCGAGTCCGTCCGGCGCGGCGGAAGGACCGATCGATGAGCCTCCCGTCGTTCTCGGTTCGCCAGGTCGTGCTCGTGAATGTCGTCTTCCTGGTGGTATGCCTGGGGGGAGTGCAGGTCGCACGCCGCATTCCCGTCGACATCTTTCCGGATATCTCCTTCAACGCTTCGCTCGTCAACACGATGTGGCGCGGAGCCTCGGCGCAGGAAGTGGAGCGTCTTGTCACGTCAAAGCTCGAAGACGAGATCGAGGAGATCAGCGGAATCAAGGAATACTTCAGCGGATCGGGTAGCGGGCTTTCCGAGATCGTCATCGAGTGGGACGAATCACTTTCCGAGATCGAGTACGAGGCCGCGCTCAATGACCTGCGCGCAGCCATCGACCGGGTACAGGATCTACCGGAGGAAGCGGAGACGCCCGTCCTGGTGGAACTCGGGGTTTCCGAGCGTTTCCCCGTCTGCATCGTCGCGGTGGCGGGCACCGGCGGAGTCGGGGAGTTCACGCTGCGCGCGGTGGCCCGGGACATTCAGGACCGGCTCGAGCGCATTCCGGGGCTGCGCAGGGCACAGCTCCGGGGGGAGCGCGACCGCGAGTTGCGCGTCCTTGTCGACAAGAACCGCGCCGCCCAGTACGACGTCACACTCGCCGAGATCGATCGCGTCATCGCCGCCAACAACCAGAACTTTGCAGGTGGCTCCTTCACGGATTCCGCGTCCCAGGAAATCCGGGTGCGGGGTATGGGGAACTTCGCGTCGGCAAGCGAACTCGCCAACACGGTGGTCCGCAAGAGTCCGGACGGGCGCCACGTGCACCTTTCGGACCTCGCCGAGGTGGAGGAGGGCTTCCAGAAGCGTCGTGTCAGCGGCCGCTACGAGGGACAGCCGGCCATCATGGTGGCACTGTCGAAAGACTCCGGTCAGGACGTGATCGACCTGGTGTCCCGGGTGCGCAGTTTCATCGACGAGTACCAGATTCTGGTTCCCGAGGGCATCGCGGTAAACGTCTCGTGGGACGGTGCGGTCTACGTGAAGACGCGCATCGACATCATGCGCGACAACCTGCTGCTCGGCATCGTTTTTGTGGTCTTCATTCTCTGGCTCACTGTCGGTCTGCGCAATGCATTGCTCGCCATTGTGGGGATTCCGTTCTCCTTCCTGGTTGCGCTGGTTCTCTTTCCGCTCTTCGATGTGACGATCAATTCCATGTCACTCGTGGGCTTCATCATGGTGTCGGGAATGCTCGTTGACGACGCCATCATCATTCTCGAGAACATCTACCGGCACATCGAAGAGGGAAAGCCGCTGCACTCGGCCGTGGTGGCGGGCGCCGAAGAAGTGATGTGGCCTGTGACTGCGGCAATTGCCACCACCACTGCGGCGTTCCTGCCCATGCTGCTGGTGACGGGGACCAGCGGCGAATTCATGGAGATCCTGCCGAAGACGGTGATCCTGTGCCTCCTGGGTTCGTTATTCGAGGCGCTGGTGGTCTTGCCCGCCCACTACGTGGATTGGGGCAGCCGCCGGAAGATGTCGGACGGGCTCGCCGCCCAGAAAAGCTCCGTGTTCTTGCGCTGGAGTTACTCCGTTCGCACCGGGATGGACGGTGTGATCGAGCGCCTGCGCTCGGGATACCTGGCCGCGCAGTCCCGTGTGCTCGCGCATCGGGGTGCTTTTCTCCTGATGAGTGCCGGAGCGCTCTGTTTTGCTCTGGGTCTCGCCCGGCACGTTCCCGTAGACCTCTTTCCGAACGACTTCAACCAGTTGATCGTCACCCTCGAGGCTCCAACCGATTACGGGATCGAGCAGACGGATGGAATCGTACGCGGCATGGAGCAGGCGCTCGCGCCGGTCCGCGACGAGCTCGTGGACGTGGTGAGCTACACGGGTCTCTCGATGACGGCGGATGAGGTGCCGCTCGTCGGTGTGAACGGAGGGATGCTCTTCATCACGTTCAAGGACTCACGCGCCAACGTGACCGATCCGGGCCGGGTGCAGCGGCTCGTGGCCGGGGTGATGGAGGAGTTCAAGGCGGCCCGGCCCGAAGACGTCGCCGCGCTGCGCGTCGTTCCTCCGCGCAACGGGCCACCCGTTGGCAAGCCGGTGGCGATTCGGATTCAGCTGGACGATTATGACGTCGCGAAACAGATCGCGGCCGAGATGAAGTCGGAACTTGCGACTCTTCCGGGCGTATTCAACATCGAAGACAATCTGCCAGTCGGTCCCCGCGAATTGCGCGTGGGGCTCGACGATCACCAGGCATCGATTCACGGGCTCACTTTCGAGGATGTGGGCTTTGCGCTGCTCCAGAGCAACGAGGGCTCGGTGTCCTCGACCTTCAAGGACCCGCTATCGGACGAGGACGTCGACATCCGGGTGCTGTTGCGCGAGGACCAGCGCGGCTCCATGGCGGATTTGCTGGACGTGGAGGTACGGACGCCTGGCGGTTATCGCGTGAAGGTGGGGGACGTGGCCGATGTCGGTGTGGAACGCGGCTATCTGCGCTTCTACCACTTCAATGCGAACCGTGCAGTGGTGGTCTACGCCGATGTGGACGGTCACGAGGCGACTTCTGTTTCTGTGAACCAATACATGCAGAAGCGCTTCGTGGATCTGCCCGAGCGCTATGCAGGACTGAAGCTCGTGTTCGGCGGTGAATTCCAGGCGACAGACGACGCCTTTGCGGACATGGGGCGCGCCTTCGGGGTCGCTGTGCTCGCGATCTTCGGGATCCTCGCGGCTCAGTTCCGTTCGTATCTCCAGCCGTTGATCGTGATGAGCGTGATCGCCTTCTCCTTCATTGGCGTGGTGGTCGGAATGTTCTTGATGGAGACGTTGGTGGGCGGTTATGCGCTCTCGATGTACGTGCTCTACGCCCTGGTCGGGTTGGCCGGGATCGTCGTCAACGACTCGCTGGTGCTGATCGACTTCGTGAACAGGGAGCGCGCTCGGGGAACGCCGGGACGCGACGCCGTGCGGATTGCCAGCCGCAAGCGCTTCCGCCCGATCCTTCTCACCACGGTCACGACGATTGCGGGTCTGGCACCCATGGCATTCGGGCTCTCGGGCTACTCGCGGGTCTTCGGCCCCTTCGCCACGGCGATCGTCTTCGGCCTCGCCGCTGCGAGCGTGCTCACGCTCTTCGTCGTGCCCGCGCTGTACCTGACGCTCGAGGATGCGGCTCGACGCTTTGGGAGGGTGCGCCTCGAGCCGCTGTCCGAGTCTCCGGTCAGAACGACCAGATGAGCGGGATCACCGCCACTGCGAGGGCTGCACAGATGAGATCGAGCGGAAGTCCGATCCGAACGAAGTCCGCAAATCGGTAGCCGCCGGGGCCGTAGACGATGAGGTGCGTCTGATAGGTCACGGGTGAGGCGAAGGCCAGACAGCCAGCCACCGCCACCGCGATCACGAAGGGTCGCGGATCCGCGCCCTGCTGGGCCGCGGCGGCCATGGCGACCGGGAACATGAGCGCTACGGCCGCGTTGTGGTGCAGCATCTCTGCCATCAGCAGGGTTGCCGCGTACACCACCGCGAGCGTTGCCAGGGGTCCGATCGCGCCTACCGATCCCGTGATGAGTGTGGCGAGGGCTCGCGCGGCACCCGTCTTTTCCATGGCTGCGGCGATCCCGAGCCCGGCACCAATCACGATCAGGATCTGCCAGCCGACGCTGCTGCGGGCGGCCTGGCCCGAGATGCATCGGGTCCCGATCAACGCGCCCGCGGCGATGAAGGCGGCGACAGAGATGTCCAAGACTCCGAGGGCCGAGCAGGCCACCATCGCGACCAGGATGATGCCGGCCACCCACGCGCGATCGTGGCGCAGCGGCTGATGCTCGGGGACCTCGGTCGTCAGGTAGAAATCGGGGCTGTTGCGATGTGCCCGCATGAAACCGGGCGCGGTCTGGAGCAGCAGCGTGTCGCCAGCGCGAAGCACGATTTCGCCGATCTTTCCCTGCACGCGCTCCGCGTTGCGGTGGACTGCGACCACCGCCGCGTCGTACACCGTCCGGAAGCTGGCATCCCGGATGCTCCGGCCGATGAGGGGAGACGACAGGGAGACGACCGCCTCCACCAGGCGTGCGCTGCGTTCGGTCGGTGCGGGGATGTCTGCTTCGGTTACTGCACTCAGGCCCCGGATGCGCTGGAGTTCGACGATGGTCGAAACGACGCCGGCGAAGACGAGCCGGTCGCCAGCGCGGATCATCTGGTCTGGCCCAACCGGGGTGAGGATGTGCCCACTGCGGTCGATTTCGACCAGGAAGAGTCCCGGGAGCTGGCGCAGGCCCGCCTCGGTCACCGTCTGTCCCGCGAGGGGGCAGTTGGGCTCGACCAGCATCATCGCGGTGTACTCGCGCCGGTGTT
The DNA here is from genome assembly GCA_002729515.1 of Deltaproteobacteria bacterium. Lineage (GTDB taxonomy): Bacteria > Myxococcota_A > UBA9160 > UBA9160 > SMWR01. The sequence continues at coordinate 24,891 of PBYF01000026.1, forward strand.
CGCCGACATATTCCGCCGGCTCCTGGCGATCGGGCAGCAGGCGCGGTGCCACCAGCACCAGGTACACGATGCCCACGAGAGCCAAGGGAAGGCCCACGGGGAGGAGTTCGAAGAACCCGAGCTCCTCCATTCCCGCATCTGTCACGAGCGCGGCGACCGTGAGCGTCGTGCTGGTGCCGATTACCGTGGTGATGCTGCCGAGGATCGAGGCGTAGCTCAGCGGGATCAACAGACGGCTTGCGGAAACGCCCAGGCGGCGCGACCAGCCGCTCACGACCGGCGTCATCATCGCCACGATCGGAGCGTTGTTGAGGAAGGCCGAGAAGATGGCCACGGGTCCGCTGATCCGCAGGATGCCGCTCCGCTCCCCGCGGGCCCCGTTGAACAGACGCGTCGTGACGAGTTCCAGGGCGCCCGTCTCGCGCAGCCCGGCGGACACGATGAAGAGTGCGCCGACCGCAGCCAGCGCGGGGTTCGCGAAGCCCGAGAAGGTTTCCGCGGGCGTGAGCACGCCGGTAGCGGCGAGCACGAAAAGCCCCGCCATCATCACGAGGTCAGGGGCGGCGACCTCGCGGATCATGGCCACGAGGCTCAGCACCACCACCGCCAGCGTGAGCCATCCCTGCCAGTCGAGTTCCACCGCGCGGCACGATACACCAGGATCCGCCACACTTGGCGCGCCATGACGGACGGATCGGGTGTGGAGAATTTCTCCGAGAAGGCCTTCTACCTCTCGGAGTTCAGCGGGCGCACCCTGGGCATGGCGGCGGGTGCGACGGTCCTCGAGCCGTCCGTGTCTCTCGCCGGGGTCCTGAAGGATCTCGAGCGCAACCGGACGCGCGTCGTCCTGCTTTCGCCCGATTCCGACGCCCTGGCGGATCTCTTGGGCGCACCGCCGCTCGACGCCGCCGCGCCTCGGCTCGAAGGCCGCGTCTGGCGCGCGCTGCGCGATCGGGCCAGTGTCGGGGTGATGCTAGCCGCCGCCGACGCCTTCCCGGAACGCTGCTGCGACGCCTCGCTGAGCCTCGCCCTGGGCAAGCTCGTGTGGCTCGATCCGGGGGGGGGGCTCGCGGGTGCCGGCGGCGTGCGGCGCTCGTTCGTGGATATCGAAGCCCTTCAGCGCCTGCTCGAAGCCGGCACGCTGAACGAGGATCCCGCTCGCCGCCACTTGCTGCTCGAGATCGAGCGCGCGCTTCGGGGTGGCCTCGGTGCGGTGAACCTGTGCACACCCGAAGGCCTGGCCGACGAACTCTTCACGTACGCGGGCTCCGGGACGCTCTTTACCCGGAAGCGCTACGTCGTGGTCCGCCGGCTCGGACTCGACGACTACGACGCCGCCGATCCCCTGATCGCGCGGGGCGTTGCCGAGGGATACCTGGCGCCGCGCTCACCCGAAGCGGTGGATCGCGTGCTGGCCAGCGGCTTTGGCGCCTTCGTCGAGGGCTCTCACCTGGCCGGCATCGGCGCGCTACTCGAGCACCGGGACGCCGGCGCCGCGGAAATCGTGTCGCTCTACACGCTGACGCGCTTCATCGGTGAAGGTGTCGGCGGCCACCTGGTCCAGTTTGCGTTGGAGCGGGCTCGGGAACGCGGCTTTGCCTACGTCTTCGCCTGCACCGCGTCGGATCGCGTGGTGAGTTTCTTCCAGCGCAGCGGCTTTCGCGAGGCCGGGTCCGAGGACGTGCCCGAAGCCAAGTGGCGCGACTACGACCCCGAGCGCCGTGCGCGTGTCCGCTGCCTGCGCTTCGACCTCGGATGATTCGTCGGGGCTGGGGTGTGCCTCGTGGGTTGTTTCTGGCGGTGTGTCTGCTCGCGGTGCCTCCTTTCGCGGTGGGGAGCGAGCCCGGCCCCGAGGCGGTTCTGGCCGAGATGCCCTTTCTCGAGTCGACCGAGCGCAACCGCATCTTCGTCGACCTGGCACCGCCCGATGCGGCGAGACCCTTCCCGCTGCTGCTCGACACGGGCGCGCGCACCTCGGTGGTTACGCCGCGCATGGCGCGCGCCCTCGGTGTCTCGGTGCGGCGCCTCAAGTTCGATCCCTATCGCCAGTCGACACGGCTGGGCCGGGATCTGCTCTTCTACGTCGATGCGTCCCTCACGGACACCGGCGGCAGGAGCTGCGAATATGGCCTGCTCGGTGGGAACTTCCTCGAAGACTACGTCGTGGAGCTCGACTTCCCCGGGCGGAGCGTCCGGTTGCTCGACGCCGATCGCTACCAGGTCCCCGAGAAGGCCAGCGGTCCGGACGAGGCAGTGTTGCCCTTGCTCGTCGTGGCGCGTCGTCCCGCGATCGAGGTTGAGGTGAACGGGGAGCGGTTCCCACTGTTGATCGACACCGGAGCACCGCATGGGCTGCTGATCGACGCGGGCCTCGCGGAGCGGGCGGGGGTCGAGAGCGAGCCGGTGGCAGGCTTCGAGTTCGGGACCGTCTTGGGCCCGGTTGCGTCGGAGCTCGGCAGTGCCGAGGGGCTCGTGATTGGGCCCTTCGCCTTCGAAAACGTGCCCGTCGTCGTGCTCCCGAACGGCTGGTTCAACTTCACCCTCGCCAAGGAGGGCGTCATCGGCTTCGACGTTCTCTCGCAGTTTCTCGTGCGTATCGACTACCCCCGAAGACGCATCCTGTTGCGCCGGAGACCGGATTGGCAGGTCGCCTGGAAAGGCGAGCCGTGGTCGGGCTGGCCCGAGAACGAGCCGCCTGCGCAGGGCGTTACGCCCGACACGACGCCGGTGGTGGCCGCGGCTCTGGTCCCGGCGGCAGCTCGATCGCCTCGGGCGGCGGTCGAGCCCGGGGCGCTCGAGCCCGCGCGCCCCGCGGCGGCCGCGCCCCGCTCGGTCTGGCTCGAGGTGGCACAGCCGCGGGAGGGCGAGGCGCGGGAAGGGCGGCTCGCGTGGGTCGAGGTGAGCGGTTGGGCCGGCTCCGAGTCTGCGCTGCGGCACGACGTGGTGGTGGTGGTCGATACGTCGGGCAGCACGGCGTGGGCTTCCGGTGCAGACGTCGATGGAGACGGCAAGACCGGAAAGGCACGCCGGCGCGTCGACGCCTGGCGCTCGTTCAATCCGCGGCACTACTCGAGCGACGCGGGGGATACCATTCTGGCGGCGGAGCTGCTGGCGACGCGACGTCTCGTCGGGCTCCTCGATCCCGTACGCACGCGGGTGGGCATCGTGTCGTTTGCCGACGGCGCCACGCTGCTGGCGCCGGTCGGAAGCAGCCGCGCGGAACTCGCTGCGGCGCTCGGCATCCTGGCCGAAAACTTCGGCTCCGGCTCGACGAATCTGTCGGCGGCGCTCGATCTGGCGACCCAGGCGCTGCTGGCGGCCGGCGGCAAGGGTCGCGGCAAGTCGATCCTCGTGCTTTCGGATGGCTACCCGACCGCGCCCGCCGCTGCACCAAATGGAAATGGAGGGAAAGGAGGGGAGGCCGTGTTCGCGACCTCCCCTCCACCGTGCCGAGCCGGAGCGCCGGGGGCGTGGCCTTGCGGCGTCATCCCCCGGGTCAGGGGCGCTGGGCCCCGGAGCGGATTGTAAGCCGGGTTCTGTTCCGACGCGGCTTTCGCGCCGGCGAGGATCATTCATCTAGGCGACGCATTGCTGCGCCGCTCGAGCGCTCTACCCGGACACCGGTCCTCTCGGACTCGAACGGGCCGCCCTCGGCGGTGTCCCTATTTGAGTTTGCTCCGGGAGGGGCTTGCCCCGCCGCCGGTCGCCCGGCTGTCGCGCGTGGGCTCTTACCCCACGATTTCACCCTTGCCTGTGCCGGTCCTCCGGAGAGACCCGGCCATCGGCGGTGTAGTTTCTGCGGCGCTTTCCCTCGAGTTTCCCCGGGTCGCCGTTAGCGACCTCCCTGCCCTGTGGAGCCCGGACTTTCCTCCCGCAATCGCCGCCCGAGGGCAGCGACGCCAGCGATCCTCCATCCACCTCCAGCCCCAGGGATATTGAGCGAAACCCGGAAGGCGTCAAGCTGACTGGAAGTATCAGTTTGCACCAATGGTAAATATCAATTAAATACTGATCCAGGCATGGAAGAGATACTTCCGACACCCAGCTCCGCGACTGCGATTCCCAAGCCGCAGGGGATTTTCGACCCGGTGGCGCGTGCGCTCGAGGCGGTGGGAGACCGCTGGACCCTGGTCCTGATCCGTCAACTGCTCGGCGGTCCGCTCGGCTTCCAGGAACTGCGCCAGCGCACGGGGATTGCGCCCCGTGTCCTCTCCGGTCGCCTGCGCGAACTCGCCGCCAAGGGCTTCGTCGAGAGCCAATCCGCGGGAAACCGCTCGGTCTACGCCCTGACCGAAGAGGGGCGGTCGCTCGAGCCGGTGGTGGTCGCGATCGGGCGCTGGTGGATCCAGCGAGGACTCGAGGCGCTCGGTGTCGACGGCAGACGCTTCACGGAAACCTCGGCCCAGTCGGTGATCGACTCGTTGCCGTTCATGGTTCGCGAGGAGCGTGCCCGCGATGTGGATCTCACCTTCGAGATCCGTCTCGACGGGAACGGTGGCGGTGTCTGGAGCGTGCGGGTGCACGACGGAATCTGCACCACGCGCGCGGGCTTTGCCGACGGAGCCCAGGTCCGTTACACGGCCGACGCGTCCACCTGGTGCGGCGTGGCCCTGGGCCTACTCGACGCCCGCGAAGCATTTCGTCACGGCCTCCTGAACAAGGAGGGCGAGCACTACGCGATGGATCATTTCTTCCATCAGATCCCGTCGGCGCAATCGAATAAGGAGACGGCGCAGTGATTTCTTTTCAGCTGACCGAAGAGCAGGAGGTCGTGCGCGAGGCGATGCACGACTTCGCGGAGCAGGCGATTCGCCCCGCCGCGCGAGATGCGGACGAGGAGTCGAAGCTTCCCGAGGCGCTTCTGGCGCAGATCCACGAACTGGGCTTGATCGCGACGCAGCTGCCCGCCGAGCACGGGGGCGGCGGCGAAGAGCGTTCCCCCGTCACCATGGCCATCTTGCTCGAGGAGCTGGCCTGGGGCGACGCGGCGCTCGCCGCGGCTGCGCTGGCGCCGGCGGCCTTTGCGTTCGCCATTGCCGATGCCGGAACCGAGGACCAGCGGCGCGAGTTGCTGCCGCTTTTCTGCGGTGAGTCGTTTCACGCGGCGGCCTTGGCGTTGGTCGAGCCCGGGGCGCTCTTCGATCCCGCCAAGCTTGCGACCCGGGCCGAGGCGCGCGATGACGGCTTCGTGCTTTCGGGTGCGAAGAGCCTGGTTCCCCTGGGCGACCGAGCGAGCCACTTCCTCGTGGTCGCCGCCAGCGGCGACGGGCGCGACGCCTTCGTGGTGCCCCGGGATGCGGCCGGGCTCACGATCTCGGAACCGGAGAAGAACCTCGGCCTCAAGGCGCTGCCGACCACCACGCTGCGCTTCCAGGCGCTGGAGCTGCCCGCGGCCGCACGGCTCGGGGGCTCCACCGGCTGCGACGTCCAGCGCCTCGTCGATGGAGCGCGGGTGGCGCTGGCCACGACCATGACCGGTGTGTCCCGGGCGGCGCTCGAGTTCTGTGTGCCCTACGCCAAGGATCGTCGCGCCTTCGATCAGGCGATTGCCCAGAAGCAGGGTATCGCCTTTCCCATGGCCGAGATGCACATCGAAACCGACTGCCAGCGTTGGCTCGCCTGGCAGGCGGCGAGCCAGTTGGAGCGGGGTCTCGACAGCACACGGGCAGCGCACCTGGCCCGCGCGTATTCCGCTGAGAAGTCCATGTGGATCGCGGACCAGGGCGTGCAGACGCTCGGCGGACACGGCTTCATTCGCGAGCACCCCGTTGAGATGTGGTACCGCAACGCGCGCACCCTGAGCGTCCTCGAAGGTATGCTGGCGCTCTAGGGCGGCCGGCCGGAGAACCGACATGATTGACTTCACTCTCTCGGACCGCGACCAGAAGATCCTCGACCGCGTGCGCGAGCAGGCCCTCGTGGTCCGTGAGTACGCGCGTTACTTCGACGAGAATGAGCACGAGTTCCCGCCCGACGAACTCGCCGAGGCGAAGGACCACCCGTCTGTGATCGGCGATTTGATGCAGCGCGGCGAGGGCGACAGCGGCATCGGCACCCTCGGCATGCTGATCTCCATGGGGGAGACCTGGGGCGACTACTCGGTGCGCATCCGGCGCCCGGTGGGCGCCGGGCTCGGGAACGCCGCGGTGAGTGCCTCCGGCACTCCCGAACAGAAGAAGCAGTGGGCGGGCCTGACGCTGGCCATGGCCATCACCGAGCCCGGTTGCGGCTCGGACCCGTCACAGGTCCAGACGACCGCCGTGCTCGACGAAGCGACGAACGAGTGGATCATCAACGGCGAGAAGATCTTCGTCACCGCCGGCTGCCGAGCGGACGGTGTCGTTCTCTGGGCGACCCTCGACAAGAGCGCAGGTCGCGCGGGCATCAAGTCCTTTGTGATCGAAAAGGACACCCCCGGGTTCGTGGTCGCCCACAAGGAGAAGAAGCTCGGAATCCGCTCGGATGACACCGCGGCCCTGGTCTTCACCGATTGCCGTGTGCCGCGCAGCAATCTCATCGGCGGCAAGGAGGAGATCCCGAAAGCCGGCTCGGGCGGTTTCAAGGGGGCCATGAAGACCTTCAATATGACGCGTCCGGGTGTCGCGGCGTTCGGGCTCGGCATGGCCGAGGCGGCGCTCGATTTCACGCGGGAAACGCTCGAGGAGGCCGGGGTGGAACTCTCCTACGGGGCCGGAGCGGCGGCCCAGGCCGCCGTGGTCGAGAAGTTTCAGCGCCTCGAGGCCAGCTTCGAGGCCACTCGTCTCACGATCTTGCGCGCGGCATGGCTCTCGGATCAGGGACAGCCCAACAACATGGAGGCCTCGGTCTGCAAGGCGAAGGGGGGATCCGCCGTGCGCGAGATCACCCAGGGCTGCATCGAGATCCTGGGACCGATGGGCGTCTCGCGCGAACACCTGCTCGAAAAGTGGTTCCGCGACGTGAGGATCACGGATATCTACGAGGGCACGGGCGAGATCCAGCGCATGATCATCGCGCGCACGCTCTTCGACTACACCCGGGCCGACCTGAGCTAGGCGCCCCCTCTTCGATCACACCCGGGCCGACCTGGGCTAGGCGCCCCCTCTTCGATCACACCCGGGCCGACCTGAGCTAGGCGC
>PBYF01000027.1 GCA_002729515.1 Deltaproteobacteria bacterium
ACCACGACCGGCGCGATGAAGAACGCCTTCGGCGGGCTGCTGAACGAGCGCCGCCACTGGACGCATCCGGTGATCCACCAGACGCTCGTGGATCTGTTGATGATCCAGCAGAAGATCCACCCCGGCATCTTCGCCGTGATGGACGGCACTTTTGCGGGCGACGGCCCCGGGCCGCGCTGCATGGTGCCGCACGTGAAGAACGTGCTGCTCGCCTCGGCGGACCAGGTGGCGATCGACGCGGTGGCGGCGCAGTTGATGGGCTTCGACCCGCTCTCCATTTCGTTCATCCGCCTTGCCCACGAACGAGGCCTGGGGTGCGGCGATCCGGCGGAGATCGAGATCGTGGGAGACGAGGACGTGGCGGCCGAGCGCTGGGGCTTTACCGGCCCCTTCGCGAAGATGACCTTCGCCTCGAGCATGCAGCACAAGATCTACTGGGGGCCGCTCAAAAAGCCCATCGAGTGGTCGCTCAAGACGGTGCTCGCACCGTGGGCCTACCTGGCGAGCGTCGCCTACCACGACAGCTTCTGGTACCCGCTCCGGGCGAAGGCCAAGGTGGCGGGGGTGATGGCGAGCGCCTGGGGGCGGCTTTTTGCCAACTGGGAGCGGGTCACACCCGACGAGCGCGGCTTCCCCGAGGTGGGCGAGCGGCCGGCCGAGTTGGAGCGCTCGGGCTTCAGCGTCTTCCTGGAGTCGCTGCGGCTGCTGTGGACCTGCTTGCTGGAGGCTCCCGAAGTGGCCGCCCGCCGCCGCACGCGCAAGGCCCGGCGGACGAGCTAGCGCTCGAAGGCCTTTTCGAGCTCCTCGAGGACCACGCGTTCCTCGCTGGAGACCTTGTTGCCCATGCCCAGAAACCCTCCAGCCGCCTCGGCGACGTGGCGCGCCCGGGCCATGAGTTCGTCGCGCAGCGCGTGCATTTCCCGGGGCAAGAGATCGGCGCCCAGAGTGGCGATGTACGCGGCCCAGGCTTCCATCAGGCGGCCGTCGGGGCGATGGGCGAGCCAGGCGTCGAGGATCTCGTAGCTCGCGCTCCCGGGCGTCACCCCGTTGGCCTCGGCGGCCGCCAGCACCGAGCGGCGCTCCTGCTCCTCGACCTGGCCGTTCGCCCAGGCCACTTCGACGAGCGGCACCAGCGAGACCGCGGCCCAGGTTTCGGCGGTGATGCCGAGGTCGAGCATGCGGTCGATGGTGGCGTCTTCGGTCACGACGGCGATCTGCTTCAGCGCTTCGCGGTGCTCGCCCCGGGCCTCTTTTTCGCGGAGCTTGCGGCGCAGATCCTCGCTCTGTCTCCGGAAGAACTCGTCTTCGAGGGCCTTCTCTCGATCGCGCAGGACACGCGGGTCATCGGTCGGCACGTTCACCTCACTCGTTGATCATCTCGGAGAGGTAGTTCTCCTTGCCCACCTCGTCCACCAGGTGCAGCTGCGCCTCCAGCCACTCTGCGCTCTCTTCCTCGCCCTCGAGGATGTCTTCCAGCATCTCCCGGGTTCCGTTGTCGCTCTTCTCGCGGCATAGCGCGATCGCGTCGTTGAGCCGCTTGATCGCGTCGGTCTCGACGGTGAGGTCCAGGCGGTGTTGCTCGATGGGATCTTCGCCCACGCGTATCGGATTCAGGCGCTGCATATTCGGCACGCCTTCGAGGTAGAGGATGCGTTCGATCACGGCATCGGCGTCCTTCATTTCGTTGGCGGACTCCTCGCGCTTTTTTTTCGACAGGCGTGCGTAGCCCCAGTTCGCGCACATCTTGTGGTGGATGAAGTACTGATTGATCGCTGTGAGCTCGGTGGTCAACACGTCGTTGAGGGCTTCGATGACTTGTGCGTTTCCCTGCATGCTTCGTTCCTCCGGGGTCTATGGAGAAGCGTATCCGCGGCTTGGCGAATAGGACCAATGAATCGAAATTGAATGTCGAAATCTCGAGCGCCGCGGAGCGCAGGCGCTCAGCCAGCCGCGACGACCAGTTCCTGGATGCCAATCGCGGTGGTGTCGCGCTCGTCCTCGATGATTTCGCGAACGAGCGGTCGGCAGCCGCCGCAGCTGCGGCCTGCGCCGCAGGCGCGTGCGACCTCGCGGCCCGAGCGGGCGCCCGCGCGCACGACTTCTCGCACGGTTCGATCGGAAACGCCTTTGCATTGGCAGACGAGCACTTGCGGGTCTCCAGTGAGTGAGACGATTCTACGGGAGAGGAATTGAAATTCAAAGTCGTTTTCACTGGTTTTTTCCCCCACGGGGACTGTGACCGGATTCGACTCGCTCCTGCCGCATGCTCCCCATCGGCCGGCGGTACGCTGGTAAGCTGGCGCTCCGCCTGGGGAATCCAATGGGGTCGCGATGGGACCGGGAGGTGGAGGGGTGAACGACCGGAGCCCGGGAGAGGGGCCCGTCCTGCTGGCCGCAGGTCCGCGTGCCGCCGAGGAGGCGCTGTTGGGGCACCTGGCTGCACTCGAGCGCGCCGGTGTCTCGGATCCCGCGTGCCTTGCCGAGCCGGTCCGGGTGGTGGTGCCCTCCGCGAGTCTTCGCGAGCACGTGGCGGTGCGGCTGGTGGCGCGCGTCGGCCGACCCGTGTTGGGCTTCGAGATCCAGACGCTGCACGGGCTCGCGCTCGAGCTGCTCGACCGGGCGGGTGAGACGCCGCTGCGTGCGGACGTGCTCTTCCCGGTGCTGGTACGCCGGGCGGCGCGCGGTCAGCCCGAGTTGCGTTCAGCGCTCGACGCGTTGGAGGATGGCTACGGCGCGGTCGTGGCCGCAGTCGCGGATCTCTCGGACGCGGGCTTCGATGCGTCGCTGCCGGTGCACGTGGAGGCCTTGGACGAGGCGCTCGCCGAGGCGGGGCTTCCCGCTGCGGCGCACGCCCGGGCCCGCGCGGTCGCGGCGGCGGCGGCGACGACGGTCGGGACCCTGAACGAGCTCGGGATCGGGCGCCCGGGTGTGCGCCTCGCCCGCGCCGCTGCGCTGCTCGAGGAGCAGCCCGCTCGGCTGCCGTCGCGGGCCGTCTGGATCCATGGCTTTGCGGACGCCACCGGCACGGCGAGCGACCTGCTCGCCGCGCTGGTGCGCCACCGGGGTGCGCGGGCGATCATCGACCTGCCGCCCGATCCAGCCCGTCCCACGCGCCGCGATCTGGGCGCGGCGTTTGCCGGCCGGCTCGTCGCTCGGCTCGGTGCGTCACCAACGGGACCGCTCCACGAAGAGGGGCGGGGGCGCCCCGTCCTGCGCACCCTGCGGGCAGCGGGCACGGATGCAGAGGTGCGCGGTGTGGCGGACCGCATCCACGAACTCCTCGAGGCGGGTGTCGTTCCGGAGGAAATCGGAGTCGTCGCGCGCCAGCTCGGCTCCTACGCCGTCGCCGTGCGCACCCACTTCGCGCGCCTCGGCATCCCGTTCTCGAGCCGCGGGCAGCTCGGTCCCGCCGATGCGCGCGCGCGTCGCATTCACGCGTTGCTCGACCTGCTCAGTTCGCGCGAATCCACGCCGTCCGATCGCTGGTTGGACGCGGTGCTCCGCTTCAGCCCCGGGGCGCGCGCCGACCTGCGCCTCGGCCTCCACACCATCGGCGCCGCGCGCCTCGCTCAGGTCGCGGCGATCGATCCCGCACTCCACCTTTCCGGCGACTTCGATTCGTTCCCGCTCCCCGCCCGCATCGGCATTTCGGCTGCACGCGAGGGTGCGCAAGGAGATGTGAAACCGCGTGTGCGTCGCTGCCAGCTGAAGGGACGTTTGCTTCGCGCCGGCGTTGCGCGCGCAGTTCGGGCGAGCGATCGCCTGGCGGCGTGGCCGGCGCAGGCCCCGCTGCGGCGTCACCTCGAGCAGCTTCGCGATCTAGCCCAACGAGATCTCGGCTGGTTGCACGGTTTCGAGTTCGACACGCTCGAGGCAGCTCTCGCCGGGCTCGAGGCGCAGCTTCCCGACCTCGAACTGAGCAGCGACGAGTTCTCGCTGCTGGTTCGCACCGCCCTGCGCGATGCGGGGGGCGCGCCGTTGGGGGGTGCGGGAGCGGGTGTCCGGGTGCTGAGCGTCGTCGAGGCGCGCGCCCATACCTTCGAGCAGCTCTTCGTGCTCGGCGTGAACCGCGATGCCTTTCCGCGTCCGGTGCTCGAAGACCCCCTGCTTCCCGACGCCGTGCGGCGGCCCCTGGAGGTGCTGCTGCCGGAGATCCCGGTGAAGGGCCGCGGGCACGAAGAGGAGCACTACCTCTTCGCGCAGCTCGCGGCGGCGGCCCCCCAGGTGACGCTCGCCTGGCAGGTTGCGGACGATGAGGGCAATGCCCGGGCCGCATCCCCGTTTGTCGAGCGGTTGCGCGGCGGGGATTTCGACGTGCCTTGCGACGACGTGCCGGGACTGCAGGCACCGCCGGAGCGCAGCGCGGGGCGGCCGCGAACGGCTTGGGAGGCCGCCATCGCCGAGGGGCTCTTCGGAGCCCGGGTGCGCTTCGCGGAGCTGCTGGCGCTCGCCGCGGAGGAGCGGTCATCCCCCGAAACTTCCGGCGTCGATCCCGCGGTGCTCGCCGCGGGGCGCATGGCCGTCGTCGAGGAGCTGGAAGACCGCCCCGGTCTCGAGGTGCTCGGTCCCTATTTCGGCTTCGTCGGACCGCAGCGCCTCGCTGCGGATCTGCGCGCAAATCCGGTCTACGTCACCCATGTCGAGCGGATGGCCCGCTGCCCCTGGCAACTATTCGTGCGGCGTTTCCTCGGCATCGAACCGCCGCCGACCGCCCTCGGTATGGTGCCGGACCTCGGTGCGCTCGTCGTCGGCGACGTGGTGCACGCGGTGCTCCAGGCCATCGTCGAGCAAGTCCTTCCGCGCGAGACGCGAACACTGGAAGCTTCGGCCGAGGCGGTGCCGTGGCCCGAACCCGAGGTCTTCGAGGCCCTGCTTCACCGCGTAGCCGCCGACCGGGTGCAGCGGGAAGGGCTCGGCCCGCCCAGCTTCGCCCGGGTGCTCGTCGAGAAGGCGCGCCCGCTCGTGCTCGCCGCCCGGCAGCATGGCTGGCCCGGCCCCGGCGCAGAGACGAGCTGTGTCGGCGCGGAGCTAGAGGGTGCGGTGGATGTTTCCACGCTGGGCGCTGCGCCGCGGCGCGTGCACTTCAAGGCGGACCGGGTCGACCGGTCGGGGGCAGGCCTTTGGCTCGTCGATTACAAGACCGGAAAGGCGAAGACGCAAAAATCCCTGCTCAAGAACGTCGCCCGCGGCGAAGCGCTCCAGGCGGCGGCCTACGCATTCGGAACCGGGGGAGAGGGCCGCTATCTCTACCTGGCAGGGGACGCGGGCGGCGGCAGCGCGGTTTCTGCCGAGGCCTGCGATGCGGAGCTTCGCGCGGCTTTCGAGGTGAGCGTGGGCACGGTGCTCGCCGCGTTGGGTACGGGGAGTTTCTTTCCCCGGCTCATGGAGCCCGGAAAGGATGTGTCTTCGGGGCGCTGTGAATACTGCGAGGTGCGCGAGGCGTGCCTCCAGGGAGATGGGGGCGCGCGCGCGCGGCTCGGGCGTTGGTCCGAGGCCGGCGTGGCACGCCACGCGGCGGAGGCCGCGGCACTTGCCCTCTGGCGGCTCCCGGGGGCTTCCGGATGACGGCGGACGCGCGCGAGCGCGACGCTCGGGCCCGCTGGGTGGCCCAGACGGATTTCGAACGCCCCGTTGCGCTCGAGGCCGGGGCGGGAACCGGCAAGACCGCTGCGCTGGTGGCGCGCGTCGTGGCCTGGTGCCTCGGTCCGGGCTGGGAGCGCGCGCGCGCGTCGGCGTCGGGCGTGGCGCCGGACGTGGCGTCGGGCGTGGCGCCGGACGTGGCGTCGGGCGTGGCGCCGGACGTGGCGCCGGACGTGGCGTCGGGCGTGGCGTCGGGCGTGGCGTCGGGCGTGGCGCCGGACGTGGCGTCGGGCGTGGAGTCGGACGTGGCGTCGGGCGTGGAGTCGGACGTGGCGTCGGGCGTGGCGCCGGGCGTGGAGTCGGACGCGGAGCCGGAACAGCGGGCCGTGCGCGTTCTGCGTCGTGTCGCCGCAATCACTTTCACGGAAGCCGCTGCTGCGGAGATGGCCGAGCGAGTGGGACAGGCCTTTGCCGCGCTCGAGTCCGGGCAAGCGCCCGTGGGTCTCGACGTTTGTGCGCTCAGCGATCCGCCGGCGGAACGTTCGGCACGCGCCGCCGCGCTGCGTACCGGGCTCGACCAGCTGCGGGTTCAGACCATCCACTCCTTCTGTCGACGGCTGCTGGCCGAGCACCCGCTCGAGGCCGGTCTCCACCCGCGCTTCGCAGTCGACGCGGATGAGAGCGGGCAGAAGGCCGTCGTGCGCGAGGTTCTGGAGGCGGCCCTGCCGGCACTATTCGAAACTTCCGAGGCACTGCTCGAACTGGTGCGTGCGGGCGAGACGCCCGGCGACCTGGAGGCTGCGCTGCTCTTTCTCGTGGGCGAGGGGGTGTCTCCCGCCGCACTGGGTCGCGACCCGCTCGCCGACGAGCGGGTGAAAGAGCTCATCGGGCGCGCACGGCCCCCGATCGATGCGTTCGTGGCGCTCGAGGGCGGCCGGCTCGTCGCATTGGGCAGCCGCGCTCCCCTGGTTTCGAGCCTCGTGGCTGGCCTCGCCCAGCTCGGAGAGCGGCTTCGCGATTGCGAGCCGACGCTCGAGGGGCTCGAGGTGCTGCTCGCCTGGCTGCGGGAGTGCGATTTCTCCGATTCGGACCTGCAGAAATGGGAGGACCGCCTGAAGCAATGGGAGACGAAGCGGAGCTTCGGCAAATCCGCCGATCGCGCGGTCGGCGAGGATCTCGAGGGACTCGTGGAGCGGGCGTGTGCGGTGCGCCCGGTGCTTCGTCACCTGCGCCGGGTGGACGTCGCGCGGCTCCGCGCGGTTCGCGAGGTGCTGTTGCCGCTCCACGCCGAGGTGTTCCGTTCGATGCGCGCGCGCGGCATCGAGACCTTCCGGGCCTTGCTGCACGACGCGCGGTCTCTGCTCGCTTCCGATGCCGGTGTGCGCCGCCGCGTTCGTTTGGGCATCGACCAGCTCCTGGTGGACGAGTTCCAGGACACGGACCCCGTTCAGTGCGACATCGTGCGCTGGCTCGCCTTCGACGGACCGGTCGAGGAGCGCCCGGGGCTCTTTCTGGTGGGCGACCCGAAGCAGTCGATCTACGGCTGGCGCAACGCGGACCTCGCCGCCTACGAGGACTTCGTCGAGCAGCTGCGAGAGGAAGGCGGCCGCGTCGAATGCCTGGTGGTGAACTACCGCTCGACCCAGCCGATTCTGGACGAGGTGTCGCGCCTGTTTGCGCCCGTGATGCTCGAAGAGCCCAGGGTCCAGCCGCCGTTCGTGGAGTTGCTGACGCCGCCGGACGCAGAGGACGCGGCACCCGGGGCCGGGCGCGCGCCGGTCGAGCACTGGGTTTCATGGGGTTGGGATCGGGACGTGCAGGAGCCGCGCAAGACGAGTGTTCCCGAGGGAAACGCGCTGGAAGCCGCCGCGCTCGCCGCCGACGTGGCCGCACTCCACGCCGCCGGCACGCCCTGGAGCCGAATTGGCCTGCTCTTCCGCGCGGGGACTGCCGTCGAGACCTGTCTCGCGGCGCTGCGCCGGGCAGAAGTGCCTTTCGCCATGAAGGGGGATCGAAGCTACTTCGCGCGCCGCGAGATTATCGAGGCGTGTGCGCTGGTTCGCTGCGTACTCGATGCGCACGACCAACTGGCGCTGCTGACGCTGCTTCGGTCGTCGGTGGTGGGGGTGCCGGACGCGGCGCTCGTGCCGCTCTGGGCGGGCGAGTTGCCCCGGTGCATGGCGGAACTGAACGGGAACGATGCCGAACGCCTCGCCTCCCTCGCCGTGCTCGTGGCACAGGCACAAGCGCAGGTTCCCGGCGACATTCCTGGGATCGCACGGATCGCGGGCTGGGCGGACAACCTGCTCGACGCAGCTCGCGCGCTCGGGACGCTGCGGGCCGCTTTCGAGACCGATGCGGCGGATGTCTTCGTCGAGAAGCTGCGCGGCCTCTTCCTCTTCGAAGTGACCGAATCCGCCCGCTACCCGGGGGCGTATCGCCTGGCGAACCTCGACCGCTTCTTTCGCGATCTCTCGCGGGCGCTGCGCGACGGCGAGGGGGACCCCCAGGCGGTGCTGCGCGATCTGCGCGAAGACGTGGCGCAGCGTCGTGAGGCGGAAGAAGGCCGCCCGCGCGAGGCGATCGAGGACGCGGTCCAGGTGATGACGATCCACAAGGCGAAGGGGCTCGACTTCGACCACGTCTACGTGCTGCAGCTCCACAGAGGGCAGGGCTCGCAGCCGAGCCCTCGCGCCGAGGAGATCGAGGGGCAGCTGGAAGTCGAGTTCCTCGGCGCGCGCACGCTCGGCTACGACGCGGTCGAGGTGCGCCATGCCCGCGTCGCGCGCGCGGAGCGGGTGCGCACGCTCTATGTCGCCGCTACGCGCGCGTGCCGCAGGCTGGTGCTCGCGGGTGTTCACCCGGAAATGGCGGGCTCGCGCAGTTCGGAGAGCCACGTGGCATTGCTCGCGCACCGGAAAGGCGGTCGTCCGGACCTCGTGGACGAGATGCAGCGCGTCGCAGCGGACGCCGGCGAGCACGTCGACGCCGCTGGGGTTCGCTGGCGTTTCCCAGCGCTCTTCTCCGAGACGGCGCCCGACAGGAGCCGCCCGCGAAAGCCGTTGCACGATCCGAAAGCCGTCTCCCGCATGTCCGAGGCGCTCGCAGCCCGCCGGGCGAATGCTGCCGCGACGCGCGAGCGCCCGTTGCGCGCCGCCGTTTCTGCGTCGGCGCACGAGGCCCAGCTGGAACGCGTGCGCGAACGGGGTGCCGTAGACGAGGGACGGGAAGACGACCGCGGCGAAGCGTCGCCGATGGCCGGCCCCCGGGCCGCGGCGGCCGTGGGCACGGCCGTGCACCGGGTCTTCGAGTTTCTCGATCTCGACGCGGATCTCGAGGACGGTCTCGCCGCGGCCGCAGCAGATCTCGAGCGGCGCCTCGATCCGGCACTTGCCCCGGGCGAGCGGGTCATCGCCCTCGGGCGCGCGCACGCGCTTCTCGACGCCTTCGCCCGCGGTCCGCTCCTCGCGCGGCTGCAGGAGATCGCCCCCCACGTGATTGCGCGCGAGTTGTCCGTGCTGCTGCCCCCGGATCCGGACCGCTCCGATGGGCCGGTGGGGTTTCTGGCCGGTGTGGTCGATCTGCTCTACCGAGACCCGGCTTCGGGTGTCACCGTGGTTGCCGACTACAAGACGGACCGCATCGCCGGCGAAGCCGAGATCGGTGAGAAGGCCGAGCGCTACCGCACCCAGGGCGAAGCTTATGTGCGCGGGATCCAGGGTGCGCTCGGCCTGCTCGAGCCGCCGCGCTTCGAATTGTGGTTCCTCGACGCGAGCGAGATCCGGGGGATTTCTCTGTGAGAGATCCGGGGGATTTCTCTGTGAGAGATCCGGGGGATTTCTCTGTGAGAGATCCGGGGGATTTCTCTGTGAGAGATCCGGGGGAGGCTCTGTCGGGCTCGGTGGAAGTCAGCGCCCCGCTCTTTGTGGGATAATCCCGCCCGAGGGACTGCCATGCTTCGCGAGAGCTATCCGTACTACCTGGGAAATGTGCCCGAGGCACCGAACTGCGACCTCGAGGTGACCGACAAGTACAGCGGTGAGGTGGCGACCCGCGTGGCGCTCGCCGATGCGGCGGCGATCGACCGCGCCATCGGTCTCGCCGTGGAGGCCGCGGCGCCGATGCGCGCAATGGCGGCCTACGAGCGGCAACAGGTGCTCCAGCACTGCGTGGCGCGCTTCACCGAGCGCGCCGAGGAACTCGCGCTCGCACTCTGCGTCGAAGCGGGCAAGCCCATCAAGGATTCGCGCGGTGAGGTCGGACGGCTCATCGACACCTTTCGCATCGCAGCCGAGGAGTCCGTGCGGATCACCGGCGAGGTGCTCCCGCTCGACATCAGCGCGCGCGCGCGGGACTACACGGGAATGTGGAAACGCATTCCCATCGGTCCCTGTTCCTTCATCGCGCCCTTCAACTTTCCGCTCAATCTGGCTGCCCACAAGGTGGCGCCGGCGTTGGCCGTGGGTTGTCCGTTCGTGCTGAAGCCGGCGAGTCTCACGCCGATCGGTGCGCTTCTCATCGCCGAGGTACTGGCCGAAACCGGGCTTCCTCGCGGCGCGTTCTCGGTGCTGCCGTGCCCGCGCAGCGGCGCCGAACTCTTCACGACCGACGAGCGGCTGAAGCTCCTGTCGTTCACCGGCTCGCCCGAGGTGGGCTGGGACCTGAAGGCGCGCGCCGGGAAGAAGCCCGTGGTGCTCGAGTTGGGCGGGAACGCGGCGGTCGTCGTGGAGCCGGACGCCGACCTCGAAGATGCGGTCGAACGCATCGTCTTCGGCGCCTTCTACCAGTCGGGCCAGAGCTGCATCGGAGTGCAGCGTGTCCTGGCCCACGAAGCGGCGTACTCCGAGCTTCGCGACCGCCTGGTGGAGGCGACGAGTGCGCTGCGCATGGGAGATCCGAAGGATCCCGAGACCTTCATCGGACCCATGATCTCGGAGAAGGAAGCCGCCCGGCTCGACGGCTGGATCCAGCAAGCCGTGGCCGCCGGTGCCACGTTGCTATGCGGCGGGCGCCGCGACGGCGCCATGCTCGAAGCCACGCTCCTCGAAGACGCGCCCGGCGACCAGGCGGTCGTCTGTCAGGAGGCTTTCGGGCCGGTCGCCGTGTTGTCGCGCTACGCCGACTTCGACGCGGCGCTGCGGGCGGTCAACGATTCGGTCTTCGGCCTGCAGGCGGGCGTCTTTACCCGCGACCTCTACAAGGCACAGAAGGCCTGGGACGAACTCGAGGTGGGCGGCGTCGTGATCGGAGACGTCCCCTCGTGGCGTGTGGACCACATGCCCTACGGGGGGGTGAAGGACAGCGGCCTGGGTCGCGAGGGCATCCGCTTCGCCATGGAAGACATGACCGAGGTGCGGTTGCTCGTGGTGCGCACGCCGGAGGGGGGTTGAGCGAGTCGGTACGAGAGATCGTGGCGCGGCCTGCGGCGGGCGGCACGGCCCGCGTCCGCGGCTGGGTGAAGACGGCGCGCCACTCGAAGGGCGTGAGCTTTCTCGAAGTCTCCGACGGGTCCAGCTTCGACGGCCTCCAGGTCGTGGTGCCCCCGGAGCTCGAGAATTACGAGAGCGAGCTGCGACACGCGGGAACCGGCTGGGCCATCGAAGCCGATGGCGAACTCGTCGATTCGCCGGGCAAGGGGCAGCGCTACGAGCTGCAGGCCACGCGCGTCCAGGTGGTGGGTGCCGTCGACGAGGATTATCCGCTCCAGAAGAAGCGACACTCGTTCGAGTTTCTGCGCACCATTGCCCACCTGCGGCCCCGCACCAATACCATCGGTGCTGTCCTGCGCGTGCGCAACGCCGCGGCCCGAGCGATACACGCGTTCTTTCAGGAGCGCGGTTTCGTCTGGCTCCACACGCCGATCATCACGGCTCTGGACGCCGAGGGCGCGGGCGAGATGTTCCGCGTCAGCACGCTCGGTGCCGGGGAGAGCGACTTCACGGGTGACTTCTTCGGGCGGGAGACCTTTCTCACGGTGTCGGGACAGCTCGAGGCCGAGATCGGCGCGCTTGCGCTCGGCAACGTCTACAGCTTCGGACCGACTTTCCGCGCCGAGAATTCCAACACGAGCCGCCACCTGGCGGAGTTCTGGATGGTCGAGCCCGAGATGGCCTTCTGCGATCTGCGCGGGAACGCCGAACTCGCCGAGGCCTTTCTGAAACACGTGATCCGCGCCGTGCTCGAGGCGTGTCCGGACGATATGGCCTTCTTCGAGAAGCGCATCGCGCCGGGAATTCTCGAAAATCTCCAGCACGTGGTCGACTCGCCCTTCGAATGCCTCACGTACACCGAAGCGGTCGAGATCCTCGACGCAAGCGGACGGAAGTTCGAGTTTCCGGTGAAGTGGGGAGTCGACCTGCAGAGCGAGCACGAGCGTTTCCTCGCCGAGGAGCACGTGAAGCGGCCGCTCGTGGTGACCGACTACCCGAAGGGCATCAAGGCCTTCTATATGTACCGGAACGACGACGACCGGACCGTGCGCGCCATGGACGTCCTGGTTCCGGGCGTCGGCGAGATCGTCGGTGGCTCGCAGCGTGAGCATCGGCGAGATGTGCTGGAACGGTGCATGGGCGAAGCCGGACTCTCTGCGGCGGACTACGGCTGGTACCTCGACCTCCGCCGCCACGGGTCCGTACCCCATGCGGGTTTTGGCCTGGGCTTCGAGCGCTTCGTGCAGTTCGTTACCGGCATGGCCAACATCCGGGACGTCATTCCCTTTCCCCGAACACCGGGCTCCGCCGAATTCTAGGGCGGCCCCCTCCGGGCCCGATGCGCCCGCGATCGCTCATGCCGAGTCCTTCCCGAGCCGGCGCGCGACTTCGGCGGCGGAGAGCCCCGAAATTTCGATGATTTTTCGCGGTGAGGTATTGCCCGCCACGATTCGAGCGTTCGCCCCGGGCAATCCGAGGGCCGCAGCGACGACTCTCTCGACCGCCGCGTTGGCCTTGCCGCGCTCCGCCGCTGCTCGCACGCGGACCTTGAGCGTGCTGCCGAGCCAGCCGGCAATGCCGTCCCGCGAAGACCCCGGTACCACTTTGATTGCGAGCTTGATGGATCGACCTCGATTGGGAGCGCGACGGGTCGAGCGGCTTGCGTTGCGCCGTTTCTAGCGGAGCGCGCTAGTCGCCGAGAGTCACCGAGACTTCTTTGCCGCCGAATGCGTGCACCGAGTCTCGCGCCCGGATGCGAACACTCGTGATGCCGGGGGGCAGCTCGACCCCGCCGAGGGCACGTGTGAAGGGCTGCTCCCCGACGTGGGGATGGCGGAGCACACGCGTGGCGAGCACCGAGCCGTCCGGTGCGACGATCTCCCAGGCGTTTGCGTAGTGCTTCCAGCCCTCGTCGTCGTGCCGTACCGTGACGAGGAAGCGGCACACCGAACCGGAGCAATCCGCCGAGGCCGCGAGCACGTCTGCGGGCCCGGCGAGCGCGCTGCCCCCCGCGGACAGGAGCACGATCAGCGCCGCCAAAAGCTCACGCACGCACCGTGTCACAGGCTCAGCAGCAATGCGATGCAGAGTGAAGACCCCGTCTGCGTGCGTGCCCAGTGCACCGATGGCGAAGAGAGGATGCGCGCGCTCGGTTGCTTCGAGACCCCGGCTCATTGGTGCGTTGCTCATCGCTGTCTCGCTGGCGTATCAGTCGATGAAGAAGGGGCTCGACCACGCGACGCCACCGTCGGCCTGTACCACCCGCACGTAGAGCCACTCGCCCGGCTGCAACCCCGAGATATTCAAGTGCACGGTGGTGTCGAGTGCCTCCTCCAGAGCCAGACTAGCGATCTCACCCGAGCGCACCACGTCGAGGCGTTCGAGGGGTCCGGTTCCCACGACATTCACGTAGAGGTCGATGTCTTTGTCGGGCGCCGCGAGGCTTTCGCCCATCCGCGCCGTGCCGAGAGCCGCCCGCAGCAGGATGCGGGGACCGTTGGTCGCATAGACCCGGCGCGCCACCAGGGCTTCGCGGACCGCTTCCCGGGTGTTTTCTTCTGCCAGCACGGCGGCGAGCCCTCCGGTCGTCGAGGCCAGCTGCCCGAGGCCCGGATGGCCATCGTGGGTGTCGCCGCTCCCGACGAAACCCAGCCGGTAGCCCATGCCGAGTGCGTCTCGGGCGAAGTTCCCGGGCACCGGGTCGTAGATGACGTGCGGCGAATCGAGCGCCTCGCTGCTGCCGTGCACCGACGCGATCTCGGTCACGGGTTCGAAGCGGGGGTCGGGGGCGATGCGCCAGTCCGTCGCGATCGGGCCGCCGGCCGAGTGATGGGCGAAGGTCAGGGCGCGAGTGCCCTCGAGCGCCTTCCAGAGTTCTTGCGGGGATTGCGTCCCGAGAGCGACCGAATCGATGACCGTGCCCTTGTCGTCGAAGTAGATCACGTGGCGGTGACCGTAGAGCCAACTCGTCCATTCGAAGCCCAGCAGGGTCACGAAGCGGCCCGGCGCGTTGTAGTGCTCGGTCGCTGTGCGAATGCGCTGCCAGAGCGCCGGGTGGCTCACGAGGGGTTGTATGCCCCAGTGGTCGTGGTCCGTCAGTACGGCGATGTCGAGGCCGGCCACGTCGCGGGCGTAGGCGTAGTAGTCCTCGGGTGTTCCGGTGCCGTCGGAGAACACCGAGTGACCGTGGAGGTCTGCCCACAGGATGCGGGGCCCCTGGCTACTCAGCACCAGGGCATTGCTGGTGGCGGCAAAGCCCTCGGGAGTGCTGGCGTGAACCCGGACGGTGCCGGAGCCAGTCGCGCGGCCCTCGACCACTTTCACGCCACCGTCTGCGGCGGTGAAGACGACTCGTTCCTCGAGTTCGAGGCCGGTTCCCTCGACGCGGAGCGCTAGTTCACCCTCGAAATCGACTCCCCGGCTTCCCTGTGCATCGAGCACCGCGAGGTGGACGCGCACGTGCTCTCCGGGCCGCGCGACGCTCGGGATGTTGACGACGAGACGCGCCGGCGGACCTGCGTGCACCGGTACGGTCGGCGGGTCGGACAGCACGGTGCGGAAGCCATCGCCGTCGCCGTCGACCAGGATGAAGAAGGGAGACTCGGCCTCCGCGAAGCGATCGACACTCGTGCCGGCGGGCCCGGCACCGTATACGAAGCGCAGGCGCTCGCCCGGCTTCAGCGCGCGTCCCGAGACTTCGAAAACCACGACCTGCTGGTCCGTCACCGTTTCGGCGATGAGTTCCACACCTTCGGCATCGCTTTCGACCGTCGTGTATCCGGGCAACTCGGGTATGTGCGTCTGAGGGGGAGTCCAGCCCCAGAAGGGCGGGCCTTGCAGGAAGATCATGCCGCCCTCGGCGATTCCTTCGGGCCCGACCTCGAATCCCAGGGTGATCTGCGCCGGGATCCCGACTCGCAGTTCGGTGGGCTCGGTGCGCTCGACCCAGGCGCGCCCCCCGCCGTCGGAGGCGTGGCGCTCGCGCTCGGCCGTCTCGCGCAGGCTTTCGACGACGTCGGGGCGTGCCCCGGGCGCGTAGGCCGAGGGTTCCTCCTCCCGCTCGGCCGTCTCGCTCGGGCTTTCGACGACGTCGGGGCGTGCCCCGGGCGCGTAGGCCGAGGGTTCCTCCTCCCGCTCGGCTGTCTCGCTCGGGCTTTCGACGACGTCGGGGCGTGCCCCGGGCGCGTAGGCCGAGGGTTCCTCCTCCCGCTC
>PBYF01000028.1 GCA_002729515.1 Deltaproteobacteria bacterium
GCTCCCAAGAAAGAGAGCGCAGCAAAAACTGCCAAGAAAACGAGCGCTGCAAAAGCTCCCAAGAAAGAGAGCGCAGCAAAAACTGCCAAGAAGAACCCCGCGAAGGATCGCGCCAAACCGCGTCGCAGGTCGCGATCGAAGGCACCGCAGATTCCCGCGGCAGACATCCTTCCGCGACGCGCCCCGATCACTGCGATCGAAGGATCCGACAAGCTCGGCAAGAAATGGGACTGCTACTCCTGCGGCGCGAAATTCTACGACCTCAACAAAGCCGAACCGCTCTGCCCGAAATGCGGTGCGAGCCAGCATGATGCGCCGCGGGTGAAACCGGGCAGGAAGACCCGCCCTTCCGTCGCGCGCAAGACTTCCAGTCGGGGGAAAATGTCTCCGTTGCTCGATGACGAGGACGATTCGAGCTACGTGCGGAACCAAGATGTCGACCTGCGGCTAGCCAACGCGAACGACGACGAGGAGTTCGTGGAAACACCTCCCGATCCGGTGACCGAAGAGGAGGAAGAGGCCGAGGAGCCGTGAGCAGTCCGGCTCAGATGCTCAGCAGACGCTCGAGAAAAACCTTCACCCGATCTCGTTCCTGCGCTCGGTAGACACGTTCGTCTTCCAGCAGCTCGGATGTGACGCGGCTTCCGGCCAGCTCCAGCTGGGCCTGTCTCTTCGTTGTGCCGGTCCGCTGCACCCGCTCGAACTCCGCAACCTGCTCGTCGAAGTAACTCTTTGTTCCGGCCGTGACGCGCCGGGTGGCCGCAACCTCGTAGCGTTCCGTCTGATC
This sequence comes from Deltaproteobacteria bacterium, assembly GCA_002729515.1. Taxonomy (GTDB): domain Bacteria; phylum Myxococcota_A; class UBA9160; order UBA9160; family SMWR01. The sequence goes on from PBYF01000028.1 coordinate 788, forward strand.
CTGCCGACGCACATCGAGCGCCTCCGCCAGCGCTTCGAGATCGGCCTCCGCGTAGCCCCGGAACGGCCGGTACGCAGCTCGTTCCGCCGCCAGGTTCCGCTGGTAGTTCCACACGCCGGCGGCCAACGCCAGCAGGAGCAGCACAGCGAGAAACCCGACGCCGCCCGTCCGCCTCCGATCCGTCATTCGTTCTCCTCCGGCGACCTGGCGCATTTTGCCAGGAATTCCACCACCCGATCGCTTGTCGGAAGGCCCGCCTGAGCACCGAGTGCCTTGCAGTTCAGCCCCGCCACCGCATTGGCGACTCTCAGCATTTCTTTCATTCCCCGCCCCGCGAGCAGAGCCCAGATGAATCCGGCATGAAAAGCGTCTCCGGCGCCCGTGGTGTCGCACACCGCAACATCGAAGGCCGAACTCACGAGCACCGAATCGGCGCCCCGAGTGACCGCAATGCAGCCCTCGTCGCCCAGCGTCACAATCGCCAGGCGCGGGCCGCCCTCCGCGAGCACCCGCACCCCCTGCCACGCAGAGCCACCCCCCAACGCTTCGGCAAGCGATCGAGAAACAATAGGAAAATCAACTTGCTCCAGGAGCGCTTCCAGCTCGGGCACCCGGCTATCGGCATCGAGCACCGTGGCCACGCCGACGCTGCGCGCGTAGGTCACCGCGGCAAGCGCGGCCTCCGGATCCTCGGTATCCACGAGCAACGCGCGCGCACCGGCGATGCGCCCGCGCGCCAGACCGGCCGCGTCCAGCCGAACCTGCGGATCCCGCTCCGGGTGCACCCAGCGCTCCCCCGAAGTCTCGTCCACGCACACCAGCGCGCGCCGGGTGACACCGCCCACCACGCGCCGCACGTCGTCCAGATCCACCCCCGCGCGGTAGAGCGGTGCCAACACCGCGTCCGCAGCAGCGTCGCCGCCCACCGCGCCAGCCCACGCAACGCGCAGGCCGAGTCGCGCCAGAGCGAGCGCAGCCGTCGCAACCTGCCCGCCCGGCCGCTCCGGGAGTCCGACGGGCGGCTCAACCCCGTCCCCTTTCCTGACCCAGACCCGGTCGAGCGAGATCTGCCCGATCGTGTAAACGTCGAAAACCGCGCTCAGTAGAGCACCTGATACGCGTGAACGCTGCGGAGCACCCGCTTTACGTAGTTCCGAGTCTGCTCGTAGGGAATCGCCTCGACCCACTCGTCATCGTCGAGGGGTTGGTCTTCGAGCCACTCGACCACGCGGTGCGGGCCAGCGTTGTAGCTCCCGATCGCAGCCGAGGCACGTCCTCTGAACTGCTCGAGCAACTGATCGAGGTAGGCCGCACCGAGTTCGATATTCACCTGCGGTTGGAAGAGATCCTCGACTCGAAAACTCTCGAACGCTTCCTGCCGGGCCACACGCTCGGCGGTGTCCGGCATGAGCTGTAGTAAACCCCGGGCACCTGAAACCGACCGCACTTCCGGCCGATAGCCGCTTTCCTCACGCATGACTGCGTAGAGAAGCTCTGGGTCCAGGACATCGCGCCCCTCGGTCGCCCCGAATACGGCCTCGGGATACGGTGCTGGCCAAGCGTGCCACCACAGCTCGATCACCTCTCGAGCCGGCCCGCGGGCAAGCGTCTCCTGATACGCCCCGACCACCAGTCGCTGCGGCCGGTGGTAGTCGCCCGCTTCGGCGTAGAGTGCGGCGAGGCGGAGGCGGTCCTCGACTCCCCCGACCCGTAGATAGAGCCGGTCGAGCGCCTCGTGTGCTGCATCGGTGCGGCCCGCCTCGAGCAGAATCCGCGGCCGGTCGAGATCCTTCGCCGCAAGCGCCACCTCCCCCGGCGCAAGCCTCCATTTCGGCCGCTCACTCGGTCCCTGAGCCGCCCGGCGGCTTGCTCGCCAGCCGTAGTACGAAAACGGGAACTCTCTCGCGATCGCTCCAAACGCGTCGGCTGCCGTCTCATCCCCCAACCGCTCTGCCGCTCGCGCCCCCCAGTAACGCGCGCGCAGCCGTGCGACCTCACCGGTCTCGCGTTCGGCCAGGCGCTCGAGGTGCTGGCGGGCAGCCTCGTAGTTCCCGGCCAGGTAGGCACCCCAGCCCAATCGCCACAGCGCGGTTGCCGCCTTGGGGCCGCTCCCCTGGGCCAGCGATGCGAAGAGCGCCCGGGCGCGCTCCTGCTCGCCCTCGCCATCCCAAAGCAATGCCGCCATCAGCTTGGCGGAGGCGCCCTGCCCCCCGCGCACTTGCGCCGCGATCTTCTCGAGTTCTTCCGCGGCCTCCGCCACCTCGCCGGACCGCGCGCGTGCGCTCGCACCCCCAATACGGTTTTCTGGGCTCTGCGGCAGTGCAGCGAAGGCTTCGCTCGCCTCGCTGTAGCGGCGCAGGCGGTAAAGAGTGCGGGCGCGCTGGCGCTTGGCACGCCGCGCGCCTCGGGTGTCGAGTTCTCCGCGTTCGAGAGCCCGCTCGTATGCCGCGAGCGCGGCCTCGTTGTGCCGCGCCCCGAAGAGCACATCGCCACGCCTGCGGTACTGGTCCGCATCGCGCAGCGGCCGCGACAGCTCGGCTTCCAATGCGTCGAGATCGTCGTCGATTCCCTGGAGATCAGCGAGCGGATACCGCACCCAGACCTCGAGCAACCGCTTGGCCGCCTGCTCTGGCTCCCCCGAGCGCCGATGCGATCGACCGAGCTCCGTCAGGATGGCGGCACGGCGATCTCCGTCCTGGGTCGCGCTGAGCGCCCGCTCGAATGCCGCGCGCGCGAGCGCCTCGTCGCCGCGTGCCGCCCTCGCGCGACCGACCTCGGCATTCACGTCGGCACCCAGCGGCGAATCCGGGTGTGACCATGCCTCGCCCAGCGCAAGCGCCGCATCCAGACGGCCCGTGAGCGCGTAGAGACGCAGTCGCTCGAAGTCTGCGTGGTCGGCGATGACCGGGTAGCGCGCGGCGATCGCCACGAGAAACCGCTCGCTTCGCTCGGTCTCCCCGGCCTCGATCGAATCGAGTGCGTGGCGAAACGCCCGGCCGGGTTGGGCGAGCAACAGCCGGTCGACCGGGCTGAGTCCACTCTGCACGTCGTTGGGCCCGAGACGCGCCAGCGCGCCCGAAACGAAACACACCACGACGGCCGTGGTGAGGCTCCACCCCTTTATCCCCATCATCTCGGAAAGTATGCCGAATCGCCGAGCCGACCGCGTTTGTTCCCATCCTCGACGTCGGATAGCGTTGCGCGGCCTTGCCCCGCGCACGCTCGCCGCGCCGCGAATCGCCGCTGACCGCCGTCCTCGGCCTGGGGTTCGCCCTGCTTGCCGGTGGCTGCGGCGACCCGGCTCCCGCACCCGTTTTGCCCCCCGAAGCATCCGCGCCCGAAGCCGCCGCCAGATCCCGGGGACTGTGGGTCCTCTGCCAGGGGAGCCAGCGGGTGCTCGACGACACCGCGAAGATTCCCGCGCTCCTCGAAGACGCCCGGGCGCTGGGCGCCACCGATCTCTTCGTTCAGGTGTACCGCGGCGGGCGCGCGTGGTTCGATTCGAGCCTGGGCGACGCCGCGCCCTGGGAGCGGGCCGTTGCGGGCGCAGGCGGTGAGGATCCCCTGCGCACGCTCGTCGGGCGGGCACACGAGGCGGGCCTACGCGTTCACGCCTGGCTCAATGTCCTCTCCCTGGCGGACAACCGCGATGCGCCGCTCGTGCGCGAACTCGGCCGCGACGCGGTTCTCGTCGACCAGCAGGGCCGATCGATCCTCGACTATCCGAAGCTCGACGTGCCCAAACCGGACCGACGCTACTACCGGATGGGAACCCCGGCCGTGTGGATCGATCCGGCCGCCCCGGGCGTGGCGCCGCGCCTCGCCGAGACCTTCGCGGAGCTGGCGGCGCGGTACCCGGAACTCGACGGGTTGCACCTCGACTACATCCGCTATCCGGGCGTGCTGCCCTTCGCCCCGGGCTCGCGCTTCGGCGTGGGCCTCGACATGGGTCACGGCGCGCCGACCCGCGAACGATTCCGGCAAGAGACGGGCCTCGTAGCGCCCTCCCCTCCCGACCGGCTCGGCCACGCCAACCGCTGGGACGCCTGGCGACGCGACAAGGTGACCGAGCTGGTGCGCGCGATCTCCGATGGAGCCCGCGCCGCGCGGCCCGGCATCGAGATTTCGGCCGCGGTCTGGGCGCATGCCGACCGCGCCTACCTCTCGATCGGTCAGGACTGGCGACGCTGGCTCGAAGACGACCTGCTCGATTTCGCCGTCCCCATGGCCTACACGCTCGACCCGCGCATCTTTCGCTACCAGGTCGAGGCATTCACCTCCGCGGGTCTCGGGCCCCGCACCTGGATCGGAATCGGGGCGTGGCTGTTCGCGAGGCGCCCAGGGGGCGCCCTCCAGCAGGTATCCATCGCCGAGGAGGCCGGCGCCGCGGGCATCGTGCTCTTCTCGTGGGACGCCATCGCCGACGCACCCGCGCTGCGCGACGCGCTCGCGGAGCAGACCCGGGAACCTGCCGATGACAGTTGACCTCGATCGCTACGACTACGCGCTTCCGCCGGAGCAGATCGCTCAACATCCTCTTCCGGAACGGGATGGCGCGCGGCTCCTCGTACTCGAACGCGCGCGCGACGCACTCCACCACGCGATGATCCGCGACCTTCCGGCGTGGCTCGCGCCGGGCGACCTGCTCGTGCGCAATACGACACGCGTTCTTCCGGCCAGGCTGCGCGGGCGCAAGGCGAGCGGGGGCGCCGCCGAGGCGCTGCTGCTCGGCCCCGGTTGCGCACCGGACCGCTACCTGGCGCTGGTGCGCGCCGGCGGACGCTTGCGCACCGGGCTGAAGCTTTGCTTCGCCGCAGGGCACGCGGAGATTACGGCAATCGATGAAGACGGCGCGGTCGAACTCGCCTTCGAGCCCGGTGTCGACCCCTACGCCCAGGGGGAGACCCCGGTACCGCCTTACATCCGGCGCAACGTGCCCGACGCCGACGACGCGCTGCGCTACCAGACCGTCTTCGCCCGCGTTCCCGGAGCCGTGGCTGCACCGACCGCGGGGCTTCACCTCACCGGAGCGCTCCTCGATCAGCTCACCGCAGGCGGCGTGGAGATCGCGGACGTGGTACTCCACGTCGGCCCCGGCAGCTTCCGCCCGCTGCGCGAGCGCGACCTGCGCCGGGGCCGGCTGCACGCGGAACCGTTCGCGCTGCCGGCGGTAACCGCCGATCGCATCGCCGAGACCCGCGGCAATGGCGGTCGCGTGGTGGCCCTCGGCACGACGACGGCCCGGGTGCTCGAGAGCTGTGTCGCTGCCGATGGGCGGGTCACGCCCGGGCTGGGACAAACCGATCTCTTCCTGCGACCGGGCTCGCGTTTTCAGGTGGTCGATGCCCTGCTCACGAACTTCCACCTGCCCAGGTCTTCGCTGCTGCTGCTCGTCTCCGCTTTCGCGGGGCGCGACTCGGTCCTTGCGGCCTACGCCGAGGCCGTCCGCGCCGGCTATCGCTTCTATTCCTACGGCGACGCGATGCTCGTGCTCTGATGCGCGCCGGCTATCGCTTCTCTTCCTACGGCGACGCGATGCTCGTGCTCTGATGCGCGCCGGCTATCGCTTCTCTTCCTACGGCGACGCGATGCTCGTGCTCTGATGCGCGTGGGCTTCTCGTTCACGCTGGAGGCGAGTGACGGTGCGGCGCGCAGCGGAAAGCTCGTCACGCCCCACGGTGCGATCGAAACCCCCACCTTCATGCCCGTCGCCACCTACGGCGCAGTCCGCGGGGTCGCCCCGAACGAACTGCGCAATGCCGGGGCGCAGATCCTTCTCGCGAATACCTACCACCTGCACGAACGGCCGGGTGAGGCCTGCGTCGAAAAGCTCGGCGGACTGCACGGCTTCACCGGCTGGAACGGCCCGTGGCTGACCGATAGCGGAGGCTTCCAGATCACTTCTCTCGCCGACCGTCTGGACGTCGACGAAAGGGGCGTGGCCTTCCGCTCTCCGCTCGACGGGCGCACGCGACTGCTGACCCCGGAGTCGGCGATGGCGATCCAGCAGGCGCTGGGCGCCGATGTCGCCATGGCGCTCGACGAATGCCAACCGGCCCGCACAGCGGATGCCGATCTCCGCGTACGTGCTGCGACCGAGCGCAGCCTGCGCTGGGCCGAGCGCTGCCGTGCCGCGCACAGCTGCCCCGAGCAGGCGCTCTTCGGCATCGCCCAGGGAGGCAGCGACGAAGCGCTGCGCCGCGCGAGCGCCCGCGCTACGGCCGCCATCGGATTCGACGGTTATGCCCATGGCGGCCTGGGCCTGGGCGAGGAGCGAGCCGCCCGCAGCGACCTGATCGCCGCCGCGCAGGCCGAGTTCCCGGCCGCTGCGCCTCGCTACCTGATGGGGCTCGGCCGGCCCGTTGACCTGCTCGACGGCGTAGCTGCCGGCATCGACCTCTTCGACTGCGTGCTGCCCACGCGGCACGGAAGGCACGGCGTGCTCTTCACCAGCCGCGGCCTGCTGCGCTTCAAGAACGCGCGCTTCCGCGAAGATCCCGATCCGCCCGACCCCAAGTGCGACTGCCCCCTCTGTACCGGATACTCCCGCGCCTACCTCGCGCACCTCGTGCGCTCGGGCGAAGCGCTCGGCGCGCGACTGGCCTCGCTGCACAACCTGCGCTTCTACCTGCGCTTGCTCGAACGGGCGAGGGTGGCGATCGCCGCCGGAAGCCTTGCCGCGCTGCGCGCGGAGGTCGAGGCAAGCGCCGGTGAAGAGGCCCCGTGAGAGGCGCCCTCATGCCTCGGGAAACGCCACGCACAGACCGGCCAGCTCGGGCAGGCGCTCGCCGAGTTCCGCGGCGCGGACAACCAAGCCCCGACCGAGCAGCGGCCAGACCCGCGCGGCGAGATCCGTCCGAACCGGGTCGAGACACAGGCCTTCCCCCGCCGCCGCAACGATCGTGCCCAGCACGATTGCCTGAGGCGCGAAGGTAAAGACAAGCGCCGTGAGCCCCCGCACCAGGTAGCGGTTGAAGCGCTCGATCTCCTCGCAGGCGAAGGGATCGCCCTCCCCCGCCGCTGCCACCACGTGTTCGGGCTTGACCGCCGAATCACCCGCGAGCGCGGCGACGCGGCTTCCCGCCGGCGTGCAGGCGCGCAGGCGGCGCGTCCACGCGGCGCCACCCACATAGGCTTCCAGACAGCCGCGCTGCCCACAGGCGCAGAGTTCGCCGTCCCATTCGATCGGCAGGTGCCCAAGTTCACCCGCGTTGCCAAAGCTCCCCGTGTACAATTCGCCTCCAAGCACGAGTCCCGCCCCGATGCCCGTCGACATCGTGAGGTAGACGAGGTCGTCGAATCCCCGCCCCGCACCGAAGCGCCACTCGGCAAGTGCCGCGGCGTTTGCATCGTTCTCGAGATGAACCGGGAGCCCAAGCCCCTCTGCCAGGGCGTCGCGCAGCGGAACGTCGCGCCAACCCGGCAGATTCGGTGGGCCGACAACGGCACCCCGCGCCCGGTCCAACGGGCCGGGTGCCGAGATTCCGACTGCGGAGAGTTCGGCCGGCGTAACACCCGCCTCGCGCAGCAGCGCACGCGCGTCGTCGAGCAGGCGGGCGATGTCGCGCCCGGGCTCGCCCGACGGCTCGGTGGGTCGGCGCCGGCGCATCCGCACCCGTCCCTCGCGGTCGCCCAGGGCCAAAACCGTCTTGCTGCCACCGAGGTCGATTCCGAGGCCCAGCGAGATAAAAACCCCTTTTCTTTCATGGAGTTGCCAGCTTGCAGCAGCCTAGCACGAAACGGCTCAGGTTCCGGCCTCCCGGCGCCGATGGAAAGCGAAGCAACGGCAACCGCCTCCCAACCCACCTGCCGGTTGCCGAGCACCAGGAGGAAATCCGATGCACCGCCGCACCATCGCTCTGCTCATCGCACTGTCGACCACGTTTGCGACCGGCTGTGTCGCCCCGCTCTTCATCGAGATGTTCAAGGATCCGATGGGTCGCCACGACTCGCTCGTGCGCGCCCAGCGCGAGTACACGAACGCGCTGCGCTGGGGGAATACCGACGCCGCAGTGAGCTTCGTCCACCCCGACCTGCGCGAGAACTTCGTCTCCGAGCTCCAGAAATTCAAGGAAATCCGCGTCACCGATTACGACGTGGGAAAGATCCAGTGGGGTGAGGAGCAGGCCACGGCAACGCTGGTCGTGACCTATCACGCCTATTCCCTCTCGAGCATGCTCGAGCAGGAAATCCGAGAGACCCAGCATTGGGAGCGTCTCAGCGGTGAGAAGCTCAAGAACGACTGGGTGGTGCGGCCCGCGATCGAAGAATTGATCGACAAGGTCGCCAACCTGAGGTGAACCCGTGGAGAAGACTCGCACGATCTTGTTCGCTGACGGCACCGCGATGTTCCGGGAACTCGGGAGCATCTTCCTCGACTGCACCGGCCGCGTCGTTACCGCCAACGATGGCTACGAGAGCCTGGAGGCGCTCCGAAAGTACCGCCCCGGAATCGTCGTGGCCGATCTCGACATGCCGCGCATGGGCGGCGACGAACTCTGCCGGCATATCAGGAACGACCCCGAGACCCGGAAGCTGCCGGTGATCCTATTGACCGGCAGCGGTCTCGCCGACGACCGGGCCCGCGCCATGCACGCCGGCGCCGACGACGTGATCACGAAGCCCATCAGTCGCATCGCCCTCGTCCAGGCCGTGAACCGCTTCCTGTCCGGCCGACCTCAGCGCGGTCTGCCCCGCGCCTCATTCGAATCCGACGTACGCATCCTCCAGTCCGGCGAGGTCTACGAGGGCGCCGCACGGAACCTGTCCCGGGGTGGAATTTTCGTCGAGAGCGACCCGATCGTCGCGCTGGCAAACGAAGTCTCGCTCGAGTTCACGCTTCCGGACCTGGAAGAGCCAATCGCTCCTACGGCCCAGGTGATCTGGCGCCAGCCTCCGGGAACGCGCCACCCGCCCGGCATGGGACTCCAATTCCTGGCGCTCGACCGCACCAGTACGGATCGGATCGACGACTTCGTATACGAAAACTCAGATTTCGGCGACGCGAATGCAGCCGCCCGCGCGGCGGGGGTCCAGTGAAAGCGCGGATCGCCGCCACCCTGGTCCTNACCGTGGCTTTCGGACTGGCGAGTTTTGCCGCTTCTGGCGTGAACCTCGGAACCGGAGCGGCCCCCGGAGGTCCGGACCAGAGCGCCTGGATGAACCGCATCCAGCAAGCGCGCGCTCGGCTCAGCACGGCCCAGGACCGCTATGCCAGCGCCATGGTCAGCTACCGCCAGATGAAACACCGCCGCCGTGCCCGGGGCGAGCAGAAGCTCTCCATCCTGACGCAGCGAAAGGCGGCGCGCAGCGAACTCACCGCAGCACAGCGGGAACTCGACGCCCTTCTCGAGCAGGCGCGCCGCGAGGGCGTGCCGCCTGGCTGGCTTCGCGAGGCCATGGCAACCGAGATCCCGGCCGCACAGCCGGACTGACGCCGCCCAGCGCTCCTCTCGCGCTATTGCGTCCGCAACCGCTGCAAGACGTCTGCCTCGTCGAAACGATCGCTCAGGTTCCACTGCCGCGGCTGGGGCTTGCGAACGGCGATGATCTCGTCGCCGCGCCGCACGATCTCGGCATTCTGGGTGACAGAGCTTCCGCGCAGCCGCATCTTCAGCGTCTCGACGACGATGGGCTCAGCGGGCGCAGTCTCACCGGCCGGGAACGAGAGATCGATCCCAGCGCCATCCCGGCCGCCGTCGCGGAGGGTCAGGCTGCTCGCCTCTAGGTCCCGCCGGCTTCCGGCGCGAGGCGAATTCCCCTGCGGGCGATTGAGGGCACGCAACCGTTCGAGCCGCTCCGCAAGACGGCGCTCGTAGCGGTCCGCCGAGGCCACGTCCTGGCGCGAGAAGCGCCCATAGTCACCGAGGGCGGTGAGTTGCTGCCTCTCGACCCGGTCGCGGTAGCGAACCGGGATCGACTTGGGGTCGTCGGTAAATGCCGTGCCGCCGTCGTCGGTCCGCCAGGAATAGACATCCCCCGCCTGCGCGGGCCCCGTGAGGACAAGCAGCAGGACCCCGGCGAACGCCGGGAGAAGCCATTTCCGCTTCGCGGGAACCGGTCGCGAATGGGTCGTTTTCCGCATGCCCGTGAGTGATCCAAAACGGGGAAAAGTTGACGGATTTTCAGCAGGATGAACGTGCAGAATCCCCGCAGACCCGACGCAACCGGGGCGGTTTGACAGGCACTCCGACTGCCGATATATCTCGCGATCCATTTGCTGCGGGGTAGAGCAGTCTGGTAGCTCGTCGGGCTCATAACCCGGAGGTCGGGGGTTCGAATCCCTCCCCCGCTACCATACGTTGCAGACGCCCGGTGTCCTCCGAGACACCGGGCGTCTGTCGCATCAGGGGCAGCGCCACGTAGCCCTCGACCGCGAAGCCCCTCTCGGCATCGGCCCGCACCGCGAATCGGGAGTCCCCGAGCAGCGCGCGGAGCGCCGTCCGAATCGTCTCCGGTTCGCTGTCGAACGCCCACCGGAAATCGCGCACGCGGGCCTCGATCACGGGGACCAGGTCCTCGATGGGCGGCAGCGCAAGAGGCTCCGTCCGTGCCTGCTCGAGCAGTTCGGACTGCTCCGCACGGAGAGCCTCGATCTTTCGCGTCGCGAGATCGAGTCCGCCCGTCCTCACGCCGAGGTCGACGGCGCGCTCGAGTTCGACCTCGATCTGGCCGAGCCGGTGCCGAACCGACTCCGTGTCCCTGTCTGCGCGACTCCCTTGGATCTCTTCGATGGCACGCGACACCACGTAGGTAACGTGCTCTGGCACCAGGATCTGATCTCGGATTGCCCCAAAGATCCGGCTCTCGAGGGCGCCGCGGTCGACCAGGAGCCCGCTGTTGCAGACCTGCCCCCCACGGTCACGGCGCCACGCGCAACCGTATCGCTCGCGTCCGTTGAGCGCGTGGAAGCTTCCACCGCACTCGCCGCACTCGAGGAAGCCCGAGAGCGCGTGCCTGGCGTACGCCCGGCCACCAGCCCGCGACTTCGCCACCTGCGTCGATCGTGACCCGATAGCGGCCTGCACCGCGTCCCACTGAGCGTCGGTCACGATGCGCCAGGACTCGTCGAACTGGCGGACCCATTCGGACTCGGGCCGCTCGATCCGGCAGCGTCGACCGGTATCGTGGTCCTTGATCCATTCAGAGCGGTTCCACAGGTACTCGCCGCGATAGAGGGGATTGCGAAGCATCTCGCGCACGGCGGAGGGCGCCCAACCCCGACCGCGCGGCGCCTGCACCCCCTCAGCGTTCAGGTCGTGAGCGATCGCCCGGAGCCCCGAACCACCCGCGTAGCGACAAAAGATCCTTCGAACGGTCGCAGCGTGCTCGGGAACGACGACGATCCGGCTCCCGTCCTCGCACGGCTCCGTTCGGTAACCGTATGGCATCGCCCCAGCCGCCCGCCCACGGTCGACCCGGCCACGGAGACCCCGCCGCACGTCGACCTTGAGTTTCGCGACGTACTCTTCATTGAAGACACCCATCACCTTTGCGCCGATGTTCTCGAGGTCGAAGCCCGTGGAGACTTCGACCGCTCGACGCTGACGCAGCTTCAGGCGGTTGCGAATCCAGCCGAGGTCCTCGCCGTTGCGGGCGAGCCGTGAGGAGTCGAAGCAGAGCAGGACGTCCCAATCGTCGATGCGGTTGAAGAGTTCGAGGAGCCCCGGGCGGTTGTGCCGGGACGAGCCCGAGATGCCCGTCTCGGACACGACCAGGTCCTCAACGACCCGCCAGCCCTCGCGCGCGGCGTACTCGCGGCAGTGGGCGATCTGGTCGGCCGGGGAGTCGGCAGACTGCTTATCGGTGCTCATGCGCGCGTAGATGCACACGCGGAGGGGACTCGCGGTAGGGTTTCGTCTAGCCATCGGCGCCTCCTCTATAGGCGTTGTTGGTTAGACCCGGGGTCGCGTTGGCGCGCGGCCTCGGGTCGCTCCCCGGTACGCTATCACAGCCCAGGTCCTTGATGATCGAGTCGGCCACGACGCGAGCCCAGGCGTCCAGAAACGCCCGCACCCGGGGGTCGGCCGGGGTAGTTCGCGGCCTTTTGCGGCACCTCCGCCCGGCCTCGCTCATGGCGTCTTCGGGGGAGCCCATTTCCCCGCTCGAGCCATCTCGATCAGTTCTTTCATGCTCGACTTTCCTTGGCCCACACGCGCGTGGCAATCCGGCCAGTCGGCAAGGAACTGACCTACATCCAGCTTGATGCCTTCAGCGTCGATCTCACGGATCATCGTGGCGAGGTCTCTGCTTTCTTCTGGGGAGTGCCCGTGTCCGTTAGCACCACGCGCCGAAGGCGCGCTCTTGGAGGCACGAAAGTGCGAAAAGTCTCTTCTCTTCTCTTCTGTTCTCTTCTCTTCTGCCCCAACGCTGGGCCTTCGCTGGGACCCTGACTCCAGCAATTCCGCGTTCTTGGGCCACTCGATTCGGAGAAGTTCCGCCGGGCGTTCGCCGAACTCGTGCCACGACGAGTCATCTCGTGACACGGAAAGGCCGGGAACCTGCCCAGGGAGGCTCTCTAGCAACGCGAATGCGCGGTCAGTCCGTTTGATCCCTGTGAGCTGAATCGCGAGCCTGGCGTCCGCACGCAGGACTCCCGCCGGGCGCCCCTCGAGATAATCCCGCCGCATCTCTGTGAGGATCCGATAGACGGTCGCGAGGGCACGGTTGTCCTTGATCGCAGCCGCAGCCAACGGGGCTTTGAACCAATCGTTCTGCGGCGGGCTTCCACCAAGCCCCCCGTGAGCGCGTCGCTTCCGCGGCGATCGGTCAGTCCCGCTCATGGTTCGATGTGCCGCCCGCCCACGAACCACTCTCGAAAGACTTCAAGGCGCAATGCCACCAGGGCGTCCGCGTCACGCGCGCCAAAACGTTTCACGACCGCGACCGGAAGCTCGAGGTCCCCCGCTGCGGCCTCCGCCTGGCGGCACGCTTCGACCACGCCCGCGAAACCCGGGCGGCGGAGCAGCTTGCACTCCACCGAGAGCCCCGGCGCAATTACATCGGAGCGCCCGCCGTCACAGCCGCCCGTATCCGCGCCCCGGCGCCGTCCGCCCACTGCCTGCGCCACGCGGCGCTCGAACGCTTTCCAGGCTCGGTCCGGCATCAGAAGGCCGACTCCGCGGGCTGGGACTCATGCTTCGCGAGATCGTCGAGCGAGAGTCGCTCCATGCGCTCGCAGAGCGCCTCGTAGACCTCGCGCGTGAGGTCTTTCGTGCTTTTGAATCCGAGGTCCCCGAGCGCCTGGCGGAGGATTCCTTCGACCAGTTTGCGCGGAACCTCGAGGCGCTCCGCGCTGTCCGCGCAGAGCGCGAAGAGGCGCTCCACCTGCGCCCGGGTAATCGTTTGTGCCTTCTGGGGCGATCTCGCGCGCTTGGGCTTCGGCTTCCCCGCGGTCTCAGCGGCCTGGCCGTCGTCATCCTCTTCGGCTGCGACCCCGAGCAGTGCGGCTAGCGAGTAGCGCCGCGCGTAGGTGATGAAGCTCCCGAGTTCCTGGGGGCGACCTCCCTCCCAGGGAATTGGGAGTGACGACTCGAGGCGTTCGCCGGAGGAATGCAGGAGGATCGAGCGCAGGCAGAGCGCGCCTTCGTGGAAACCAAAGAGCTGCGACACGCTGAGCCCATGCTTTCCGAGTGTCGGGCTCAACGCCCGGATCATGTCCGCCAGATCGGCGTATTGGTACGAATAGCTGCCCGCGGCGGCGGTCCGCGTCTTTGCGATAGCCGGGAATTCGCTCTGCGCCTTGGAAAGAGCGGTGGCGATTTCTGCTGTTCCTTGCACGGGGTCACCTTTCTCTCGACACGGGGAGCAGCCGGTCGCCCGGCCCGCGCGCAGACACGCGCGACCGGCGCCCCCGTGCAGGGACTAACTACCCACGCTGAAGCTCGCGGCGTGGCGGACGCCGACGTCGAGATCCAGAAAGCCACGAATCACAACGCCGCCGCGGTCGCCCAGTGTGTAGGGGTCGGCGAAAAGATCGACGCCGCTACCCCATTGAACGAGAACGAGGTCGCGCCAGTTTCCAAAGACGATTTGGTCCGTGGGGCAGTTACTCGTCGAGAAGGCGGGGTAGCCGTTGATTCGGAAGCCCATTGCCACGGAGCTGATCGAGCCGCCGGCTTCCATGATGAATCGACCACTCCCCGCGTCCAGGATGATGGTCTTGAGCGCGCCGGCCATCGCGGGGGTGGTCGCGTAGGCGAGCGAGCCCGCGAGTCCGTCCGATGTTCCGACGTCGGTCTCGAGTTCGACCACGTCCGACCAGGTCGTGGTGGTTTGCGGCGTGCCGCCAAGATCCACGGCACCCACTCCGCTGGTGTTCACGATGCCGGTGGGTTCGCCGCTGGAGCCGCTCCCCTGGATCGCCGCGAGATCCACGGCAGTTGCCACGCGCTTGGCAATATCGTTGCGGACCACCTGCTCCGCCGCGGGAGTCGACTGGAGTGCCATGCGGCGCGTGAAGTCGGCACGGATGCCGACCGTCTTCGGAGTGAAGCTGATCGTATTGAGGTCCTGCGCCGTGTCGGTCGTCAGATCCGTGGTCTCGGTCGCGAGCCACGTATGCGTCGCGCCGGCGGCGAGGACGGGAAAGTCGACATTGCCGACCGCGTTCGGAATGACCGTTGCTCCGGCCTGGATGGCAACGCTGCGCGGACGGAGTACGTCGACAAATTCACTCGGCAGGAGATCGGTCCCGACCAGACCGGCACCCGTGTTCCCGACCTGTAGGTCACGCTGCTCCCAGCCGACAGGGCTCAGCGCAGTCCAGGGGACGCGGACCTGGCCTCGGCTGTCCCCGCCGTCGCGCTCGCGGAGTTCGTCGCTCGCCCGGACCTCGACCCGACAATCGCGAAGGTCCCCGTGCATCAGACCGCGCATGAGGCGTCGCACCGAGTAGTCTGCGGGGTCGAGGCGAATATGCCCGGCGGGTGCCCTGCCGCTCAGGTAGCTGCGGTCGGGCTGGGGCAACGGGGGTTTCCCCACCGGGGTGCCGAGGTGCCGGACGGCTGCTTGGTGGTACTTGCAATCCCGGTCTTCGGCATCGGTGAGTTCGCGTTCTTCTACCTGGGCTTTGGCGAGAAGCAGATCGATCGCGGTTTTGTGCTCTTCGCGCTTGGCGTTCAAATCCATTTCGAGTCTCCTGCGGCGCTCTGGCCGCGTTTGCGCGAGTTGTTGATGCCGCGCTGCGTCATAACTGCCCTGAAATCTCCATTTTGACGACGCAAACGCGGCACCCGCCCCGCCCGGTCTCCGCGTCCCTCCGGTAGAGATTCCGGCTGCCCCTCCCGGCGGGTGGCGTGTAGCCGCGTCACGAGGCGAGGCCGCTTACGCCGAGGCGGCTGAATCGTGCCGCGTGGCGCGTGATGGCCGAGAGAATGTCCGCCGCACCCACGAGCACGGCGCTCCGGCCATCGCCGAGTGTCGCCGTCACTTTCTCGAGCGCAGGATCCGCCGCAAACAAGTCCCGGACCTCAGGTCCGAGGTCCACCATGCCAGCGACCGCGTCGAGTTCGATGAAGACCCCGGCGCGCGCCGCCAGGGTCAGCGCCCGGAGTTCGGTGTCCGAGCAAGCAAGGTCCTGGGCGACTCGGCGAGAGTCGAGCCACAGGTTGACGTCGCCCCGATCGTAACGGACCAGCCCGCCGACGCGCAGGAACGTCGGGCCGTCACCGCTCCGGCGACGCTTCTCAAGCCAGGAGGGCGAGACACAGAGGAGTTCTGCGGTCTGCTCGGGGGTGAGGAGTTCTGAGCCCATTTGCCGGTTCCTCCGCCGTCTTATGCGGAGAAGTACCCGGGAAGTAGGCGCGAAAAAACTGGTGACTTGGGGTGCGGGCTATTTTTTCTTCTTCGGGCGTCCGGGTCTGGAGGCAGGTCGGCGCGTGATCTGGAGCCTACCTGCGAAGCGCTTAACGCTTTGACGGACTCCGGCCCTGCCCCCATCAGGGTGCAGTCCCTCTTCCAAGGTGATCTGGCGGTATGACTCCCCTAGGACCTGGAAACGGACGAAGCGTCGCGCTGCGACCTCGGAAGGCCGGGCGCAATCGTCGAAACCAGCTCCCCGCAGTTCACGCTCACGGCGGTCGAAATATTCCGTTGGGCGATCCCGGAGTCGCGCTCGAGCGCGACTCCTGCTTTCCCGTGTCGGGTCGTAGGCTTGCTTCCCGTCCGACTCGAGCACTCGCGGCCCCACGAAGCCGGGATTGCTCGCGTGGCGGATTTCCCGCGCTTCGAGTGACTCTGGGAGAATTTTCCAGAGTTGGACCGTCTTGCGGCAGGACTCGATGACCAATGGCCCGTTGAGACGGTGCCTCTCGGCCCACTGGGTCAGCTTCCGGTCGAGGTCGCTGGCCTCGGCGGTTGCCAGCGCCGCCAACTCTTCGATGCTGTCCGGCGCCAGGACTTTAAGCGCGTTGAAGAGGAAGACATTCGCGCAAAATTCGCTCTCGGTACGGTCAACCGTGGACTCGAACCTCGGGGCGAGAGACCCGCCGTGGATCTCGGTCTCCCTTTTCCGTCGACGACGCGCGAGCCGAGAACGCTCCGGGTCAACCTTGCTCAGCGTCGCGTGCCACCCCCTTCCCCATGT
>PBYF01000029.1 GCA_002729515.1 Deltaproteobacteria bacterium
CCGGCCGGCCCGAAAAGAGCACGAGCACACCGACCAACAGGCCCAAAAAAAGGCCGAGCACACCGACCAACAGGCCCAAAAAAAGGCCGAGCGCGCACCGGCCAGCAGAGCCCCGAGCGATGGACGAGACCCGACTTCCGCTGACTGACCACCTGGCGGAGCTGCGCAGCCGGCTCTTCAAGTGCGTCCTCGCCTGGGTGATCGGCGTGGCGGCCGCGTGGAGCTTCAGCGAGGAGATCTTCGGGCTGCTCCTCCGACCGGCCGTGGAAGCGCTCGGCGGGGGCGAGCGGCCGCTCCAGGCCATTGCGCCCACGGAGATCTTTTTCACCTATCTCAAGTGCGCCGTGCTCGCGGGATTCGTGCTCTCCCTACCCGTGATCTTCTGGCAGCTGTGGTCGTTCATTGCCCCGGGCCTCTACCCGAACGAGAAGAACGCGGTCGTGCCTTTCGTCTGCGCATCGACGCTTCTCTTCACCGGTGGGGCGGTATTTGGCTACACGACGGTCTTCCCCTTGATGTTCCAATTCCTGTCGAGCTTCGACTCCGAGTTCGTCCACTCCGCGTGGACGATGCGCGAGGTCTTCGCACTGACGACCCGTCTCTTCCTGGCGTTCGGAGTGGCGTTCGAACTCCCCGTACTCGTCTTCTTCCTCGCAGTCGCAGGCATCGTCGACGCACCCACATTGCTGCGCGGAACACCCTACGCGGTGCTGGCAGTCTTCGTAGTCGCGGCGATCCTGACACCGCCCGACTGGGTGAGCCAGGTCTTCCTCGCCGTACCCATGGTGGGCCTCTACCTGCTCGGCATCGGCGTCGCATGGATCTTCGGAGCGCGCGCCAGGAAAACCGAAAAAGCCTCCGAGCGCGCTCCGGTTCCGGACTAGAGCGCCAGCAGGCGCTCCACGATGGCTCGGGTCGCACCGCCCGGATCCACGCCGGTCGCGACACGCATGCGAGCGCCCATGTCTGCTGCAGCGGGCACCTCGTGGGTGCGGAGAACACCCTTCTCGAGCGTTGCGACGATGCCGAGTTGCTCGAAGTGCAAGGGCTCGTCGTCGAGCAGCGCCAGTACCGTGAGTGGATCGTGCAGGAAAGCCGCGTTGTCCGGAGCGAGCTCTCCGCCCAGGGCTGGAAAGATTTCGTGCTGCACGGGTTTCCAGAAACCGACCTGGCGCGCGAGTTCCCTCGCAACGGGACCCGCGCGCGCAAGCGCAGCGACGTCTGCGTCACGCAACCAGACCTGCAGCGTCACGTCGGCGGTGACGAGTGTCGTGCGCAACCCGGCACCCAGCACCACCAACGCGGCCTCCGGATCCGAGCAGAGGTTGTAATCGATTCCGGGTGGACAGACATGGCTCCCGATGCGCACCGTGCGCACGTGACCGCCCATGATCGTGACCCCGCCGAGCCGACGTGGAAGCTTCGGGTCTAGGGCCAAAGCCTGCGCCAGGTTCGTCATCGGTCCGATGGCAACGACCTCGAGACCCGCTCGCTCCCGTGCGGCGCGAACGATGCGCTCCGCGGCGGGTTCGTCGGAGATGGGAGCCAGATCCGCGTCGGCGACGCACGACTGCTCGTGGCCGAAGCCGTTGAAGCGCTCCGCGCCCCGCAGCACCGGACGTTCCGCTCCCAGGCAGGTCTCCACGTCGTGACGTCCGGCGAGGCCCAACAGGCTCGCGGCCACCCGTGCGCGCACGCGTGCCCGCGCGCCCACGGTGGTCACGGCTACCAACTCGAGCGCATCGGGCTCTGCGAGGATCACTCCGAGAGCGAGCGCGTCGTCGACGTCCGAACCGACGTCCGTGTCCAGGAGAATCGGGCGGGCGCTCAGGATGCGTCTGCGGCCGGCTCGACCGTGAAAAGTGGCGAACCCGCCTCGACCGTTTCACCTTCGGAGACCGCGACCTGCTTCACGACGCCGTCGATCGGTGAAACGATCTGGTTCTCCATCTTCATCGCCTCGATGACGATGAGGCCCTGGCCCTGCGCGACCGTATCGCCCACGGCGGCGGTCACCTCGACCACCTTGCCGGGCATCTCGGCCTCGACATTCTGCGGACCCGTGACGACCTGGGCGGCCTGACCGGAGAGGCGCTTCGTGCGCTCATCGACGGCCTCGAGGTGAAAGAGCCTGCCCCCCACCGTCACGTCGAAACCGTGAGTGCCCTGCTCATCGACCATTGCCTCGAACTGCCGCCCGGCCTCGATAAGCGAGTAGACAGAGCGCGAGTTCCGGGCCGCATCGACGCGGAACGTCTCGCCGTCGAGGGTGACCTCGTAGACCCCCTCCCCGATCTCACGCAGGCCGACGCGGACGCACCCACCCTTCTTCTCCGAGACTTCGTAATTCATCGCAACGTCCCGCGGAGCGCAGCGCGACGGCCCTGGGTCTTCCACGGGTCGGCGCCCTCGGCCGACGCTGGCGCCGACGCCCGGCTGGCAAGATCCTTGTCGCGCTTGTAGGCGGCGATGGTGGCCATGATGTTCGCCACGCGGCGCAACTCGTCACCCTCGACTTCCGGGTCTCCGCCACTGCCTCCATCCATGTGCTCGTCGATGAAGCCGGTGTCGTAGCGCCCCTCGAGGAATACGGGGTGGCGCATGAGCCTCTGATGAAAGGGGATCGAGGTTCGGATCCCCTTGACGGCAAATTCGGAAAGCGCCCGCCGAGTGCGGCAGATCGCCTCCTCGCGGTTCGCTCCCCAGGCGATGAGCTTGGCCACCATGGGGTCGTAGTGCACCGTTACCCTCGCCCCCGCGTAGACACCGGAATCGACGCGCACACCGATTCCTTCGGGTGGGCGATAGACGACGATTTCCCCCGGTGAGGGGACGAAGTTCCGGTCCGGATCCTCGGCGTAGATACGCGCTTCGATCGCGTGCCCCGAAATTCGCACGTCTTCCTGCTCCACGCCGAGCGGCTCGCCGGCGGCTGCGCGGATCATCGCCTTCACGATATCGATACCGGTGATCGCCTCGGTAATGGCGTGTTCGACCTGCACGCGCGTATTCATCTCGAGAAAGAAGAAATCTCCCTGCTTGTCCATCAGGAACTCGCAGGTCCCGGCACCGAGGTAACCCACCGCCTCCGCGGCCGCGACGGCGGCCTTCCCCATGCGCTCGCGCAGCTCCGGGGAAATGCCGTTGCCCGGGGCTTCCTCGACCACCTTCTGGTGGCGCCGCTGGATCGAACACTCCCGCTCACCGAGATGGATCGTATTGCCGTGCGTGTCCGCGAGCACCTGGATCTCGATGTGGCGCGGCTCCTCGACAAACTTCTCGACATAGATGGAATCGTCGCCGAAGGAGGCCTCGGCTTCGCCCCGCGCCCGGGCGATGGCATCCTCCAGATCCTCGCGTTCGCGCACCAGGCGCATGCCCTTGCCGCCGCCGCCGGCGCTGGCCTTCACCATCACGGGCAGGCCGATCTCGTCGGCAAAAGCCACGGCCTCCGCATCACCCAGCGCCTCGGTGGTGCCGGGAACGATGGGAACTCCGGCTTCCTGCATGGTCCGGCGCGCGGTGACCTTGTCGCCCATCCGGCGCATCACCTCGCCCTTCGGTCCGATGAACGCGACGCCCTCCTTCTCGCAGAGGTCGGCAAAGTCCCCGTTCTCGGCCAGAAATCCGTAGCCCGGGTGAATTGCGTCCGCACCGCAACGCTTCGCGATCTCGAGTACCCGTTCCATCACCAGGTAGGACTCGCGAGCCGGAGGCGCACCGCAGTGATACGCCTCGTCCGAAAAGCGCACGTGCAACGCCTCGCGGTCGACATCTGAATAGATGGCAACAACCTGGATGCCCATCTCGCGACACGCGCGAATCACGCGTACAGCGATCTCTCCTCGATTGGCAATCAGAACCTTGCGGAACATGTGATCCCTGACGGCTACAGCGGAATGTTTCCGTGTTTCTTGGGCGGGAGAGCGTCGCGTTTGTTGGCGAGCATCTCGAGCGCCTGGATCACCTTCAAGCGCGTATGCTCCGGGTAAATCACTTCGTCGATGTAGCCCAACTCCGCTGCCTTGAACGGGTTGGCAAAGTTTTCACGGTAATCGGTTTCGAGTTCCTTGCGCCTCGCATCGGGATCGTCTGCGGCTTCGATCTCCTTGCGAAACACAATATTCACCGCACCGTCCGGTCCCATGACGGCGAGCTCTGCGGTGGGGTAGGCGAAGTTCACGTCGGCCCGCGTATGCTTGCTGCTCATGACGACATAGGCGCCACCGTACGCCTTGCGGGTGATGATGGTGACGCGCGGAACGGTCGCCTCGCAGAAAGCATAGAGTAGCTTCGCCCCGTGCTTGATGATGCCGCCGTGCTCCTGGTCTACGCCCGGAAGGAAGCCCGGCACGTCCACCAGTGTGACGATCGGGATGTTGAAAGCATCGCAGAACCGCACGAAGCGCGCGCCCTTCTTGGAGCACTCGATGTCCAGCACGCCGGCCCGGAATGCGGGCTGATTCGCAACGATTCCGACGGCCCGGCCACCGAAACGCGCAAAGCCGACCACCAGGTTCTTCGCGTAGAGCGGTGCCACCTCGAAGAAGTCCGCATCGTCGACGACGAGCTTGATGAGCTCCTTGATGTCATAGGGCTTCGCCGGATCGTCGGGAACCAGCGTGCGCAGGGCCGGCTCCGTGCGGTCCGCCGGGTCCTCCGTCGCTACGAAAGGGGGATCTTCGAGATTGTTCGAGGGTATGAAGGAGAGCAGGCGCCGCGTGATCTGGAGACACTCTTCTTCATTGTTGGCGGCGAAGTCGGCCACACTGCTCTTCGACGCGTGGGTGAGCGCGCCGCCCAGTTCCTCGGCCGTCACCTCTTCGTGAGTCACCGTCCTGATGACGTCGGGGCCCGTGATCATCATATTGCTGGTGTTCTTCACCATGATGATGAAGTCGGTCATGGCCGGGCTGTAGACGGCGCCGCCGGCGCAGGGACCCATGATGAGCGAGATCTGGGGAATCACGCCGGACTGCAACACGTTGCGCAGGAAGACGTCGCCGTAGCCGCCGAGCGAGACGACTCCCTCTTGAATTCGGGCGCCGGCCCCGTCGTTGAGCCCGACGAGGGGGTGGCCCGCCTTCGCGGCCAGGTCCATGACCTTGCAGATCTTTTCCGCAAACGCCCCGGAGAGGCTCCCGCCGAAGACGGTGAAGTCCTGGACGAACGTGAAGACCGTGCGGCCTTCGACCTTGCCGTAGCCGGTGACGACACCGTCTCCCGGGATCTTCTGCTCCTGCATCCCGAAATCCGCGCAGCGGTGCACGACGAACCGATCGATTTCGACGAAGGTACCGGGGTCGAAAAGCAGCTCTGCGCGCTCGCGTGCGGTGAGCTTGCCCGCCGCGTGTTGCCGCTCGATACGTGCCTCACCACCGCCGAGCTGGGCACGCTCGTTCATTTCCTCGAGTTTCTTGAGCTTTTCTTCGATCGACATGGGGGACTCGGGGCTCCTACATGTTCGAGAGGATTCCGGACGTCTTGCTCAACTGGTGTCCGTACTCGACGATGTCGACCTTCCGGCGCGCCACGCCGCTGTCCATCGCGGCCTGCGCCACGGCGGGAACCACGTAGGTCAGGATCCTGGGATCGAAGGGCTTGGGAATGATGTAGCTGGGACCGAGTTCGAAGTTCTCGTTTCCGTAAGCATCGCGCACGATCTGCGGCACGACCTTGCCGCGCTTGGCCAGCTCCGCCAGCGCGCGGGCGGCCGCGATCTTCATCTCCTCATTGATCGTCTTGGCACGCACGTCGAGCGCGCCGCGAAAGATGAACGGAAAGCCCAGGACATTGTTGACCTGGTTCGGGTAGTCCGAGCGTCCGGTGGCCATGATCGCGTCTCCCCGTACCTGACGCACCTGCTCGGGAGTGATCTCCGGATCCGGATTCGCCATGGCGAAGATGATCGGGTTGGGGCTCATGCTCTTCACCATTTCCGCCGTCATGAGACCCGCCTGAGACAGACCGCAGAAAACATCCGCCCCCTTGAGCGCATCGGCCAGGGTCCGCGCCGGGGTCTTGCGCGCGAACTCTGCCTTGTACTGATTCACGGCTGCGGTACGTCCCTCGTAGATGACACCGTGGCTGTCGCAAAGAATCATGTTCTCAACGGGAACGCCGAGGTCGCGATAGAAACGCGCACAGCCGATGCCCGCCGCGCCGGCGCCGGAGAAGACGACGCGGATATCTTCGAACGTCTTGCCGGTGATCTCGAGGGCACTGATCAGCGCCGCTCCCGAGATGATCGCAGTCCCGTGCTGATCGTCGTGGAAGACCGGAATGTCGAGGCTCTCACAGAGGCGCGCCTCGATCTCGAAGCACTCGGGAGCCCGCACGTCCTCGAGGTTGATCCCGCCGAAGGTGGGCGCGATGATCTCGACCGTGCGAATGAACTCCTCGGCATCGAGCGTGTCGAGTTCCAGGTCGAAGACATCGATATCGGCAAACCGCTTGAAGAGCACCGCCTTGCCCTCCATCACGGGCTTTCCGGCCAGCGCGCCGATATTCCCCAGCCCGAGGACAGCCGTGCCGTTGCTCACGACAGCGACCAGGTTGCCCTTGGTCGTGTACTCGTAGGCGCTCGAAGGATCCTCGGCGATCTTCCGACACGGCTCGGCGACCCCCGGGGTGTAGGCAAGGGAGAGGTCTTCCTGGGTTTCGGTCGGCTTGGTCGGCTCGACCTTCAGCTTGCCCGGACGACCCTCGGCGTGATAGGCGAGAGCCTGCTCTTTTGTGATCACGGTCCAAACCTCATCAGCTCCCACTCCCTGGGGGGAGGGCGGAAGCGAGCACGGGATTCTATCAGAACGGCGGAGCGGCCGCCGTTCGCGAATCGACGGAATTCCGGGGGGTTACCTCAGGAGTTCCCGGGCGATCACGAGGCGTTGGATCTGATTCGTACCCTCGTAGATCTGCATCAGCTTGGCGTCGCGCATCAGCTTCTCGACCGGGTACTCCTTGGTGTAGCCGTTGCCCCCGAAGACCTGGACCGCGTCGGTGGAGGCGCGCATGGCCACATCGGTCGCAAAGCACTTGGCGAACGACGAGTGCTTCGAAGCGCGGAGCCCCTGGTCCACCATCCAGGCGCTCTGGTGGGTCAGCAGCCTGGCGGCTTCGACGTCCTTGGCCATGTCGGCCAGCATGAACTGCACCGCCTGAAAGCTCCCGATCGGTGAGCCGAAGGCCTTGCGCTCCTGGGCGTAGGCGACCGACTCCTCGAGAGCCCGGCGCGCGATGCCGGTCCCCACGGCAGCGATGGGGGGGCGCGCTCGGTCGAGTGTCTGCATGGCCACCTTGAAGCCCTCACCTTCCGCACCGAGCCGCTGGGCCGCCGGCACGCGCACGCCGTCGAAGATCACGACGCGCGTCTCGCTGGCCCGCTGCCCCATTTTGTCCTCCTTCTTGCCGTGACTGATCCCGGGCGTGTCGGCGTGGAGGACGAAGGCGCAGATACCTGCGTGGCGCTGTGAGGGGTCGAGGGTCGCGAAGACGGTGTAGAAATCCGCCTCGCCGCCGTTGGTGATCCAACACTTGGTCCCGTCGAGGACGTAGTCCTCTCCCTCCTTGCTCACCTTCAACTGGAGACCGGCGACGTCGGAGCCAGCCTGCGGCTCCGAGAGACAGAAAGCGATCAGGCTGAAGCGCTCGGTGAGCAGGGTCAGCCACGCCTGCTTCTGGGCCTCGGTTCCGGCGATGGCGATCGGCAGCAGACCGAGATCGTTCGCCATGATCGAGGTGCAGATCCCCGCGCAGCCCCAGGCGAGTTCCTCGGTGACGATGCAGCCGTCGAGGCTGCTCAGGCCGACGCCTCCGTACTCCGGCGACACCTGGGTACTCACCAATCCGAGTTCCCAGGCCTTGGCGATGATCTCGCGCGGGAACTCGCCACTCGCATCGTATTCTGCGGCGACGGGGGCGATCTCTTCCTGGGCGAAGCGCCGCACCGACTCCTGGAGCAGGCGCTGTTCGTCGCTGAGTCCGAACTCCATTGGATGACCCTCACTCGCGTCGTTCGCGAAGCAATCCGGCTCCGGTCACATGAGCCTTGGGCCACATAAGCGAATGGGCGACGAATCGGCAACGAGGGGCCGGCGGCCACCCCCCAGCCGCCGGCCCCGGAAACCGATGGTCTTACGCGCCGTACCCCAGGTCGCGCGAGAGCCGGTCGGCTGTCTCGACGACAAAGGGCGCCACCACGCCGAGCAGGGCTTCCTCGGCCATACGGAACTCGGGCCCCGAGACCGAAAGCGCGGCGCACAGCTTCCCGTCCACGCCGTAGACCGGCGCCGCGGCGCAGCACAGGCCGACGTCGCACTCGCCCAGATCGAGCGCATAGCCGCGCACCGAGACTCCCTGGAGATGCTCCCGCAGCTTGTCCGGATCCGTGATGCTCGCCTGGGTGCGGGCCTTGAGAGCATGGGGGACGAGTCGTTCCCGGTCGTAGGCGTGGCGAACCCCCTCGGGTGCGCATCCCAGCAGCACCTTGCCCAGAGCCGTGCAATGGGCCGGCAGGTACCGTCCGACACGCAACTCGGTCATCACGGCGCGCTGCTTCTGGTCGCCACAGAGGTGAATCACTTCGTGGTCGCGCAGCACGGCCAAATGCGCCGTCTCGCCTGTCCCCTGGACCAGCTCCGTGAGCTTCGGGACCGCGCTGCGCAGCAGCGAGCGGTTCCGGGCAAACGACTGGCCCAATTCGAGGCTTTTTACCCCGAGGCCATAGCGCTCCGTTCCAGCGTGTTGGTCGATATAGCCCCGCTCCTCGAGCGTGGCGAGCAGCCGGAAGACGTTGTTCTTGTGCAGGGAGAGCCGCCGCGACAGCTCGGTCACACCCAGCTCATCTTCCTCGTGGAACGCCTCCAGCACGCGCAGCGCGTTGACCACTGTCTGGATCGCATATTCGCCCTTGGGCTTTTTCATCGACATTTTCTCCAACCCCTCAGAGCGGCTGCATTCGGCTGGAACGATCGGTGGGGGAAACCGTTCGTACCTGGCAACCCGTTTCTGGGATACATCGAGCCGTGAAAGACACCGCGGCAGGAAATCTGTCTGTGGGATGGACACGAAACAAGTCGCTAGCCCCGAATCCTGCGCTCATTGGAAGCAACTCAAAATCGTCGTCGAGGACCAATGGAAAGGGCTGACTCCGCCGGTGCATGGAACGCGAGCTTGTATGACAACGGCGCGTCGCGATGTCAAGAAAAGTTCATGAGCCGTCCGTCAGAAAAACCGATCCGCCATCGGAAAACGGCCTGCTGATGATCGACGATGCCGTACGGACAGAACAATTCTGCCGCACTCCCCAACGGGAAGGGCAAAAAAAAATTGCCTCCCGCTGCGTTGTGTTCAGCTGCACCCGACGGAAGACCGACGATGGGTGCCTAGGTGCGCGCCGTTCAAGCACTCTCGGGTGGAGCGTGCGAATCGCCCTCGGTCGCGACCATCTCGAGCATGAGCAGCGCCACGCCGACCACGATAAAGCTGTCTGCAAAGTTGAAATCGGGCCAGGAATAGCCCTTCCACAACTGGAAATGCAGGAAGTCGACGACCTCGCCATAACGAATGCGATCGATCAGGTTGCCCACTGCTCCCCCGAGGATGCTTCCGAGCGCAAGCGCGGACAATCGATCCCCCGGGGCGAGTTTGTGAAAGAAAGAAAGAATGATCCCGACCGCAACCGTGGAAACGCTGAGGAAGAACCCGCCGCGCACCGCCGGAGACCATCGGGCGCCGAGACCGAAAGCCGCGCCGGGGTTGCGCACGTGCGTGAGGTAGAAAAACCCCTCGATCACGGATCGCCGGTCGCCGAAGTGAAGGTTCGTTTCGACCAGATACTTGGTGAGCTGATCCGCGCACACACATACGACGAAGACGAGCAGTCCGACCCTGTATTTCAGCGGCATGGCACGCTGCAAGCTATCCGCGCAGCCCGCTCATCGCTAGCGAAGCTCCCAGGCGGCCAGGTGCCCGTCACCCCATACCGCGGGAGCGAGCCGCGCGGCCCGCTCATCGCTAGCGAAGCTCCCAGGCGGCCAGGTGCCCGTCACCCCATACCGCGGGAGCGAGCCGCGCGGCCCGCTCCAGGTCGCTGGCGCCGCTGCGCCCGGACGCCTGCAAGGCCTCGCCGCGCAGGCCCAGCAGGTGCGGCTCGACTCCGGGGGACAGAGCGCCCTCGGCCCGCAGCAGGCTCGCCGCCTGCTGGAGGTACTCGAGCGCGTGGGCGGGATCGCCATTGTCCACCTCGTGGCGCGCCAGCGAGAGGTAAGCCCAGGGGTTGGTGGGGTCGATCTGAATTGCCCGCTCGTACTGGCTTTGCGCAAGTCCGGGGCGATCCGACTCGTCCGCGCTCAGCCCCTCGACACACAGCCGGAGCGACGCGCGACGAACGGCGTCTCCTGCCGGATCGACGCTCGACAGACGCACCGGCTCGACCCTCCGGTCGCCAGTCCGCGTCGCGCACCCCAGGCTCGACACGAAGACCAGGCTCGCCAGCACGAGGGCCCCAAGCGGCGCTCCGCGCGGTTCGAACGCGCCGGTCACATCTGCCTCCGCAGCCAGTCGAAGAAACGGTGCCGCACGCCGGGCGAGTCGTCCCCATGGGTGTTCGCGACACCGCGTCTTCCAGCCGGACACGTGTCGTCGGGAAGCGTCCCGGCGAGGAAGAGTTCCGGGCGGTGGTCGGGACAGCCGGCGAAGGCCAGCGCACCGGTGCTCGGCTCAATCTCGGCCCGCTCCACGTCCGCCGGCCGACGGAAGGCACCGCGCACGGTTCCGCCGGTGAAAGCCTCGACGAACCGCCGCCAGACCGGAAGCGCTCCCACGCTGCTCGGCACGCCGACGCTGCGCGGCTCGTCGAAGCCGACCCACACCGCCACCACCAACTCCGGCGTGTAGCCGACGAACCAGAGGTCGTGCTCGCCGTCGGTCGTCCCCGTCTTTGCCGCCACCGGGCCGCGAAGCCCCGTGCTGCGCACTCCGGCCGCGGTTCCGCGCTTGGCCACCCCCTCGAGCATCGAAGTCGCGAGAAATGCCGTTCCCGCGTCGATTACCCGCTCGAAGCGCAGGCGGCGGCGCTCGAGAGTATTGCCGGACCGGTCCACCAGATCCTCGATGGCCTGCACCTCGGGGCGTACGCCGCCGCTGGCCAGCGTCGCGTAGGCCCGGGTGATCTCCATCGGAGAGACCTCCGCCGTACCCAGGGCCAGGCTCGGCACCTCGGGCAGCGGGCTCGTGATGCCGAGCCGGTGGGCAACTCCGATGACCCTTCCGATGCCCACCTGCTGGCCAACGCGCGCCGTCGCGACGTTGAAGGAGCGCTCGAGCGCCTCCCTGACGGGGACGCGGCCGTGGAACTTCCGGTCGAAATTGCGCGGCTGCCAGGGCCCCGAGGGTGTGTCCACCTCGAGCGGCGTGTCGTCGACAAAGCTCGCGAGGGTGAGCAACGGCCCGCCGCGCCGAGGTTCGAGTGCCGCGATGTAGACGAAGGGCTTGAAGACGCTGCCGGTCTGCCGCCGCGCCTGGGTACAGCGATCGAACTGAGAGACGCGGTAGTCGCGGCCCCCGACCAGGGCGAGGATCTCGCCCGTCTGGGGGCGCATGGCCACGAGGCAGCCCTGGAGCGCGCGCGACGGATCCTTCGCGGCCAGGCCCGGGAAACGCTTCTCGAGATCGGCGAGACCCTCCCGCAACGCGGTGGCACCCAGACGCTGGGCTCTCCCGTCCAGCGTGGAGTAGACGCGCAGGCCCTCGCTCGTCAGCACCTCGGGCGTGTAGGCGGCGGAGAGCTGACGCCGGAGCAGGTCGAGAAAGTACCGGGCGTCGCCCGGGTCAGCGGTCACGTCCGCCAGGCGCAGGGGCTCGGCCCGGGCGTCCTTCCAGGTCGCCTGGTCGATGCGACCCTGACGCCGCATCAGGTCGAGCACGAGATCGCGGCGCGCTGCGGCGCCGGCGGGATCGCGGTAGGGCGACAGGCCGTTCGGGCTCTGGATGATCGCCGCAATCAGCGCCGACTCGGCCGCCGAGAGCTCGCGCACAGGCTTGCCGTAGAAGACCCGCGCCGCCTCGCCGACGCCGTGGATCGCCGTGGCACCGCGCTGTCCCAGGTAGATCTCGTTCAGGTAGGCCTGGAGAATCTCGGACTTCCCGTAGCGGGCTTCGACCAGAAGAGCCATGACGGCCTCCTGGGACTTGCGCTTCAACGTCCGCTCGGGCGTGAGGAAGAAGTTCTTGACGAGCTGCTGGGTGAGGGTGCTTCCCCCCTGCTGCACCGACCCGGCGCGCAGGTTCGCGAGCATGGCGCCCGCAATCCGCCGCGGGTCGATCCCGGAGTGGGTCTCGAAGCGCTGGTCCTCGACGGCGAGCACCGCGTCCACCAGCGTCGGCGGAAGCTCGTCCAGCGTGACCAACTCGCGCTGCTCGCGGTCCGGACCGTAGTAGGCCCCGATCTGCTCCGGCTCGAGCGGCAGCGCCCAGATCTCGCGCCCGGCCGGGAGCTGACGGATCTCCTCGATGCGGCGCCCGTTGAGGCGCAGCACCACGTCGCGAGCCGGCTCCGGCCGGCTCGGGTGATCGAACGCGTGCACGAAGATTCGCACCCTGCGCTCGCCCCAGACGTACTGGCCGGGCTCGATCTTGCGGGTGTCGGTCACGCGGCGGTAGCCGAGCCGGCGCAGCAAGCCCCCGAGATCGACGAGCTTCCAGTCGAGGCCCGGGTAGAGAAGGATCGGCGCGCTGTACACGCGGGAGGGAACGCGAAAGCGCTGTCCCTCGAAGCGGCCCCGGACAACCCGGTCGAGGCCCACGACCCAGCCGGCCGTGACCCAACCGAGCGCAAAGGTCGCAACCACGACGACAAGCGCCGCCGGACGGAACCAGCGCGGCAATCTCTTCGATTTCCCGCGGCGGGCGGGCGGGCGGGCCGCCTTCCTACGAGACTTCGCCAATGGCTATTCCCCGGCGGGGGGAACGCAGCGACGCTGACGCTGCGTGTAGGCTTCTCGCACGATCGCCGCGTCCTCGAGGTAACGCGGCAGTTCCTCGAGCAGCAGCGCCTGGGGCCCGTCGCATAGGGCTTGCGCGGGCTGCGGGTGGAAGTCCACCAGAACCAGATTCGCCCCGGCGATCACGCCCTGGGCTGTGACGTGGAAGACATCGAGCAGGCCATCGGGCGCCAGCGCACGGCTGCCGACGGAATGCGAGGGATCGATGCACACCGGCAGTCGCGTCATGCGCTTGACCGCCGGCACGTGAGCAAAATCGACGAAATTGCGGTGCGGATCGCCGAGATTCGTCTTCATGCCCCGCAGGCAGAAGACGATGCGCCGGTTCCCTCCCGACGCGACGTACTCGCAGGCGTTGAGCGATTCCTCGAGTGTGATCCCCATCCCGCGCTTGAAGAGCACCGGAAGCTCCGTCTGCTGGCCGACGGCCTTCAACAGCTCGAAGTTCTGGGCATTTCGGGTGCCGATCTGGACCATCACGCCCGTGGCCTGACCCGAGTCCGCGAGCGCGGCTTGGATCTGCTCCAGATGGCTCTCGTGGGTCACCTCCATCGAGAGGATCTTGATAGCGTGGCGTCCGGCCAGCTCGAAGACCCAGGGCAGGCAGTCGGCGCCGAGTCCCTGGAAATCGTAGGGGCTGGTGCGGGGCTTGAAGGCCCCGGCGCGCGCCACCTCGACGCCGTGCTCTGCGAGCGCCCGGAACATGGTCTCGGCGTTCTCGCGGCTGTCGACAGCGCATAGGCCCGGACAGACGTGGAAGCTTTCCTGGCTGATCCGCACGCCGTTGTACTCGAAGCCGACGGCATCGACCCCGCCCCCGTGGCGCCCGATGGCGCGGTACTTCTCGGTGATACGCACCACCTTCTCGACGCAGGCGAACTCCTCGAAGGGTTCCGTGGGGACCACCCCGGTGTGGCCGATCAGGTAGACCTCAGTCACCGAACGGGTGGCACCCTGGATGCGGTGGAGTTCCGTGCGGACGTCGCCGTAGCCCTCGGCCAGCGCGACCAGGCGCTGGACCTCGGGCCGGTCGGCCTCGATGTCGGCCTTGAGCACGATGATCACGTCGACAGGCCCCCCCATTCAAGCTACGGGGAGGGGCGGGCGGCGTCAATCCTCGCCCTTGCGAAAATCCCTTTTCTTTCCGAGATTTGCGCCATGTCCACCGGATCCAGGAAGCTCTGGGGAGGCAGGTTCGAGGCGGCGACCGACGCCGCGGTAGAACGCTTCACGGCATCGGTCCATTTCGACCGGGCGCTGGCGCGCTACGACCTGCGCCTCTCCCGCGCTCACGCGAGGATGCTCGGGGCCTGCAAGCTGATCGGGGCCGAGGACCAGGCCGCGCTGCTCGAGGGGCTCGAGCACATCGAACAGGAGATCGAAGACGGAAGCTTCCCGTTCGACCCGGCGCTCGAGGACGTGCACATGAATATCGAGGCCCGGCTCGCCGAGAAGATCGGCGAGCCGGCGCGGCGGCTCCACACCGGCCGCAGCCGCAACGACCAGGTGGCGACCGACCTGCTCCTCTACCTGCGCGACGCTGTCCAGGCCGCCGAGCGCGGCCTCCACGAGCTGCGCCGCACCCTGGTCACCCGGGCGCGGGAGCACCTAGACACGGTGCTTCCGGGCTACACGCACCTCCAGCGGGCGCAGCCGGTCCGGCTCGCGCACCACTGGCACGCCTACGTCGAGATGCTCGGCCGCGACGCCGCGCGCTTCCGCGACCTGCGGGGCCGGCTGCAGCTCTCACCCCTCGGGTCGGGCGCGCTGGCCGGCACCACGCTGCCTCTCGACCGAGAGGCGACGGCGCGGGAGCTCGGCTTCGCCGGGCCGGCGCGCAATAGCCTCGACGCTGTGGCGTCGCGGGACGCGGCCCTCGAATTCCTGGCGGCGACCGCGATCGCCATGGTGCACCTCTCGCGGCTGGCCGAGGAACTCGTGCTGTGGTCGAGCGCCGAGTTCAGTTTCGTCGAGTTGGACGACGCCTTCGCAACCGGCTCGAGCCTGATGCCCCAGAAGAAGAACCCGGACGTGCCGGAACTCGTGCGCGCAAAGAGCGGCCGGGCGATCGGGAACCTCGTGACGCTGCTCACCGTGTTGAAGGGCCTGCCCCTCGCCTACAACCGCGACCTGCAAGAAGACAAGGAGCCCGTCTTCGACTCCGCGGCGACGCTGCGCGACGCACTCGAAGTAACCGCCGGGGCAATTGCGACGCTGCGCGTGGACAGCACGCGCATGCGCGACGCAGCCAGCGACCCGATGCTGCTCGCCACGGACCTGGCCGAGATCCTCGTCGGCGAGGACGTCCCGTTCCGGGAGGCCCACGAGACGGTGGGCCGAATCGTGCGCCACTGCCTCGAGAAGAACCTGAACCTGCGCCAACTCACGCGGAAGGATCTCGCCGCCTTCGACCCGCGCTTCCCAGCCGGCGCTTCCGAGTTGCTGGACCTCGACCGCTCTCTCGAGGCGCGCGCGCTGCCCGGGGCAACGGCCCGAGAAACCGTGGCCGCGGCCCTCGATGCGTCCGAAGTCGAGATCACCGAGGCGCTCGACACGCTCCAAACCGAGACAGCCACGTGAGGCGCTTGGCCGCGCTTCTACTGCTCGCGGCCGTGGCGGCGACGGCCGGTTGCGGCCGGGTCGGTCCTCCGGTGCGCCACTCCTCCGCGCCGCCGCCCGCCAGCACCGGCGCCGCAGTCGAGACGCCTGGCACCGGCGCCGCAGTCGAGACGCCTGGCACCGGCGCCGCAGTCGAGACGCCTGGCACCGGCGCGACCGACGAGGAGGAGGCGAAGTGAGCGATCCCTTCCCCCGGACGGACGGCTGGCTCCACGCCGAGGCGGTGCCGCTTGCGCGCATCGCCGAAAAGGTAGGGACGCCCGTCTACGTCTACAGCGCCACGGCGCTCGCCGAGCGCTACGACGCACTCGAAGCCGCGTTCGAGGGCGTGGGCCACCTGATCGCCTACTCGATCAAGAGCAACGCCAACCTGGCGGTGGTGCACGACCTCGTCGAACGCGGGGCAGGTGTCGACGTAACCTCGCGCGGCGAACTCTTCCGCGCGCTGCGCGCCGGTGCGGACCCGGCGAAGATCGTCTACTCCGGAGTCGGCAAGCGCGACGATGAGATCGCGGCGGCTCTCGAAGCCGGGATCAAGCTCTTCAACGTGGAATCGCGGGCGGAGCTGCGTCGGATCGACGCCGTGGCGGGTGAGACCGGCCTGGAGGCGCCCGTGGCCTTCCGCGTCAATCCGGACGTCGACCCCGAGACCCATCCCTACATCTCGACCGGGTTGCGCACGAGCAAGTTCGGCATCCCGATCCAGGAGGCCGTGGGGGCCTACGCCGAGGCCAAGGCCCTGGCCCACGTCCGCGTCGTCGGGGTCGACTGCCACATCGGCTCGCAGCTCACCAAGCTGCGCCCCTTTGGCGACGCCCTGGCGCGCGTGGCAGACCTGGTACGCGAGCTTCGCGACGCCGGTCACGCGATCGAGGTAATCGATGTAGGCGGCGGACTCGGCGTGGTCTACGACGAGGAGCGCCCGCCCAGCATGCGGGAATATGCCGCCGTCGTGGGCGACGCCGTCGGCGGGCTCAATTGCGAAATCATCCTCGAGCCGGGCCGCTCGATCACCGCCAATGCCGGCGTCTTCGTGACCCGCGTTCTCTACGAGAAGGAAAATGAGGACAAGCACTTCGTCGTGGTGGACGGCGCCATGAACGACCTGATCCGGCCGGCTCTGTATCAATCGTTCCAGCGGATCGAACCCGTCGGACCGCCGCGAAGCGAGCTGCGCACGGTCGACGTGGTGGGACCCGTCTGCGAGTCCGGCGACTTCCTGGCAAAGCAGCGGCGGCTGCCGGCGCTCGAACGCGGCGACCTCCTGGCAGTGCGCTCGGCGGGTGCCTACGGCTTCACCATGGCATCGAATTACAACGGCCGTCCGCGCTGCGCCGAGGTGCTGGTGCGCGGCGGCCACTGGGCCGTAGTGCGCGAGCCCGAGAGCCTGGACGACCTGGTGCGCGGCGAGAGCATCCCCGGAGACCTGGTCGGATGAAGGCGCTCGCCTTCACGAAGATGCACGGGGCGGGCAACGACTTCGCGGTGCTCGACGGGCTGAGCGGCGAACTGCCGCCGCTCGAACCGCTGGCGGCGCGCCTTTGCGATCGCAACCTCGGCATCGGCGCCGACCAGCTGCTGGTGGTGCGCCCGTCCGAGCGGGCCGACTTCCGCATGCAGATCTTCAACGCCGACGGCTCCCAGGTCGAGATGTGCGCCAACGGGATCCGCTGCTTCTACGAGTTCGTGCGCAGCCGGGGCCTCACCGATGCCGACGAGATCGGCGTCGAGACGCTCTCGGGCGTGGTGCGGCCCCGCCGGGCGGGCGCGGGACGCGTGCGCGTCGACATGGGCCCGCCCGTGCTGGCGCCGGCCGAGATCCCCACCACGCTCGGGCAGGGCGCCGGCCCGGTGCTCGACGTCCCGCTCGACGTGGCGGGGGAGACCCTGCGCGTCTCGTGCGTCTCGATGGGAAACCCGCACGCCGTACTCTTCGTCGACGACCCGGAAGCGGCACCCGTCGAGCGGCTCGGCCCGCAAATCGAGCACCACCCGGCCTTCCCGAACCGGGTGAACGTCGAGTTCGCCCGCGTCGAGAGCCGCGAGCGGGTGCGCCAGCGCACCTGGGAGCGCGGTACCGGCGAGACGCTCGCCTGCGGGAGCGGTGCCTGCGCCGTGGCCGTGGTATCCATGCTCCGGGGCTCGACCGACCGCAGCGTGACGATCGCGCTGCGCGGCGGCGAGCTCCGCATCGAGTGGCCGGCACCGGAGGCGCCCGTCTTCATGACGGGGCCGGCCGTCGAGGTCTTCACCGGGAGCTTCCCGCTCGAGGAGGATTGAGCCGTGTTCGAAGGGGTCTTCACCGCGCTCGTCACNCCGTTTCGCGAGGAGGGCTGAGCCGTGTTCGANGGNGTCTTCACCGCGCTCGTCACTCCGTTTCGCGAGGAGGGCTGAGCCGTGTTCGAGGGAGTCTTCACCGCGCTCGTCACCCCGTTTCGCGACGGGGAAATCGACGCGCCGGCCCTGCACGCGCTCGTCGACCACCAGATCGACGCCGGCATCGACGGCGTGGTGCCCTGCGGCTCGACGGGCGAATCGGCGACGCTCTCCCACGCCGAGCACCGCCGCGTGGTCGAGATCGCCGTCGAGGCCGCCGGCGGGCGCATTCCCGTCGTCGCCGGAACGGGCTCAAACAATACCCGCGAGGCCATCGAGCTGACGCTCCACGCCAAGGAGGCCGGTGCCGACGGGGCGCTCCTGATCTCCCCCTACTACAACAAGCCCACCCAGGAGGGCATCTTCGCGCACTTCGAAGCCGTGGCGCGCGAGACCGGGCTGCCGCTCGTCGTCTACAACATCCCCGGGCGCACGGCCTCGAATATCGCGCCGGGCACGCTGGCGCGCCTGGCCGACGTGGACTCCATCGTCGGCGTAAAGGAGGCCTGCGGCGACCTCGACCAGATCGCCCACGTCGTGGCGGCATGCCGCGACGACTTCGCCGTGCTCTCGGGCGACGACGCGCTGACGCTGCCGTTGCTGGCCATCGGCGGGAAGGGTGTCATCTCGGTCAGCTCGAACGTCGCGCCGCGCGAGATGCTGGAGCTGGTGCGCGAGGCCCGGGCCGGCCGCTTCGACCGGGCGCTCGGCGTGCACCAGCGCCTGCTGCCGCTATTCGACGCGCTCTTCTGCGAAACGAACCCGATCCCGGTGAAGGCGGCCGTGGCGCTGCAGGGGCGCTGCGGCGACGAGATCCGGCTGCCGCTCACGCCGATTTCCGACGGCAACCGCGAGCGGCTGCGCGTGGTGATGAAGGAACTGGAGCTCCTGTGAGTACTGAAGGAGCTGGCCTGTTGTGAGTACCGAAGGAATTGGCGTTCCTCTGAGTGCCGCGAGTCCGGTGCGGGTGTGTGTCGTCGGCGCGCGGGGGCGCATGGGCGAGGCCGTGCGCGCGGCGCTCGACGAAGTGCCGGAGCTGACCCTTGCCGCCGCCCTCGAGGCAGCGGGCCACCCGGAGCTCGGCAACGAACTCGCCCCGGGAGTCCGGCTCGGCGACGACCCGAAGGCAGCCCTCGCCGGCTGCGACGTGGCAATCGACTTCAGCCTGCCCGCCGCAACTCTCGCCAGCCTGCGCGTCGCCGCGGCTGCAGGCGTCGCCTACGTGACCGGCACGACCGGGCTCAGCGCGGACGAACGCGACGAGCTGGCGGCCCTGGCCCAGCGCATTCCGGTGATCCACGCCGCCAACTTTTCGACGGCCGTAAACGTACTCGCGTGGCTCACCCGCGAAGCCGCGCGCCTGCTCGGCGCCGGCTTCGACGCCGAGTTGCTGGAGCTCCACCACGCGGCCAAGCGCGACGCCCCGAGCGGCACGGCGCTGCGGCTCGCGGCCGCGGTGGCCGAGGGACGCGGCACGACCCTGGAAGAGCACCTGGTTCTCGAACGCGCCGGCGAAATAGGGGCGCGCCCGGCCGGTGCGATCGGCATTCAGACCCTGCGCGGCGGTGACAACCCGGGCGAGCACGTGGTCCAGTTCGTCGGAACGGGCGAGCGCCTCGAACTCGCCCACCGCTCCATCACCCGCGACCATTTCGCCCGCGGCGCAGTGCGCGCCGCCGGCTGGCTCGCCGGCCGGCCGCCGGGCCTGGTCCCGATCGAAGACGTGCTGGGGCTCCACCCGGCCGCTTGATCCGGCCGCCAAGCCCACGGGCGGGCGCGCGCACCGCCAAGCCGTAGCTCCGCCGGTGCGCGCCCTCTGGGCCCGCGGGCCTAGATGTCGAAGTACAGCTCGAACTCGTGGGGGTGCGGCCGCGCGTCCACCGCCGCAATCTCGTTCTCGCGCTTGTACTCGATCCAGGTCTCCAGGGC
Organism: Deltaproteobacteria bacterium; assembly: GCA_002729515.1. GTDB lineage: Bacteria > Myxococcota_A > UBA9160 > UBA9160 > SMWR01. The sequence continues at coordinate 19,926 of PBYF01000029.1, forward strand.
ATCGGCGGTGAAGACGTCGCCGTGCAGCAGGAAGTCGTGGTCGGCCTCCAGCTCGTCGATCGCCTCCGCGAGGCTCCCCGGCATCACCGGGATCCCGGCGACCTCCTCGGCAGCCAGCCCGTAGATGTCCTTGTCGAGCGGGTCGCCGGGCTCGATCTTGTTCTCGATGCCGTCGAGCCCTGCCATCAGCATGGCCGCAAAGGTGAGGTACGGGTTGCAGGAGGGATCCGGGTAACGGACCTCGACCCGCTTGGCCTTCGGGCTGGGCGAGTACATCGGGATCCGGCAGGCCGCCGAACGGTTCCGGCTCGAGTAGGCCAGGTTCACCGGTGCCTCGAAACCCGGGACGAGCCGCTTGTAGGAGTTCGTCGTCGGGTTGCTGAAGGCCGCAATGGCGCGCGAGTGCTTCAGGATGCCGCCGATGTACCAGAGGCCGAGATCCGAGAAGCCCGCGTAGCCTTCGCCCGCGAAGAGCGGCTTCCCGTCCTTCCAGATCGACTGGTGAACGTGCATACCCGTGCCGTTGTCATCGAATAGCGGCTTCGGCATGAAGGTCGCCGCGAGTCCGTGCTTGCGGGCGACGTTTTTCACCACGTACTTGTAGGTCAGCAGCTGGTCGGCCATGAGGACGAGCGTGTTGAAGCGCATGTCGATCTCGCCCTGGCCGCCCGTCGACACTTCGTGGTGGTGGGCCTCGATGCCGATCCCGAGCTTCTGCATCTCGAGGACCATCTCGGTGCGGATGTCCTGGAGCTTGTCCGTGGGCGGGACCGGAAAGTAGCCCTCCTTGTGGCGCGGCTTGTAGGCGAGGTTGCCGCCCTCTTCCGCCGCGCCCGAACGCCACTTGCCCTCGCGCGAGTCGAGGAAGTAATAACCCTCGTTCGTGCCCGTCGAGAAGCGGACGTCGTCGAAGAGGAAGAACTCGGCCTCGGGCCCGAAGTAGACCGTGTCGCCGATGCCCGCGCGGCCCAGGTATTTCTCGGCCTTCTTGGCGATCCAACGCGGGTCGCGCGAGTAATTCTCCTTGGTGATCGGATCGACGATGTCGCAGGTGAGCACCAGCGTCGGGTGCTTGAAGAACGGATCGATGAAGGCCGTATCGGCGTCGGGGACCATGAGCATGTCGCTCTCGTTGATCGCCTGCCAGCCGCGGATCGACGAGCCGTCGAAGCCCAGCCCTTCTTCGAAGACCTCCTCCGTGATCTCACCGATCGGGAACGAGCAGTGCTGCTGCTGCCCCGGCCAGTCGGTAAACCGGAGGTCGGCCATTTCTACGCCGCTCTTCTCTGCATTTGCGAGAACTTCCTTGGGGGAACTCATCTCTACCTCGTGCTTCGAACGGCCCGCGGGCCGGGGGGTGAAAACTCAGACAGCGTCCGCGCCGCGCTCGCCGGTGCGGATCCGGATCACTTCTTCGACGGGAAGAACGAAGATCTTGCCGTCGCCGATCCGGCCGGTATTGGCCGCCTCGACGATGGCCTGCACGGCCTTGTCGCAGAGTTCGGCGCTCACCGCAACCTCGATCTTGATCTTCGGGAGAAAATCGACCACGTACTCGGCGCCGCGGTAAAGCTCCGTGTGGCCCTTCTGGCGCCCGAAGCCCTTCACCTCGGTCACCGTCATCCCCTGGATGCCGATGCCGTGAAGCGCCTCTTTCACCTCGTCGAGCTTGAAGGGCTTGATGATCGCCTCGATCTTGCGCATGTGGGCTCCTCCCCTCTGGCCTGGCCAGCCGCGTTCGACCGACACGGCACCGGGCGGAGGAGATAGCAAACGACGTGCCGCCGCGGAGAGCCCAAGCAGACCCAGCGCGCCGGCCGCCCAAAACCTGCGCAGGCGCTGGGCAGCGGCTGCTCAGAACTTTGGCAAGCGAAGCCCCCGTGGGGGGCCACCCAAGAACCGTGGGGCTGCCAAAAAAAGACGGGGCGCGGCGTCCTCTGCGACGCCGCGCCCCCGCGTAACTTGCTCCAGCAGGCGCCGGAGCAGGCCTCAAGAACTCAGAACTGGTACACCAGCTCCGCGCCCGTCAGCCAATTGTTTCGATTCTTGAAATTATCGCGAATGGCGATTCCGCCCGAGCCGTCGGCCGAGACCGCCGTGTCGGTGGGGGGATCGTCCGGTCTTCTGATGAAGTCAAAGCGGTCGAACCGCCCTTCCGCCTTCAGCGTCAGGTTGTCCGTGATGGCGTAATCCGCGGTGAGGGTGAACCCCCATGCATCCAGGTCCGTCGGGAACTCCATCCGATCTGTCGCCCCGAAGAGGTTCCGGTTGTCCTGGATGAACTCGCCGCGCAGCGCCAGGCCCAGGCGATCGTTGATGGCGTAACGCGCTGCCGCCGCGACGCCCCAGCCCTCGGGCTTCCCACCGGTGTAGGNAATTGAAGNGTCGTCNGGCCCNCCACTCATGTGCTGCTTGTAGGTGAAGTTCAGCCAGGTCGAGAGGCTCTCGATCGGGTCGAACGTCGCGACGAGGTCCGCGGTGATGAACGGGTCGTGACGGCCGCCGTACTCCTCGTTGCCCCACAGCATATTTGCCAACACGCTGGCCTTCTCACCCGCCCAGCCCAAGCGCGCCAGGATATGCTTCGAGTTGTTGAAGTCCGGGCCTGCGTCGGAGGCGTCGTTCACCACGCCCAGTCCGTAGACGATGCCGCCGTCTGTCTGGCCGTCGAGCAGGATGCCGTAGTGGTTGATCGGCTGGAGCGCGGTGTAGACGAGACCCCGGGTGACGTTGAAGTTGTAGATGGTTCCCGCCACCTCGTAACCGATCAGCGTGCCGAACTTACCGGCCTTCAGCGTCGGGCCGAAGGGCGTCAGGTACTGCACGTAGGCCTGGTAGAGCGAGAAGTCGCTGGCTTCGTCGCCAATGCAGTGTTCGNNNGNTTNGANNTNCANNCNNTCCGGCGGTTGTCACCCGNGGAGCCGCANANCCGNTGGATTCCGTAGTCGAGAATCGAGGCCGTATTCCCCCAGACGAGGTCGGCGCGGAAGCCTCCGCGGCTCTCCTCGGTCACCGGCTTCTCGATCTCGAACCAGAGCTGGTCCACCGAGAAGCTGTTGTGGTCCGGGTGGAAGGGCGCAACCAAACCCGTGGTGGTGTTGTTGACCCCGTAGCCATTGACTCTGCTCCAGTTCTGATCCTCGATGATGGCCGAGTCCGGATTGTTGTCGTTGAAGAAATAGCTCACCGCCAGCCAGCCGCTGATCTGGACCTGGTCGTAGAAGGACGAGAGGCCCGACTTGGCCTGCCGGGCGAGACCGGCTTTTTCGATCACGTCCCCCTGCCGCTCCACTGTATCCGTGGACGCATCGAGCTCGTCCTGGGTGGCCTGGAGCTGATCTTCGAGCTGGCCCATTCGATCATTCATCACTTGCAGTTGGTCTTCGACACTACCCGCCGTCGCAAACTGCGGAACGACCAAGATGGCGGCCGCAGCTGCGACGAGGATGTTCAACCTGGATCGCATTGCGATACCCCTCCTCGTTAGTTTCCTTCTGACTCTTCCGGCGTCCCCCGGACGCGACGCCTGGACCCTCTCGGGACCGGACGCGGAACTCTTCAACCAATCGCTGGGTAATGGATCTCGGAACCCCTGGGCTCCGCCCAGTCCGTCACCCTGCTCGTCACCCTGCTCCCCGATCCCCTGCTCCCGGACCCCCCGGCCGTTTTCCCCTGCGGATTGGCCGGGCCCAAGCCCGCCATCGCACGTGGCATCTACACCAAATTGCCTGCGGTGGCAACAAGCACACCGGCACGATCTTTCGCCGTGGAAACATGATCCACGACTGTTCCTCGTTCAAGGGGGTAGTTCAAAGGGGGCGTCACTCGGACCCGAGCAACGACTGGCTGGGTATTAGCACGCCGTTTCGAAGACAGCTACCCCCGAGCCCAGAATTACCAGAGACCCCTCGCGTCCAGAAAAGACAGGGTGCGTGGGCAAAGACGGGCCGCCGCCGCACCCCGGGCGCGCGCCAGCAGGGCGAAATCGGCCGCAGTATCGAGATCGAAGCCCGGGGACAGGAGCTCGGCGCAAAGGCCGGCGCTCCTGGCATTCGCGAGGGTATCGGCGAGCGCGCTCGCGGTGCTCATCCTGTGGCCAAAAAGACCCGGGGCGGGATTGCGAAGCCCCACCAGCGAATAACCACCGTCCCGATCCGGACACAGCACCAGGTCGGCCCGCTCGAGCGCCGCGAGTGCCGCCGCCACGGTGTCGAGCCCGAGGAGCGGGCTATCGCTGCCCCGCAGCAGGATGCGCCGCGCGCCGGCCGCCGCCATCTGCGTCACCGCCCAGGCCATGCGCTCTCCCAGCGATGCGCCGCGTTGCGCCACGGCGCGAAACACCCCGGGCGCCCGGTGCGCCAGCGCTTCGCACGCTTCGGGGGGGTGAACGGCCAGCACCGCTTCGAGGCCGAGTTGCACGGCGATCGCGGCGCTCGCCGCCAGCACGTCTTCGAGCAGCACCGCGTAGAGTTCCGCCGCCTGTTCGGGGGAGAGCGCGGGGCTCATGCGCGTCTTCACGAAGCCGGGCCGCGGCTCCTTGGCGAAGACGACGAGTGCACCCGATTCCTTCAGCGGGAGGCACCGGGAAAGGGCCGGTCCGCGCAGGTCGCGCGAACGAAGCCGAGCGCGATCGGCCCGGCCGCGGGCAAGACCCGGGCGCTCGTCACCTCGCCCACTTCGCATGCGCCGGACCCCGCGGCATCACGATCCGTCCCCATCATCTCGCGGGGCATCACGATCCGTCCCCATCATCTCGCGGGGCATCACGATCCGTCCCCATCATCTCGCGGGGCGTCCCGGCC